>JBGTBX010000224.1:0-42921 GCA_041749115.1 Gemmatimonadaceae bacterium
GTCCAAGGTTTGCTCCCGGCGCGAGGGCTACTACATTACGCCTCGGAGTGGACTCGGTAGCTCAGTTGGTAGAGCAACGGACTTTTAATCCGTAGGTCCCGGGTTCGAGCCCCGGCCGGGTCATTCAGCGCACGCAGCACATCCAGAGAAGCGACACGCTGATCGGTTACAAATTGATGATCGCAACGGCGTTTTCCGCCCTTGATCGCCGCGGCGACTGAAAACACGAGCGGCCTCTAGCGTCCCCCCATCTGCAAAGCCATGTTCCCGACCGCGGGCATCATGACCCGATGGACGTAGTTTCCTGCTCAGCACTTCTTCGCAGGCAACTCTCGTGGCCCGTCACCCGTTGCACGGAGCACGCTCCTTTTGGACATGAATCCCCCCCCACACGACATGCTGGGGCACTATCAGCTCGGTGACCAGATTGGGCAGGGTGGAATGGGTGCGGTCTATCGTGCCCACGACACCCGGCTCAATCGCTCCGTCGCGGTGAAGCTCTGGCATCAGTCGGGGGCCGATTCGGCGTCGGCCACCCGTCGCCTCCTGCGTGAAGCGCGTGCCGCGTCCGCGCTCAATCACCCCAACATCGTCATTATCCATGAAGTCGGTGAAACGCCCGACGGCGATCAGTTCATGGTGCAGGAGTTCATTGAAGGGCGCACCCTTCGCGAACTCGGAGATGCTGGCGTGGAGCTGGCACCGCTGCTCGACATCGCCGTGCAGGTGGCTCGTGCGTTGGGCGCCGCCCACGCCGCCGGTATCGTGCACCGCGACATTAAACCAGAGAACGTCATGGTGCGGGCCGACGGCTACGTGAAAGTGCTGGACTTCGGCATTGCCGTGATGCCGAAATCGGCGGAAGCCACGACCAGCGTAGCGACGTTCGTGACAGGTGAGCACGGCCTCATGGGCACGCCGGCATATCTCTCCCCGGAACAAGCGTTAGGAGAGACTGTTGGTTCGCCGGCGGATGTCTTTAGCCTTGGTGTAGTGCTTTACGAGCTCGCGACGGGTCAGCGGCCGTTCGGCGGTCCCACGGTGCTGAGCGTGATCTCGAGCATCGCCACCGCTGAACCGGTCCTCGCGTCGCGGGTTGCTCCCGATCTCCCCCAGAAGTTCGCCGACCTGCTACACTGGATGCTGGAGAAGGCAGCGGAGCGACGACCGACGGTGGCCGAGGTGGAGGGGGTGTTGGCCGATTGCATCAAGGGGATGAGTCGCGCTACGTCACGCACCGTCGCCAGCGCATCTGCGACGGTGGGACGGGAAGCGGAACTTGCTCAGCTGGACGCAGTCTACGCGAGGGTGAGCGATGGACGGAGCGCGATGATCGGGATCGCAGGGGAGCCAGGCATAGGAAAATCGAGTCTTTTGGACGATTTCCTTGCTCACCTGGAGGCGCTGGAGGTGCGTCCCACGATTGCCCGGGCGCGTTGCTCCGAAAATCTTGCCGGCGCCGACGCCTATCTTCCGGTTCTGGAAGCGCTGGACAGTCTGCGGGGACGCGGCGCTCGTGGGCGCGGCAACTTTGACACGCTGATTCAGACGGTCGCCCCGACTTGGGCCGCGCAGATGCTGAGTGGCGCTGCAAAGCAGCCGGAGAGCGAAGAGGCCGGTCGCAGTCCGGCGGTGTCGCAGGAGCGCATGAAGCGCGAACTGAGCGCTTTGCTGCAGGATCTCTCGCGGCGCGCGCCGCTGGTGTGGGTGATCGATGACCTCCACTGGGCGGACGTATCGACGATAGATATGCTCAGCTATCTGTCCGGTCACTTCGCACAGATGCAAATCCTGGTTGTGCTGTGCTTTCGTCCGGCCGACATGGCGCTGGTGAAGCATTCGTTCCTCCGCGTGCGTCGTGAGCTTCAGACCCGCGGGATTTATGAAGAGATCGCGCTTGGCTTTTTGTCTGTCGACGACGTGGAGCGGTATCTGACGCTTCACTACCCTGGGCATCGCTTCGAAGATGAATTCGTACGTGCGATTCATGCGCGCACCGAAGGAAGTCCCTTGTTCATGGTTGATCTCGTGCGCTACCTGCGCGACACCGGCAACATCGAACAGGACACCACGGGGTCGTGGGCGGTCGCCGGTTCGCTTCCGGTATCGCCCACTGAATTGCCAGAGTCAGTGCGCGGTATGATCAGTCGCAAGATTGAACGGCTTGACGAGACCGATCGCAAGTTGCTGCTCGCGGCCTCCGTACAGGGACAGGAGTTCGACGCTTCACTGGTCAGCGAAGCGCTGCAGTTGGACCCGGCGGACGTCGAAGATCATCTTGCTGTACTGGAGTCGATCCACGTGTTGGTCCAGCGTGAAGTGGAGCACGAATACCCGGATCAGGGGCTCACCGCCCGCTACCGATTTGTTCACGTGCTGTACCAGAACGTGCTCTATGCATCGTTGCAGCCGGCTCGACGCGCGTCGCTCGCGGGGCACACGGCCAGAGCCCTCGCGACGCACTATGGTGGCGACACGTCGCCCGTCGCCCTGCGACTCGCGGTGCTGTTTGAGGCGGCGCGTGATTTCTCGTCTGCCGCACAACACTTCTACCTTGCGGCAAATCGTGCGGCCTCGCGTTTCGGCTTTCGTGAAGCGCTGTCCTTGACCGAGCGCGGTCTGAGCGGTCTCGCGAACATGAAGGACGGTCCGGCGCGTCAGCAGCTGGAACTCGGTCTGCAAATGGTGCGCGGCTTAGCGCTACGCTCTGTCAAGGGGTGGGCAGCGGAGGAACTTGAGCCGACGTTCGCTCGGGCCCGGCAGCTCTGTCAGCAGCTTGATGATCCGCCGGCGCTCTTTCCCGTTTTATGGAATCTGGCGTTCTTCAACATGATTCGGGGCAACCTCGCGGTGGTGCGGGAGCAGTTGGTGACATTGGACGCACAGGCGAAGGCCGCGGATGAACCGGCCTTTCTCATGAGTGCGAGTCACGTCGCCGGCGTCACCAACGAGTTTGCCGGCGATGTTGTAAAATCAAGTGAACTTCTGGAGCAATCGCGCGTGCTTCATGAACCGGCCCGGCATGAGGCGTACAATGCGATGTTCGGTATTGATCCGGGGATGGTTGCACGGGCCATGTCGAGCCGTCCGCTGTGGGCACGTGGTTTTCCCGATCAGGCACGCGCTCGCAGTCGCGAGACCATCGCCCTCGGCCGTTCCCAGCGGCAGCCAGTGACGCTCGTCTTCGCCCTGATTGTGTCAGAGGGGATTCATGTGTTTCGTGGAGAGGCGGCCGAGGCCGTCGCGTTAGGCGATGAGACAATCGCCATGTGCCGTGAGTACGAGTTTCCGCAGGAGGCGGAGTGGGCCCGCGCCTTTCGGGGTGCCGCTCTGGCACAGATGGGACGCGTGGAGGACGGGGTGACGGAGTTGAAGGAGAGCCTGGCCGCTCTGGAAGCGCTGCGGTCAGGTCTCGTGCGCACCATGTTCCTTTCACTGCTTGCGGAAGCGTATTGGCGTGCGGATCGTGTGGATGAGGGTCTCGGTGTGATCCGGGAAGGATTTGCCCACGCCGAACGCACGTTGGAGCACGGATTTCTGCATGAGCTGCATCGACTTCAGGGAGAGTGTTTTCGACGCGCCGGACGCACCGAAGAGGCGCACACCGCCTTCCAGCAGGCATTAAAGTATGCTGTTCAGCAATCGGCGAAATCGTTTGAGCTGCGCGCCGCCACGTCATACGCCAGATTGCTCATCGCCGAGGGGCGCCGCGCAGAGGCGCACGCGCTCGTCGCTCCCGTATATGGCTGGTTTACCGAAGGATTCACCACGGCCGACCTGATCGCCGCGCAGGAGCTGTTGTCTCACACCAGCTGAAATCCCCCGATGACCGTATTTGAAAAGAAGCTGCGAACAGAAGACAGTGACATCGCTGAAATCATGACGGGCATCCTGCATTCGCAGGCGAAGTTCGCGGCGAAAGAGAAACGGGAGCTGGCGCGCGGGACGCACGCAAAGGGGGTATGCGTGCGAGGGACCTTTGAGGTGTTCGATCTGACGCGGACCGTCGACGACGCCGAGCTGCGATCACGGCTTGCGCGAGGCGCATTTGCAAAGCCCGGCGTCTATGATGCCGTCGTCCGATTCGCGAACGGAGCATCGACCATCAGTCCTGATGATAAGCCGGATGTGCGCGCCTTGTCCTTCTCGGTTGCCCTGCCCGCCGCGACGGAAGACGCAGACGACGACGGGCGCCGCGATTTCGCGATGAACAACGCGACGACCTTTCCGATTAACGATGTGCACGCATTTGCCGTGCTCATGCGGCTCAAGTCGGCCGAGGGTGCCTGGGGAAAACTCAAGGCGCTGGTGACTGTCTCGCCCGTTGAGCTGTGGGGGGTTGTGAAAACGGCGGTCCGCGGAATACGCCAGCAGCGCCAGAAAATCGCGCCGTATCAGACGACACGATACTGGAGCAACACGGCGTTCCAGCATGGTCCCGATGCCGCGGTGAAATATTCGGCCATGCCTGGCTCGGGCAATCCGGCCCACTCCGTCGACCGCGGGTTGAACATTCTTCGCGACGAACTGCTGAGGCACGTCACGTCCGATGAGCCGATGAGTTACTTCGACATCGGTGTGCAGTTTCTGGACGTGCAGCGCATGAGACACCGCCTTCGGAAACGTGCAGCGACGTTCTGGACTGAAAACGCCAGCGTCGAATGGAAAGAGAAGCAAGCGCCCTTTCATGTCGTAGCGCGACTGACGTTGGTGCATGGGTCGCAGCTTATCCCTGAAGAGTGCGCACAGCAATACATCGATGTGAATGAACATCGAGCGCCCGAGAGCAAGCCACTGGGCAGCATTAACCGGGGACGCTGGTACGCGGAAGCTGCGAGCCGATCCGCGCGTCTTGGTTTACCAGTGCCTGCCGGCTTAAGCATGATGGGAGCAAATACCCAGCCTCAATCCTGGGTTGGCCGCATCACGATTGGTTCACTCCTGCGCATGGGAGGGCTTGCAACGCTGTTGCTCGTAGGGCTCATCACCCTGTTCGCGGGAGCGACGTCTCTGTATCTGCATTGGGGCGGCAAGATGTTGCCGGAGGAGAATGTAGAGTTCGTTGCCTATCCGGATCAGGGATGGGGCGCCGGTGTCGAGGCCGCGGACCGCCAGACGTTTTACTACACCGGCCAGGGCGCCGGGCTCAAGGGCATGCGCTACAGCTGGTTTGCTCATCTGGAAATGCCATGGGGCAAGGCCCGGTTCGTTGATGCGCTCAACCGATATGGCTTTCTCCTCGACGGTGAAACGAAGAACAATCCCGATCGCCTGCCTGTCGGCCTGACAAAACACTACGACAAGGAACTGAACGAAACCCTGCTCGACATCACCTGCGCCACTTGCCACACCGGGCAGATTCAAGTCACCCGCAACGGCCAGACGCGGGCGATGCGCATTGATGGAGGTCAGGCGGGTCACGCGTTCACTGATACAGATTTCGGCAACTTCCTGCCGACGTTGATTGCATCGATGACCAACACACTGGTCAACCCGTTCAAGTTCCGACGTTTTGCGCAGCGCGTTCTCGGACCGAGTTATCCAACGGGTGCCTGGACATTGCATGGCGAAATGCGGGGGGTGCTTGGGACGCTCCTCGGAGTCGGGTTCACAGAGAAAAGCCGCAAGCTGATTCCGACGCAGGAAGGTTACGGTCGCACCGATGCGCTCACGCGCATTGCAAACACTGTGTTCGGCGAACACCTGGTACCGACCAACTACGCGATCGGAACGGGTCCGGTCAGTTATCCGCCGTTGTGGAATATCTGGAAGTTCGACTGGGTGCAGTACAGCGCTTCGGTCAGCCAGCCCATGGCGCGCAACATTGGCGAGTCGATGGGCGTCGGCACGCGGTACTCGTTCATGGATCGATACGGGCGTCCGCTGCCGCTGGAAGAGCGCTTTCGGGCCACGGCGCTGATCGACAATCTGCACACGATTGAGACCACGTTGCGCCGCCTGAAGTCGCCGGCCTGGCGGGAGGATTTGCTGGGTCCGGTTATTGCGGCGCGCGCGGAGGCCGGACTGGCGCTATTCAATCAACATTGCGAAGGATGCCACGGACCGCACATCGCACCCGAGGCGATCAAGGTGCGGAACTCTCCGCTGAAAACGGCGGACGATCCGGAGTGGCTCATCCCCTCATTGTGCGTCAACGATATCGGCACCGACCCCCACGCGGCGACCAACTGGGTCCGAAGCGTGGTAGACATCACCCGGACCGGCCTGACTGCTCCCGAGTTACGAGATGTAGCACGGCGAACACTTGAGCAGTGGAATCAACGCCAAGGTGTGTATCTGAGGGGTGAAATCGACAAGCTGCGTGCCCGCACCGACGCTCCATCTGTTGCACAGCGTAACGCTCTGGAACAGGAACTCGCCGGTATGACCGATGCGATGGAGCAGTCGTTGTCGCAGATTGATCCGGCTCGCCTGTCGGTAGGGGCAGCGCTTAGCTACCTCGGCACGATGATTCGCGAAAAGGCCTATGATGATGCCGGAAAGACAGCGGCCGAACGGGCGGATCTCGATGGCTTCGGCATCCTCGACATGCCGCGTGTTGCATGGGTGTACAAACCGCGCCCACTCGCGGGGGCATGGGCATCACCGCCGTTCCTGCACAATGGATCGGTCCCCACCGTGTACGATCTTCTGTCGCCGGTTCAGGACCGGCCCGTGACCTTCAGGGCGGGGAGTCGAGAGTACGATCCTGAGTGGCTGGGTCTGTACGATCCAACCCCCCGTGGGCCACGCAAAGGACAGCCCGATCCGACTCGGCCGGATCGCGAGCAGATGAACAAATTCTGGCTGTTCGACACGGCCGAACCTGGCAACAGCAACAGCGGTCACGAGTTCGGCGCGGGCTACGATGAGAGGCGTGGCGATCAGCAGGTGCGCCCCGGCCTGATTGGTCCTCCGCTGACGCACGACGAACGTATGGCAATCATTGAGCATCTCAAGGTGCGCGACGATGACCGCGATGGTCTTAAGGAACCGAAAATTCCGCACGAGCCAACGTGCACCCTGCCGGAGCGCACGCAGGTGAGCAAATGACGTCCAATGCGGCACCCAGCGGCCCCGTCACGTACTGCGATGTACTGGCCCGTGAGCGCGCAGTGCCGCGTCCGGAGGGCATCGCCGCCGATGCGCCGCTAAGTGCGCTCTGTATCTCAGGCGGCGGAATTCGCAGCGCGACCTTTGCGCTCGGCGCGATTCAGGCGATGGCGAAGCAAGGCCTGTTGTCCCAGTTTGATTATCTGTCGACGGTGTCAGGAGGTGGTTTCATCGGGTCATGGCTCAGCGCGTGGGCTAAGCGGTCGTCGGATCGCATCAGGGAGAAGCGGTCGTCGGCTGGCATCAAGGATGAGTGGTCGTCGGATGGTATCAAGGACGTGACCTCGGATCTGTGTACGTACGGCGCAGCAAACGCCTCCAATGACGCGACGAGCGGGCGGCCGGCACCGGTCGAACATTTGAGGGAGTACAATCACTACCTCACGCCACGTAGCGGTGCATTCTCCGCCGACATGTGGACGCTGCTCGCGACGATTTTCCGCAACATCGTATTAAACTGGCTGGTGCTCATCCCGCTGGTAATGTTCGTCCTGATGGTGCCACGCTTGAGTATCGCCGCTCTTTCGATCGCCGAGCGAAAGTACGGCCACATGATCTACGTGCAGGGACAGGAACCCGACTGGAGCCTGCCGATCCTGAATGCGATCAGTGACTCGTTCTTCGTAAGCTGGGGGCTGCGCGGGATCGCGGCTGCGCTGCTGGCCGTCGCGCTGTTTTACACGCTGCGTTTCCTGCCCGGAGTGGGCAACGTGAAACATTCGCGTTTCCAGTTTAACGCCCGCGTCCTCGCACCGCTCGTGGGAGCCATGTGCTTTTTCCTGGCCTACGACACGTATTTCTACATGGGGACGAACTACAACGGAAACAGTTCAGTCGGTGCGCTGATCGTCTGGACACTCGTACCATGCGGGATCGCGTGGGCGGCTGCCTTCATGGTCGATTCGAGGCCCCTGCTGGATCGCATCAAGCTTTTTATCGGGCTGGCGCTCGCGCTGGCCCTGCTGGGTGCGGCCACTGCGCTCTCGGTCTGGCTCGTAACCAATGTGGCGCTGTGGGACTCGCGGAACCCGGAGAGCGCTCCCTCGTGGGCGTTTTACGTCACGTTCGGGCCCTCCGCGGCGCTGTTCAGTTTTGTGATCGGTATCTTCTTCTTCGTGGGTTTATCAAGTCGGTTTCTTCACGATGACGCGCGCGAGTGGTTGTCCCGATGTGCCGGGATCATTCTGCTCTATAGCGTCGGGTGGACGGGGCTATGCGCGGTCGTCCTGATGCTTCCGGAATGGGGCATGAGGCAGCATGCCGTGGGTCACATCTCGCTGGCGGCGGTGGCAGGTGCCAGTGCGTGGATAAGCAAACTGGGAGGTTCGGCTCCGGCCGCGAGTGACCAGGGCGCAAAGAGCAAAGGTTCGCGCATGCTCAAGCTTGTTCCGATGCTGGCGCCGGTGGTCTTTCTCGTACTTCTCGGCGGGGCGCTGTCCGTCGTAACCAATATGCTGCTGTTGGCCATAAGCAATGCGACCAGTATTGAAACACTGCGTATCGTCAGTGCAGAATCGTGGGTGCCCGTCGAATGGACGAACCATTACGTGATGATTGATGGTGCGCATCCGTATCTGATCGGTTTGGTGATGATGGGCTTTCTCGCCGTGGCAGTCGTGGCTTCCAGATATATCAATATCAACACGTTCTCGCTCAACGGGATGTACCGGGATCGACTGGTCCGTGCCTACCTCGGCGCCAGCAATCGCAAGCGAAGGGAGGAATTCAGCCCGTTCACAGGGCTCGCGCCACACGATGATATGCCCGTCGCTGAGCTGCGAACGCAGCGACCGCTGCACGTGCTGAATCTCACCCTCAATCTGACGGACGACAGCCGTTTGGCGTGGCAGCAGCGAAAAGCGACTTCGTTTACGGTGAGTCCGTTGCACTGTGGGAGCGCGGAACTGGGGTATCGCCCTTCGGAGAAGTATGCTGCCGGCATTTCGCTGGGTACCGCGATGGCCATCTCGGGGGCCGCTGCCAGTCCGAATATGGGCTACCATTCGTCGCCAGTGGTTGGCTTCATCATGACGTTGTTCAACGCGCGACTCGGGGCATGGCTCGGGAACCCCGGGACCGCGGGCGACCGGACGTGGGAGCAGTCCGGACCACGGTCGGCCGTGCGCGCCATGATCAAGGAAGCGCTGGGCCAAACCTCTGACAAAAGTGAATACGTCTATTTGTCAGACGGTGGGCATTTTGAGAATCTTGGCTTGTACGAGATGGTGCGGCGTCGTTGTCTCATGATCGTGGTGCTCGACGGAGGGTGCGACCCCGACTTCAGCTACGATGATCTCGGCAACGCGATGCGAAAAATCCGGATCGACTTCGGAATTCCGATCGATTTCGACAAAGGTGATATACAGCCGCTGCGGGACAAGAAGGAACGGTACGCGCTCGGCACGGTGCGATATTCCGCGGTCAATAAAGCCGACCCCGACGGGCGAATTCTCTACGTCAAACCGATCATTCTGGGCACGGAGAATCCGGATGTGCTAAGCTATGCGGCGGCCAATCCCACCTTCCCGCACCAGTCGACCAGCGATCAATCCTTTAATGAGGCGCAGACCGAGAGTTACCGTGCCCTTGGATGGCGCTCGATCCGCGATCTGTGCGGCGACGTCGAATACCTCACACTCGCAGAGTTGTTTACACATGCGAGTAGGCCAGCGAAGGAGTCGGATCGCGAGTCCAGCCGGATGCGTTCTTGAATAAGATGCGGTTCTGATCTAGCACCTCGGACGCCAGACGGATCCGAGGTGTCAGGTCGCGGGCGTGCTATGGGAATCATGTCGCGAGGCGGCGCTCCAGCGCACCAAGCTCGTCGAGCAGGTGATCAAAGGAATCGACTACGAACAGCACGGGCTGTACGTGCGCGTGGTCGAAGTCGGTCTCGATGACCTCGTCCAGCGTGAAGCGACGGTGTTCACATTCACCGCTTAGTGCGTGCCGCTCCTCGCCAATCGACGACACGAGGCCGCTGCCGTAGATCTTCGCAATTCCGTTCTCGCGCACGAGTCCAAACTCCACCGAGAACCAGAAGAATCTCTGGACCCACGCAAGCCGCTCGCCAGTGGTATGCGCAGCCAGTTGACCAACGCGCTGCAGGGTGTCTGCAAATACCGGGTCTGCATGCAGCGGCACGTGGCCGAACACATCGTGAAAGATGTCGGGCTCAGGGATGTAGTCGAGCGACGACAGCGGGCGGACGGTGATGGTGGTCGGGAATTCCCTACGTGCCAGCGACTCGAAAAACCGTCCGGCCTCAAGGTAGGCCGCCGTGGGAATTGCACGCCACCCTGTGCGCGGAGCGAGCAACGCATTCACCTGAGCCAGGTCAGGAACAATGTGTGGCGACAGGCAGATGCTGGCTATTCCGTCCAGCACGGCGCGGCTCCCCGTCTTGCGCAGCGACGCCATGCGACGCCGATACAACTCACTCCACGCGAAGTGCTCATCTGCGGTGTACGCCGACCACTGCTGTGCGAGAGGGAGGGGGGCAGCGTGGTGTTGGGAGTCGGTTTGCGGGAGAAGGTTTTGCATGGACGTAGGGGGGAAAGAAAAAAGGCCCGTGGAGTTTCCACGGGCCGATCGAGTTGTGAAGCGCTGCGCGACTCTACCTAACGCGTAACACCACCTCTCGCATCCCGTGATTGGGGCGCGCGATAATAGGTGGCGTACGAATACTGGCGGGCGGCGAAGTGCATCATGTGGTGAACATCGCGTGCGATCCGGTTGAAGTCAAGAAGATCTTTCGGGGCGGGCGACCTACTCAGGGTTCGCCATCTGCTGCCATGTGATGCGAGCGATGTCCTGAATGGTCGCGCGAGCGACTCCTTCATCCGACATGCCCCCGGTCAGCACAACGAGGATAATCGGCGACCGATCGGGAGGAAAAATTATTGCCGCGTCGTGCAGAACGGCGGTTATTTGTCCGGTCTTGTGCGCGACCCGCGTGCCTGGCGGGAGCCCGGCCGGAATTTCCTCGTTGAACTCCTGACGTTCGAGTATCGCAAGCATGGCCGCGCTTCCTGCAGCGCCAGCCGCGCGGTTGGAGACGATTGCTTCGAGAAGCGCGCCCAGGTCGCGCGCGGTGGTGGTATTGTTCAAGCCCTGTGCGAAGGCTTTGCTGTCTTCTACGCCGCGCAGCACGCGGATCGCTGACGCACCTAACGAAATGGCCGTCGCCTGAATGCGTGGAGCGCCGAGGATGTCGATGACCGCGTTCGTCGCCAGATTGCTCGATCGGGTGATCATCCGCTCAACCAATGAACGGATTGTGACGCGCATTCCAACGTCGGCGTAGAGTGCGCTGTCAGAATCTGCGCCGGCATCGAGACTATATGGTGACCGGTCCACGATTGAGGCAAATTCGTTGCGCAGTGTAATGCTCGAATCGACCGTCATGCGCCCCGCGTCAATCGCGCGGAAATACTCAATCATGACGGGGATCTTCATCGTACTGGCGGCATGAAACGAAGAGTCGGCATTCACCGCGAACGACTGGCCGCTCGCGAGATCGCGGACGAAGACGCCGACCGCGGCGCCTGGTGAAGTTGCTACGCGGTCGACAATCTGCTGCTCCAACGTTGGAGCGGATCGGCAACCCACGGTGGACATCAGGACAAGAGCCAGCGCTGTTCTCATGACCTCTAACTTGGTGGAACCGACATCAGCAATGCAATCACCCCGGGCCGTGCAGCGACGTGGTGCGTACCTGGGGTCGCGATTACCTAGTCGCTTCGCAGTGCCCGAACGGGCTCGATGCGTGTGGCGCGGAACGCGGGCAACCAGCTCGCAGTCATGGTGGCAGCGAACAAAAGCAACGCGACGCTGATCAGTGTCAGGAAATCGGTGCCTGCTGTATCAACCAGCATTGAGGCGATAAACCGGTGGACGGTGATCGAGATGATCACGCCGATGAACAATCCCGCTGTCGCGAGGACCACGCCTTCGCCCATGAAAAGGCGAAGCACGCGGCCCCTGCCTGCGCCAAGGGCCATTCGCAGTCCGATCTCGGCGCGTCGTTGCAGCACGCCGTAGGAAATCAGACCATAGATACCGATGCCCGCGAGCACCAGGCCGACAGCGGCGAACAGCGCAATCAACTGTGTGGTGAACGTGCGATTCGCCACAGACAGCGCGACAATACGTTTCATGGACTCGACGCGTTCAACGGGAGCATCGGGGGCCAGTTCGCGCGAGATGGTGCGGACGGTTCCGATGAGTGACAGCGGATCGTTCGTTGCCCGGAGTACCACGTTCATTTGCAGCGGAACGTAGTATGCGCTGAGACCGGCCTGTTGATGGGGAAAGTACATGGTCGGTGGTACCTCAGCCTGAAAGCCGCCATGTCGTGTATCCTCCACGACTCCTACCACGGTAACCTGTGGCCAATCCGGGGAGAACATGGCCAGTGTCCCGCCAATGGCGCCACGCGACGCCCAATATTTGCGCTCCATTGTTTCGTTCACCAGCGCGACGAGCGGAGCACCTTCGCGATCCTCTGCTGTAAAATCACGACCGCGTCGCACACGTGTCCCCATCGTGGCGAAGTATCCCGGGGTGATCTGCTGCGGCATTGCAACCGGTGCCGCCGCTACCGTGGTGCGCGGCTGTCCGTCAATAAGAATGGACCACATGCTGTTACCGTCGGCGACAGGGAGGTCCGACACCGCGGCCGCGGCGGCAACACCGGGTACGCTCCGCACACGATTGAGAAACGTTTCATAGAACACTGCGGCCCGTGGTCCATCGTACTCCCACTGCGGCAAATTGATTTGTGCCGCCAACACGTGCGTCGGATCCATGCCAAGTTCACTTGATTGCAGCCGATTCAAGGATTGGAGCATGAGCCCTGCGCCAGTGAGCGTGACCACCGCCAAGGCAATCTCAGCCACCACAAGCACACGGCGCGTGCTGCGTGTGGGTCCCGTTGTTCGTGCACCGGCGCGCAAGGCGTCGATCTCGTCGGTTGCCGATGCGCGCAAGGCGGGTAGCAGTCCAAAGAGAATCGCCGCCGACAGCGTGACTCCCAGAGCAAAGACCAGCACAACCGGGTCCATCGCAATCTCCGCCAGACGCGGAATGTTTGCGGGGGCGAGCCTGATCAGCCCGCGTACACCGATCCAGCCGACGGCCATCCCCGCAGCACCGCCAGCGACTGCAAGTACAGTCGTCTCCGTGAACAAGCGCCGCATTAAACGCAGGCGCGACGCACCCATGGCGGTGCGCACGGCCAATTCGTGGCGCCGACCCTCACCGCGGGCCAGAAGCAGATTCGCCACGTTCAGGCATGCGATAAGCAGCACGAACACCACCGCGCCAGACAGCGCCAGCAGGAACGGTTTTGTCCCACCAACAACGACGTCCATGATCGGTTCGACGCGTCCCACCATCGGTTCCGAATAAATATCCGGATAGTCCTCGGCGAACTGCCGAGCCATGGCAGTGATCTCGGCCTGCGCCTGGCCCGGCGTTGTGCCGGGTGTCAACCGCGCAACCATTTGCAGAAAATGGTTGTTGCGCGTCATGACACTGTCTCTGTTCAGCTGCAGCGGCATCCATGCCTGGACGTCGGCACTGGGATAGCCGAAATGCGGCGGCATGACGCCGGCAATCGTCCGGGACGCGCCATTCGTCAACACGTTGCGCCCGATGACACCGGAGTCGCCGCCAAACCGACGCATCCACAGTTCGTAGGAGATGATCAGTGTTGGTGCCGCATCCGGTGTGTCATCCGCCGCCTGAAACGTTCTGCCAAGCAGGGGCGGCGCTCCCAGAATATCAAAGAATCCATCAGACACGCGGGCACCGCGAACACGCTCCGGAGCGGTTCCGTCGCCCGTAAAGCTTAACGATGCGCCCACGACCGCGGCGAGTCGTGAGAAGGACCGTGTCTGTTCCTTGTAATCCAGGTACTCGAGTTCCGACACGTTGCCGTACGGAGCAGCGTGGCCAACGCGTACGATGCCTGCAGCTTCACGAAAGGGCAGGGGACGGAGCAACACCCCGCGGATTACCGAAAAAATGGCCACGTTCGCGCCGATGCCGAGTGACAACGTACCGATGATTACCATCGCGAGAACCGGCTGTTTGGAGAGGCCACGAACCGATTCTCGTACGTCCTGCCAGATGGATTGCAGCATCCAGTCCTTCCTTCGCATGAGTTGAATGTTTGCTGAGCGGCGCGCGGCCCGACGTCGTTGTGTCGTGCGGGTGAATAAACGGCGCAGGGAGTCCGCGTGCGCGGGAATGAGTGAGGTCGTCAGGTCCGCGAACGCGGCGAACCGCACGCGGCTGCGCGCACGCCAGCTTGCGGCGGTGTCGGGATCCGTGAGCCGATCCCGAAAGAACTCGAGCATGGCGTCGCCAAACTCATCTCTGAAATCCGACGGATAACAGCGGAGCATTGCCCCGTAGGCGCGTTCGCTCAGCGTGCGCGGATTGGCACGAGAGTACTCGGTCACGTCGCACCCAATGGGCTCAGCAGCCGCGCGTCCTCGGCGGCGCGCACCAAGGTTCGGAGTCTTGCCGCTTCGGCCCCCGCCACCTGCTTCCCAAGCACCGTCAGGCGGTAGTAGCGGCGCCGCTCGTCGTCCAGGTCGGAGACAGGACGGCGCGTCGATTCTTCGATGAGGCGGTCCGTCAGCAGGCGCCGGATCGTTCGGTACAGGGATCCTGCCTCGAGGACCATTGCCCCCTCCGTTTGGTCCTCAATGGAGCGCTTGATCCGGTAGCCGTGACTTTCTTCCTGCGCCAGAGAGAGGAGAATCAGAAATTCGACCGGCTTGAGGGGCAGAAACGATGCGGGGGATTTGGCCACGATTCTGATTTCCGGTGTGAGTGGGTGTGACTATATGCATAATGACTATAGTCTGTCTGACACCAGTCCCCGCCCGACGGTTTGAATGACTCGCCAGCGATCGCTGCGCTCGCTGTCAGAGCGCGTCGTTGCGTAACGAGCGAAGAATCGTGTTTTGTGAGGCACAGGCAGGCCTGAGGCGCCAAGACCTTTATGGCTTTCATGACAGATTTCTCGACAGCAGACATCGCCCACGCGCTGGAAATTGCGACGGGTGCTACGCCCGACGGTACAGCTGAGGCTCGCCGTTCGCGTCTGCGTTTCACCAACTTCCAGTTTGAGCGGACTCCCACGGGGCGTGTGACCGCGCGCGTGGAGCTCGAGTGGAATCCCGGTGAGTCGGTGGTTGGGCGATCGGATGGAATCGCGACGCCACTCGGCGATCTCCGCATTTCTGTCGATGCGACGCTCCGCGCTATTGAAGCGTTCGCTCGGGGTAGTGTGACGTTCGAGTTGATTGGCGTGAAGACCATGCGTGCATTTGACGCCAACATGGTCATGGTGTCGGTTCTGGCGAACACCGGAAAGGAGACGCACCGTCTGCTCGGGTGTCAGTTAACCGACGACGACGTGTATCGTGGGGCGGTGGTCGCGACACTTCAGGCGACCAACCGGGTACTTGGAAACGCAATCAATACCCGCTAGCGGTCCCCTCGACTTGTCCCCGCGGGTTCCCCCGGGCGGTTCCCCGTACCAGATTGCCCACCTCGCCGTGCACAGGCTGGTTCTTTATTCACCCCTGACCCACGCAGCATGACGCGACGCGAACGAACGTTCACAATCGTTCTCTTGAGCTCTGCCTGGCTTCTGACAGCCTGCGCTCCCGCGCTGCGGCCGTCGGTGGCAGTGACTTCAGCAGAACAGCATGCCGCCGAACAGGCTGCAGTGAACGAGTCTCTTGCGGCCGCAGCTGGCCGCGCCGCGCCGCATTCGGGCGTGGCTGCGCCACCGGAATCCCTGGGCGTCCAGCTTAGCAGCGCGATCGAAGCCGCGATGGCAACACTCGGCGTCGATTCAGCGCTCGCAAGCTCGCTGGATGCCATGTTGGAGGGCGGCGAGGTCGATGAGGCCGTTGAGGTGTCGTGGGATCTTGATGTGCGATCGTACCTCACCGAAGATCGCGTTAAGCATTACATGGATTTGTTCACCGGACCTGCCAGTGAACGAATCTCGATGTGGCTTTCGCGTGGCAAACGTTATGAGCCGATGATCCGCGAGAAATTCCGCAACGCCGGAATTCCCGAGGACATGTATTATCTGGCGATGGTTGAGAGTGGATACAACCAGCACGCGTATAGCAGCGCAGCCGCCGTTGGTATGTGGCAGTTCATGACCGCGACGGCGAAGGGTGTGGGCCTGCGTGTGGACTGGTGGGTGGACGAACGTCGCGACCCGTTCAAAGCCACAGACGCGGCCGCACGTTTTCTCACGCAGCTGCATCGGCAGTTTGGCTCCTACTACCTCGCGGCCGCTGCATATAACGGTGGACCGGGCCGTGTGTCGCGCGGGCTGGCCATGTACGAGGGCAAGATGTCTGACGTCGAGGGTGAAGATCGTTTCTTCGCTCTGGCTGAGGAATCGTATCTCCGCAAGGAAACACGTAACTATGTGCCGCAGCTGGTCGCTGCCGCTCTTGTCGGCAAGGAACCGCACAAGTATGGACTGACCGTCGACTCCGCTCCCCCCATTACGTACGACTCGGTGCTGGTTGCGCCGCTGACCTCGATCAGCGCTGTGGCGCTCGCGACAAACGTTCCGCTGGACGTGGTCAAAGATCTCAATCCGGCGTACATCCGCGGCGTCACGCCTCCCGGCGCGTATCAGAGTCCGGTGCGGTTGCCGGTCGGAACAACCGTTGATTTTGAGACACGGTTTATTGCTCTATCCGTGGATGAGCGCGAACCGTTCTCGACGGTCGCAGCCAAGAAAGGGCAAACCCTCGCTGGCATAGCAAAGGCGCATGGGGTTTCCACGAGTACGCTCGCGGTTTACAACCGGTCGCTGTCAACGCGCAAGGCACTTCGCACGGGACAGTCGGTGTTGGTGCCGAAACCGTCGGTGCTCGTCGCGGCGCGCAACGTTCCTGATCCAGCGATCGAGCGGTATGGCTCCGTTTCGACCTCGGCGGCAGGGCGGCGTACCCACCTGGTACGGCGCGGAGAAAATCTCGGAGTGATCGCCCGCCGATATCGGACGTCGGTTGCCACGCTGCGGCGGTTGAACGGGCTCAAGGGGAGCGTTGTCTACGCCGGGCAGCGCATCATAGTCGGAGGCTCGCCGGCGCGCCGTGCAGCCACGCCAGCTAAAAAGAAGGTAACGACGAAAGCGAAGGCGACATCCAAAACTCCGGTCACGCGCAAAACACCGGCTAAACAACAAGTCGCAAGACAGTAGCCTGAGCGGTCGGCAAGCACTCAGCTCCTGCGTGAGCTGAGACGGCCGTCACGGGTGCCTCGCCCACCTGGAGAAAGGGAAGGGCACAGTGTCGGTCCTTGTAAGCTCCGCAGAGTGTCGCACGTCCCGCCCTGCGCAAATGAAAAGGCGACCCCTGTATACCAAGGGTCGCTTTTCCTTTTTTCTCCACCAGCGCGGAACGGGCACAGGGGTCAGTCGAGTATACCTCGTCCCTTGTAACCACGGAGAAGGATCGACTCGTATCCGTTCGACGCGTCGAGCGCGAGATCCTTCGCCACTTCGACCGCGGCCGGACCACGATTGTACGCGAGCAACGCCATTTCGACGTCGCCCTTCTGCCAGCGGATCAACTTGTGCAGGTATCGAAATCCGATCCGAAGATTGGTCTCGCGATCAAAGATGGTCTCGCTGGTGACCGTGGGGTCGAATCCACGCGCGGTCGGGAGCATCAACTGCGTGAGCCCCGATGCACCAACTGGCGAGACGGCACGTTCGTTAAAACGGCTCTCCAGCCTGACAAGTGGAAACGCCAACGCCGGATCGATCTTCTCATTGATCGCGGCATCGTAGATCGCGCCGGAAAGGTCGGCGGCGATTCCATACTTTCGAGCGTACCCGAAAATTTTATTCCACCGCTCGAGCCGCGCGGCCGCCAATCGTAACTCCGATCGTGCTGACTCAATGTCAGCATGCAGCAAACCAACTTCACGATGCTCCGCCGAAGATGTGGCCCCGGGTGTAGCAGCCAGAAGTTCCTTCGCTCCAGACGTGTTCACCGTGGCCATTGCGACCACAGCCAGTGCAACAACCATCAAACCACCACGTACCCGTCGATACAAGCGCTCCAGCTCCATCCGGCGCGAAAAGTTCGTCTTCATTTTTATACCTCTATCATCAACGGAAAGCAGCCGCGCAACTCAAGAGCGACCGTCTCCTTCGTGATCAATTAAAACGTGATGCGATTCTTAGTCTCCGTCCCTCACCCATGTTCCACTCTTTCCACCGCGCTTCTCAGCCAGAGAAATCTCACCAATTCGCATCCCCTTATCTACCCCCTTCGCCATGTCGTAAATTGTGATAAGACTCACACTTAGACCAACGATGGCCTCCATTTCCACCCCGGTCTGGGCCGCAGTTTTTGCCATGCTGGTGGCGCGTATTCCTGGAAGGGCGTCGTCGAAGGAGAAGTCGATCTGAACGTCTGCAAGAGGGATCTGGTGGCACAATGGAACGAGCTCGGAGGTTCGCTTAGCGGCCATGATGCCCGCCGTCCGAGCGACCGCCAACACGTCTCCCTTAGACAACCCGTTGGCGCGAATCAGTTGCAGCGTGGCCAGCTGCATGGAAATGCATCCCGTGGCGCGCGCCTCTCTGGACGTTATCGACTTGCCGCTCACGTCGACCATCCGAGCCTTTCCCATGTCATCCGTATGCGTCAACTCGGTCATTTTTGCTTACAGTCGCGTGTGATTCGAAGATACGGACCCGCTGACGGGCCCGGCCGTCAAATATTCCGTCTTCAACGACGAGCTACCCCAAGCGGTTCGGCAATCCGTTCCGAGGCTGAAAAGTTCACACGCCGCTTACCCCAGCAGCGCCCTGAGATCCGAGAAAAGGTCGGCCGCGATGAGCTGGGGGTTCACGTTGCCGCTCGCGACCGCCTTTGCATCCTCAACCTTTTCGATGGCTCTGGCCGCAGCCAGAGCCCCGCGTTCGTCACTTCGCGAAGTCGCCTCGTGCAGCTTTTCCCCCAACACTGTGGCGAGACCTTCCAGAACGTCAGAAAACCGTCCCCGGGCACCCGAGGCGCCCTGAGCGAGCGCAAGCCGCGTCAGCCTCTCTGAGTTCGCGGCCAGCGCTTCGGTGATGACTTCTCTGGCGCGCGCCATGCTACCCTCGCTTTCGCCAAGGGCAAGCAGCCGCCCCGGCGCACCGCCGGCGAGCCGCAGCCGCTCGTTCGTCGAGGCGGCGACACTCATCGCGTCGAGTCGCGTGCGTACCGTGTCGTTGCTCAGCCATTCGCGCATCGCGCTCTCGGATAGCGGGGCAACTCGTACGGAAACACATCGCGATCGGATAGTCGGAAGCAGTGCACCGGGATAGCTGCTCGTGAGCACAAGCGTGGTGTTTGCCGGAGGTTCTTCCAGCAGTTTCAGCAGCGCGTTCGCCGCAAACTCGGCGCCCTCCTGCGCGATCAGGCGATCGGCTTCTCCTACGATGATGATTTTACTGCGGCCGAGTGCCGGGGTGATCGCGGCGAGTCGCACAGCCGCACGAATCGTTGATACAAAGATGGCTTCGGTGCCGGGTGGAGCGGCGTACAGTCCGTGGTCCTCAGCCCTTGCTCGTGAGGCGTCCGCCAGATCTGCACGGATCTGATCCGGCGCCGCGTCCGAATCCTTGGGTCGAGGTCGTGGAAACACCCAGAACACATCAGGATGATTCAGCTGCAGAACCATCCGGCACTGGCGGCATTCACCGCACGGTCGATCACGCCCTTCGCACAACAGCATTTCGGCGATCCACAGGGCAATCCGCTGCTTTCCGATCCCGGCGCTCCCGTGAAGCAACACGCTCTGTGGCAGCGCGCCGGTGGCGGCCGTCTCGGAGAGGCGGCGGCGCAACGTATCGTGTCCCACCAATGGAAGCAGCATCACCTGAAACTACTCAGCGCGTGGACGAAGCTCGACGCCTGAGCGGGGGCGTGGACGCCGGCGGCCGGCGGTGTTTCGTGGCTTGTTCGTAGGCAAAAGCGAGGCGGTACAACGTGCCTTCACTCCACGGTCGTCCCAGCATTTGCAGACCGGCAGGCAGGACATCAAGCGTGTAGCCCATTGGCACAGTGATCGCAGGGAATCCAGTGGAGGGAGAGAACAGTTGCGAGTTGTCGCCTGCCGGAGTGTTGAGATCGCCGATCAGACGCGGGGGATTGCTCCATGTGGGATACACCAGTGCATCAAGCTGTTGCGCGTTCATGGCCTGCAGCACGGCGGTTCTCAGTGCAGCGCGAGATTGCTCACGAGCGGCGCATCCCGGACTGGCATCGGGTGCTTCGGTGGCAGCATTGGAGCTTTCAAGCCGCTGCTGAATGGACGGATGATATTGTCGGGACTTCAGAATGGCATCAATCGTTGTCGCCGGGGGATTGCTCTCAGCCTGACCTGCCATAAAACGCGCATAATCGTACTTGAACGGCGAGCAGCTGCCACGTTGGAGTTGACGAATCGAATCCAACCCCGGGATGATAACGCCGCGCACCACGTTTGCCCCCGCGCGGGTGAGATCACGTAGTGCGATCTCGAACACGCGGGTCACGCCCGTGTCGAGGGTCGCGGATTCGTAGGCCACAGGCAGAACACCGAGCCGGGCTCCTCTGAGCCCGGTCGCGCTTAACGAATCCAGGTAGCGTGGAATCGTCTGGCTCCGGGCGGCTTCGGTGACAGGATCATCGGCATCGAAGCCAACGATAACCTGAAAGACCCGCGCGTTGTCAGCGACGGTGCGCGTCATCGGACCGGCGATATCCTGCGAGTCAAACAGCGGAACAACGCCCGCACGACTCGTGAGTCCCATGGTTGACCGCATGCCGACCAGCGCCTGATGGGCCGAAGGGCCACGGATGGAGTTGCCGGTGTCGGTGCCGAGTCCGACCGCGCCGAAGCTGGATGCCACCGCGGCAGCGGTACCACCGCTGGATCCCGCCGTTACCCGATTTAATGAATACGGGTTATGGGTGTAGCCTGGAAGGATTGAACTGACGGTCTCAACCGGAGAGAATGCGAGTTCCGCCATGTTGGACTTCGCCAGAACGAGTCCACCAGCTTCCCGGATTCGTGCCACCATATGGGCATCGCGGGTGGGCTGCCATGTCGCCAGGGCGAGACTTCCGGCGGTGGTCGGCAGGTCAAAGGTCGCGAAGTTGTCCTTTACGATGACTGGCACGCAGTGCAGCGGACCAACCAGACCCTCGCGCGCAAACCGGCGGTCGAGGGAATCGGCGACAGCCAATGCTGCCGGATGCGTGCGAATGATCGCGTTGACGCCGGGGCCTCGCTTATCGTAGGCGTCTATCCGCGCGAGATAGGCTCCGACAATGGCGCGGCACGACGTTGTCTTGCGAAGCAGCGCACTATGAATGTCGGCAATAGTTGTTTCGTCTACGGCGAACGGAGCAGCCTGTGCCGCCAGCGGGGCCGGCAACGATGCAATGCTCAGCTGCAACACCGCCGCCCGGCTGAACCATCTAATGAACCTGTGTGTTGTGTTCGAGTGCGTCACGAAGGGCCTCTCCGAGCAGATTAACGGAAACAATGGTGAGCAGAATAAGCAGGCCGGGATATGCTGCCAGCCAGGGATAACTGAATACGTAACTTTGCGCACCGCTCAGCATGTTGCCCCAGCTTGCCGCGGGGGGCTGAACGCCCAGTCCCAGAAACGACAGCGCAGATTCAGTCAGAATCGCTGTGCCGACGCCCAGTGTGGAGAATACCACAAGTGATGGCACGAGATGTGGCAGAAAATGGCGTCTCGCGGTGTGAATCGCAGGAGCACCCATGGCTGCCGCCGCCTCAACATACGGCTGTGCGCGGAGCACGAGCAACTCGCCGCGTACCAGTCGGGCAAGCCCCATCCACGACGTCAGGCCAATGGCCACGATGAGCATGGCGACGGATGGGCCGGTGATGGCCAGAAGCGTAATTACAATAAACAGCACGGGCACGGCGAGCGCGGCATCGGTAAAACGCATGAGCGTGGATTCTGCGATCCCGCCGCGTGTGCCGGCCACTCCGCCGATTAGCAGCCCCAGCATCAGTGCGAGGAGCATGCTCGTGACACCAACTGCGAGACTGACGCGACCTCCGGCCAGCAATCGTGCCAGCACATCCCGACCGGATTCATCGGTGCCTAACCAGTGGGTACCTGACGGCGAGTTTCCGGCCGATGCGAGGTCGAGCGCCACGGGGCTCACCTTATAGAGCAATGGACCGACTATCACAGCAAGCGCCATCACGCCGAGGAGGAGCAGCGCGGTTACGGCTCCTCGATCACGGATCAGTCGCGCGGAAGCCGAAGGTGGGGGAGCAGAGATCATGCGCGCACAACTCGTGGATCAATCACGGCATACGCCACGTCGACGATCAGCGACGCCGCGAGCACTGCAGCTGACACAAAAACGGTCACTCCCATCACCAACGGGTAGTCGCGCGCCAAAGCGGCTTCGATGCCAAGGCGCCCCATGCCGGGCCACGAGAACACGGTTTCGGTGATGGCGGCGCCACCAATGAGTCGAGGCAGTTGCAAACCTACCACGGTGACAACCGGCGCGACGGCGGTACGCAGCACATGACGCCAGTGAACCAACCCCAGCGGCAGGCCGCGGGCACGGGCGGCCCTCACAAAGGCCTCGCCTAACGTGTTGCGGAAGGAGGATCGTGTATACCTGACCAGTTCCGCCGTTCCCGCCGCAGCGAGTACCAGCGACGGGAGCACGAGATGCCGCGCGCGGTCGGCGAATGACCACGGCAACCCGACGGTGTGCGTGCCCCCGGCCGGAAGCACCTGCCAGACCACGGCGAACAGCAGAATGAGCATGATTCCCAGCCAGAATACCGGCACGGCCATGAGTCCAAAGGTGGCTGCGCCTAACGACCGGTCGAGCCATCCGCCGCGCACCGCCGAGATGACGCCGATGGGGATCCCGACCAGCAGCGAGATCAGCAGGGCGGTCGCCGCCAGAAGTGCTGTCGCAGGGAGGCGCGACAGCACGGTTGCAACGGTCGGCGTCTGATACAGAAATGAGTGTCCCATGTCGCCGCGGACAACCCGGCTCATCCACTTCGCGTACTGGACCGGAACGGGCTGGTCGAGGCCGAGCCGCTGTTCGATAGCGGCTCGCTCCTGCGCCGACAACTTGGGATCCGCAAGAATGGAAGGACCCCCCGGCGCAGCATAAAGCAGCGAAAAGGTGACAGTACAGACTACGAACATCACCAGAATACCTACCAGGGCACGCTGCAGGAGGAACGTGAGCACGCTCGAGACTCTACTGCGGTCGCAGGGACAGGCGCTCGCTATGACGCAGCGCGTCGCGGATGCCAAGCGCCGGCATGCCGTTCAGGCGATTGGTCATCGCCTGAATCTCCCGCGGATAAAAAAGCACCAGTACCGGCGGGTCTTCGCGCTCCAGCTGCTGGAACTCGGCGTAGATCCGTTTGCGTTCGAGACTGTCGCGTGTAGCACGACCCTGTTTCAGTAAGCTGTCGGCCCGGGCGTTGGACCAGCTGACGTTGTTGTTATCCTGCCCCGTGGCATAAAACGCGAACTGATCAGGATCGGGTGGCGTCGTCCACCAGATGAGGTTGGCGTCAAACGTTCCCGTCAACACGCGATCACGCACCAGCGCTGCGAACTCCATGGTGCGGATGGTGACCGTCATTCCGATGCGATCCAGATCCTGCTGCACAGCGAGCGACGCCTGTTCGCGAGTTGGATTGCCCTTGTCCACTAGCAGTTCGAAACGGAATTCGCGCCCATCACGGTGCCGTAGTCTGCCGTTCGCATCGCGCTCCCACCCGGCTTCGGCCAAGAGGAGCAGCGCGGAGTCGGGTGCAAAGGGAAATGGTGCTACCGTGGAGTCATAGAAGTAGCGTAGGGCGATCGGAATAGTCCCTCGTGCCACGTCACCGTATCCCTTGAGCACGCCGTCAACGATAGCTGTGCGGTTTACCGCATAACCCAGTGCGCGGCGCACGAGCGTGGATGCAAAAAGGGGTGAACGGAGGTTGAACGCGACGTACCAGTGCTGCGCCACTGGAACCTGAGCAATTCGAATACCGGGCGCCCCATCCAGTGTGGCAAGGTTCGCGGGTTCCACGGTCGCGAGATCAAGTTCTCCGGCGCGGAGCTGGGCTACCTGTGCGTTGACGTCGGGTACGACGCGAAACACGATCCGCTCAAGAGCCGGTGTTGCGCCGTAGTAGTCGGCGTTGCGCACCAGCGTCAGCGCGCTACCGGGCTCGGATGATTCAATGCGAAAGGGTCCGGTGCCCACAGCGCCACCACGATTGAATGTTATCGCCTCGGTGAGGGGTTGGCCGGCGAGCAGGTGCTCGGGCAGAATACCGGCGTTGTAGCCGAGGAGCGTGAGGAGTGGAGCAAAGGGTGCGTGGAGGCGGAAACGGACACGAAGCGAGTCGACGATGTCCACACCGGCCACCGCAGCAAAATCCGATCGAAGTCTCGATCCGGACTGCACATCGAGGATCTGATCAAAGGTGTATTTCACATCCTTCGCAGTAAATGGCGCTCCATCGTGCCACGTAACGCCTGAACGCAGCTGGAACACAACTTCCAGCCCGTCATCGCTTTCCACCCACGACACGGCAAGGTCAGGCGTCGGCTGGAGGGATTCATCCGGGCGTACCAGACCCGGAAATATCACCTTGTTCACCATCACGGAGCCGATGTCTGGTGCAATCACCGGATTCAGGATCGGATCATTAATCAGTGGGATGCGCAGCACCCCGCCCGTGCCGCGTTCCCCGTCGCCCGCTCCCCCGCATGCCCCGGAAAGAATGAACAGAGGCACTGCGTACCACAGGCGCCAGCCCCGTATACGGAGAGGGTTCATTGCATGGAACGACGAACCGTGCGCTGGGCGTCACGAAGCGCCGCACAGAGACGGTTCTCGCCGCGCACCAGATGTGTGCGCAAAAATCCGCGATCCCATTCGCTCATGCCGGGTGCCGACAACGCCACGGCGAGGTCGGGGAGGGCGGGAGTCGTTTCTGCAGGATCGTGAAAGAACTCAGGCCCGCGTGTGTAGTTGACCGGAACCAGCAGCCGGGCGAGCAGTCGCAGGGCGCGGTTGGCTCGCACCGTACGGGGATCAGCAACGGACAAAGCGGCGACTTTGCACGCATGGGGTCCGAACTCTTCGAGATCTTTGTCGAGTCGGTCGATGGCCTCACGAGCGTTGGTAAAGCTGTACAACCCGTCGAGTGGTGCCTCGTACGCATCGAGCGTGCGCCGGAACGACGCAAGCGTTCTCCGAAAATCGAACGGGGCCACGACCTCGTTGGCCACCCCCATGACGGCCGCCAGATAGATCTTGATGTCGGTGAGGAGAATGTCGCGATCGGCGATGTGCATCAGATCGTCTTCGGTGTGCCACGCGATATTGGCGCCACATCCGCCAACGGCGTAGTAGCCCAGTTCCTCCCGATGCTCCGGTTTCATTGTGGAAAGGAGCATGAAGAATGACGAGATGCCGATATTGTTGAACGAATAGTCTCCCGCCTGATGCGGACGTTCACCCACGAGCTTTTTGCCGGCAATCTCCCGGACGATATGTGCGCACCACGCCTGCGTCTCCTCCATCAGCGACACATCGATGTACTCGGTGGCCCATCGGCATCCCGGCGAATCGCAGTTCACCTGTGCGATGCAGTTGTCGTACAGATCAAGGGCAAAGTGATCCGCAAACCACGTGCTGCCGGCATATCGTCCGGTCGAGTGGCCGGGCCACCAGGCGATCCGGACCGAACGTTTGAGCGAATCGCGATGCTGCCAGAGGACGCGCGCAATCTCGAGCAGGGCGGCATCTCCGACGGCGTTGTCGCCCACGCCGTAGTCCCACGAGTCGTAGTGACCATGCAATAAAACGAATGCGTCCGGTTCGTCGGTACCCGGAATAGTGACGACCGGCACCGGCGATTCAAACCAGCCTTCGGTGACGTCTGATGTCAGGGTGACAGAGGCACCTTGTTTGGCCAGCTCAATCAACGCGTTGCCGTCGGGATTGCTGACCGCAACCACGGCGATGCGTGGCTTACGGGGGAGGTCGCGCAGATCGGGTGTGCCCCAGATCGTTGTGCAGATGCCCCAGTGCGGATTGGCACCGGGGTTGACCGCGATCATGCCTAACGCTCCACGTTGTTCGAAGTAGCTGACCTTGCCGGGCATCCCGAAGCCCTCACTCAATACCAGCTTGCCACGGACGTCGATCTCCTCGTCACTGACGAACCCCTTGGTAAACATTTCATCCGCATTCTTTGCATAACGAGCGGGCACGTATGCGAGCGGAGCAGTGAGACCGTCAGGGTACGGCACACTCATCGCCATCGGCTTCGCCCGGAACTCCCGCGTGCCAACGGTGATGCTGGCTTTGCCGGGAAGGCTGAGAAAAAGATTGGGACGATGGACCTCGACAGGCAGGCCGAGGCGCTGCAGTCGCGAGACGATCTCGTCGCAGGCAGTGGAGACGTCCCGGGGATGCTCGCGTTTGAGCGTCGAAAAGCGTTCGACGAGGCTCCAGGGCTCATCGATCGTGACGGATTCACACGCGCGCTGCAGCTCGGGACTCAATGTCATACGTAGCGAAGTTGAGTGAAGGGTCCTGCACGGCCGGTGCACACTGCGGCGCGTCGCTCTCTTTGTGCGTCGCACCGCAGCGGGGAGCGCCGGATCACCGGGTAATCTCCTGCAGCGTCGAGCCGTCGTACAGTCGACCGTTCTTCATCACATAGCGGATCGCGTTTGTGTTGCGCAAGGAGACAAGGGGATTTGCATCAAGCACCACCAGATCTGCGAGCTTGCCGCGTTCGATGGAACCGACGTCCTTGCCCAGGCCAATCGCTTCTGCGCCCATCTGCGTGGCAATCCGCAGGGCATCATGGTTTGATAAACCACCCGACGCCATCGACCACAACTCCCAGTGATAGCCGAGTCCCTGGAGTTGGCCGTGCGATCCGACACCGGCACGTCCACCGGCCGCGATCAGATCGCGAATGGATTCACCGACCGGTTTCATGACGTGCTGGCTGGGATGGAACCAGCCCGCCTGATTATTGCCACCGCGCCGGAAGATTTTGCCTTCCAGATCCGACCACGGCGTAAAATGCTTCAGCTTGACATCATTCAGCAGGTCTTCGGTTTCGTACCAGAAGTTTTCGGCCCACGGGCCGCCGTACGCAACAAGAATGGTCGGCGTGTACACCGTCCTTGATTCGGCGAGAAACTTTACAAAGTCGCTCTGCAGAGGAAAAGTCGGGATTGTATGTTCATGGCCACTGTACCCATCCGTGGCCTCGGTGAAGTTCATTTTATAGTCCAGCCCGCCTTCGGTGGTCGGCATTAATCCGAGCTCGTTGGCGGCCATGATCACCCACTGGCGCTGTTCCCGGTTGCCGACCTGATACTGCTTCAGCGTCTTGGTGTCGTAGTACTGACTGTATCGTTTGAGGATCGTGCGTGCCTGATCGAGGCTGGTAAGATTGTTGCCCTGCGCATTGTTGGCACCAAAGACGCCAGGGCCCGTGGAGTAGATGCGTGGTCCAACAATTTTGCCGGCGACCACCATGTCCTCGTACGAGAGCACGTCTGTCGTCGCCGTCTGCGGATCGCGCAAGGTCGTGACTCCGTACGCCAGATTGGCTTCGTAACTCCAGACCTGATCGCGATGAATATCGAACGTCGCACGCACGTGCGCGTGGGTATCGACGTACCCCGGGACGATCGTCTTGCCCGACACGTTAATAGTTCGGGCGCCGGCCGGAATGCGGACGCTGCCGCTGGGGCCGACATCAGTGATGCGGTTGTTCGTCACCACGATGTCACCGTTCGCGATCACTTCGGTGCCGTTCATGGTGATCAGTCGCGCACCGCGCAGCACGACCACCTGCGTGGGTATGTCGCGACGTTCAGTGAGCAGAATCCGCCGCTCAAACGGTTTGAATTGTGGCACAGATGAGCGGTTCCGCGTGGTGTCGGGAGGTGTGCCTCGTCGGGCCTGTCGCACGGAGTCGTCGAACGCGCGACCTGCCGTCAGGTCGTAGACCACATGGGCGTTTCCGATGGACCAGTGAATCGCGCTGCCGTCCCCGCGCCACGTGGGGAACTGCCCTCCGATGTCCGTCAAACGTTTAGCGGGGAAGGCGGTTTCTGCACCGCCGATCGCCACGGTCGGCTCGGTACCGGTTTGAGGAATCGAAAGCAGATATACATCGCCGCTGACCTGCGCCAGGGCACGGTCGCCGGACGGCGATGCCATGACCAGCACCGCCGGAGGTGCGCCACCTCCACCGCCGCCACCGCCAGCACCAGCAGGTGTTGCAACTGTCACCTTGAGGTGGGTCCGTTGATCTGTGCCGTCCCATCTCATTGAGACCAGCCCGCGACCTCCACCGTAGAAATAGATGCGATCGGTTGCGTTGGTGAAATGTGGGCTGCCGAGACCGCTCGATGGCGCGATGACTGTTTGTACCCCTCCGTTCGCCGGGAGCCAGATGATATCCTCCACCGCTCCGGGACCACCGGCGACGCTCTCTTGATAGTTCCGCAAAGGGGAACGTAGAGCGACGATGCGCTCTCCGTCGTGCGACCAGGCGGGGTGCTGATATACGAAGGACGCCGTGGATAACCGTTCGGGCGCCGCGTTCGCGCCGGGACGCACGCGATACAAGTGGCCCGCAGCGTCCGGCACGCCGCCGCGTGCCATGGTTGAGTAAACCAGCCACTGCCCATCAGGACTCCACGCCGGCTGGAACTCTCCCACATCCATTGTGGTCACGCGACGCGGTGTGCCGCGCGGCCAATCCATGACATACAACCGATCAAGGGCAACAAAGGCGATCCGCGAACCATCCGGAGAGGGAACCGCGTCCCGAATCTGTCGCACCACAAACGTGGAGGAGTCTGCGATGGGATAGTTCGACTCCACGTAGGGACCCAGCGCCTGCACAACGTCCGCTTCAAATGGGATCTGCTGTGGCGCACCGCCATCCATGGGCACCTTCCACAGCTTACCATCCCATGTCGTAATCAGAAAACGGGAATCGGGAGTGAAGCTCATCCCCGGCAACACGTCGAGCGTGGCGCGCGACTCCTGATCGTCGCGCTGAGTTCGCATGACCAGCCAGCGCTCGTCCCCGGATTGCATGTCGCGCAGGCGCAGCCGTGTGGAGTCGATGTGTCGGGTGCCGTACACCAGCCATCGTCCGTCGGGTGACAATGTGGGTCGGAAGGCCGATCCCCAACGGGACGCGCGCACCGACGTCTGACCGGTTTGACGATCATACACGGCGAGCGCATAGTCGCGCATCGGTGTGTTGTACACCCATTGGCCGGTCCGCTGAGCAAACCAGATGTAGCGCGGGTCGGCGCCGAAGGCGGCTCCCATGGTTCGCAGCTGAGCAGGTTCACGAATCAGTTGTTGGCCCGTGCCCCCGTCGACGTGATACATGTGCAGCTTCATGTTGCGCGTGACAACGATGTACTGGCCGTCCGGGGTGAACTCGGGCGATTCGTACGTGTTTGTTTTGCCGCGCGTCAGCTGAACCGTGTCGCTCTTGTCCAGCGCCATATGATACAAATTCCATCCTCCGTCGCGATCACTGACGAAGACCACCCGCCTACCGTCGGGCGACAGGCGCGGTTGCGCGTCGAACGCCATGCCCCGTGTGAGCGGTGTGGCCTTGCCGCCGTTCATCGGCAGCGTGTACAGGTCGCCCATCAGATCGAAAACGATCTGGGTGCCGTCAGGCGAGACGTCGAGGGACATCCAGTGCCCGACCGTCGTGGTGAACTGCACGCGCCGTGTCGGTGCGAGGGGCAACCCTTCCTGCATTGGATCTTTCGCAGGGGTGGCCTGTGCGCCAAGCGATGGCGGCAGCAGCGCGGCGAGCGCCAGAAGAACGAGTCGGTGCGTGGAGGCGAGCGACATGGTGGCGTGGTCCGTGTGAGATCTCGCCATGTTGCGCACGCGCACAAAGCCCCGCCAGTCCATAGGACCGGCGGGGCGAGGGTTGCAGCGGTGGGAGCTGCCTCTCTGTATGTCGTCTCCGGGGAGCGGGTCCGAATTCCCGCGACCCGGGTGGAAATGTCTCTCGGCCTAGAACGCGACGGAGAGAGAGAGGCCCGCGCCGTTTCTGCCGCGAACCGGTGCCACGGGTACAATGGAAACGCGTCGGCTGTCGGCTGAAGTTTCGCGGGCAGTTGCGATATCAGATCTCCGCTGGCGGAAACTTTTCGTCGCGAGCCACGTGCTGGCCACTCCGGCGACACTGGCCAGCGCGCCCAGACCCTTGTCGGCCGTGGGGTCATTGAGCGCGAGCCCGCCGTAACCCGTGGCAGCCAGACCAACCGCCAATCCCGCCACAGTAACCAGGCGACTCCTGCCACTGCGATTGCCCATGAGGTTCCAGGTGGCAAGTCCGCCGGCCGCGGCAAAGGCCAGGCCACTGCCTATGTTGTACGCGGCGTCACGGGAGGCAGCCGCGTCGGCCGACGGATTCTCAGGGGTCCAGTACGGAACCTGAATGCGGGCGGCCTCGGCGAGCGAAATCCCCTGTTCGCTCAGCCATGACGCGAGCTCGGCGTCGCCGGCGAGGTTGTTCACCCAGACGTTGTTATCTGACGCCGCAACCCGATCGACGATATCACGCCTGCCGGTCAGTTCAAGCAAGTGCGCCACAGCGCAGAGGACGCCGGTTTTTCGATCAACGAAGTAGGGCACAGACTGACCCGGAAAATCGTAGTTGTTGGGAAAGAGGCCTCTCTCCCGGTAAGCAGCGAGGGCGCCGGTGAGCGCAGTCCTGTTCGATAACTGGGCTGGTGCGAGTGCTCCTACGTCGGCTCCTGCCAGCTCAACGAGCACACTGTCAAAGTGCGCTTGGATTCGAACAACTTCTGCAGTGACTGCTGAATTCGGCGGGTTGTCGGTGACGGTGTGCGGCGCGACAAGGCCGGCCCATGCTGCTGAGCCGAGGACCAACGGTAACATGACAACGGTTGCACGCATATGAACGCTCCGGTGTGTAGGCGTGCCGGAGACACCCGGCGGAGACGCTCCCCTGATCGCTTCGTCCCCACGACGCGGAGGGCACTGCAGGCACCGAAAGGCGCGCCCCGCCTTAACAGGGGCGCACCCGGGCGCGCGTCAGCGGATCAACTGTATGCGTTGATTAATCGGGTACATCCACTCCACACCCCGACTCGTGACGATGGCGTCGTCCTCCAATGGGATGCGCAGCTTCTTGCCTCCCCATTCCGGAATCGGGGTGTAGGCGAACAACTCAATTGAGAACATGTTCGTCGGACGAATCTCGTAGTTCAATCGTCCGGGATTAAACCACGCCATGGACGGGCCGATTCCGTGGCCCCAGTCTCCAACCGAGTGACATCCGATGATGAACTCCGTTGAATTGTCGGCTCGCGTCTCGTTGAATCCCCGCATGGCGGTGAATCCGGCGGCCACAATGGCAGCGTTCACCTCATCCATCATGACCTTGGCCGTCTTGCCGGCCTTCGCGGTGCGGCGAATCACTTCGCGGACCTTGACCGCTTGATCAAAGGCGTTCTGAATACTGGCGGGCAGCTTTACTTCACCCTGCTTGAGCACGTACGCGATCCGTTTTTGATCGGTCCACATGTTCAGGTATCCGACGCCGAAGTCGATCATCAGGACATCGCCGCGTTGAATGATGCGGTCGTTGGACGTCGCCTCGATCCCGTTGGGCCCGGTGATGTAAATCGACGGGACCTCAAATGAAGCGCCGAGCCCCTGAGTAAGCATCTGATCCTGAATCCACCACGCAACTTCGGCGAGCGTTGTGACGCCGGGAGTGATCACTTCATTCGACAAGGCACGCTCGGCGAGAATTCGTCCCTTCTCTCCTGCATCACCAAACGCGACGATTTCACTGGCCACGCGCCGCGATGAGAAATCGGAAATCATCTTTTCCGCAGACACGACGCGGCCGGCGAATTCGGGACCGACGGACTTGATGATGTGGTTGTAGAGGGTGTGCGAGAGGCCGTCGGCGAGGCCCATTTCTTCGGAGATGTTCACGCCGATTCTGGACGGATTGCGCGACTTGACGAATTCTCCCAGATCCACGGACGGTGCTTCGACGTCGTATGCGCCGCACGAGGACCGATGATGGTCGGTGATGCCTAACGCAGCGCGCTCAACCCGATCACCCCCTCGATCGGTGAAGATGTAATAACCGATCGAGCCCACGTATCCTCGGCCCAGGAGATCCCAGAGGGGATCGTAGTGCCCCTCTTTCATGGCGACGATCCACATGCCGATGCCGTTTTCGCGCATCGCTTCGGGGAGCACACGATCGAATTTCTCCTGACGAATCTGGCACATGCGTGCCCAGCGGTTGCGAGCCTCGAGGTGTGACTGAGCCGCAAGGATCGAGGGGAGGATCGTGCAGGCGAACAGGATTGTGCGCAGGCCGAAGCGACGTGTCATGACGAGAGCGGGGGAAAGGAGGGATGGGGAGTCTCCCGGCAATCTGCGGCCTGTCCGGCACCACACAAGGCGAAAGACGTACCGGGCGGTATGGCTCGTGGTGACCAGAGCGTGCACATTGATGTGGTACGCCAGCACGTATGGGGCCCTTTTTGGCCGCTCCTGATAAGCGGGGATGGCGCTCCTCGCTGGATTTTCGGGGGTTCGGGTGGCGCTCAGGAACTCAGCGCCGTTCGCCACTCCTGCGTTACCCTTGTAGTGCACACCGTCGTGTTCCTTCCACCACACCTTGCAGATGATGTCATTTCGCTTTTTCGCGGCAGCCGTACTCTCGGTCGGTGCGGTAGCATCGACAGTCTCGGTCGATGGGCAGGCGAGGCCTGCGACGCGGCCGGTTTCGCGCACGTTGACGGCGCCTCCGCCGGCGTCGTACTACGGCAATCTTCGATACCGCAACGTAGGTCCCGCCCGCGGTGGCCGCGTGACGAGCGTGACCGGTGTCGCGTCGGAGCCTCTGACTTTTTACCAGGGATCAACCGGTGGCGGTGTGTGGAAGACCACTAACGCCGGCGCGACGTGGGTCAATGTTACAGATAAGTACTTTACTGTGGGTTCGATGGGCGACATCGACGTTGCGGATTCCGATCCCAACGTGATCTACGCCGGAACCGGTTCCGACGGCTACCGGTCGAACGTGGCCATCGGGCGCGGTATGTTCAAGTCGACGGACGCCGGCGCCACGTGGAAGCACATCGGCCTCCCCGACGTGGGCAACATTGGTGGCGTTCGCGTTCATCCGTCGAATCCCAACATTGCGTTGGTGGCGGCGATCGGGAATCCATTCAAGCCTAACGTGGAACGCGGGATTTACCGCACCACGGACGGCGGCACGACGTGGACCAAGACGCTTTTTGTGACCGACTCAACGGGCGCGGTGGATGTCGAATACATGCCGGGCAACCCGCAGGTGGTGTATGCGTCCATGTGGCGTGCGGAAAGAAAACCATGGACGATTATTTCCGGCGCGCGGGAAGGGGGCATCTATAAATCCGCCGACGGCGGCGTGACCTGGAAAAAGCTGTCGTCCGGGCTGCCTGGTGAACTGTTCGGAAAGAGCAACCTCGCCGTTTCGCCGGCGGCGCCGTCATCGGTGTGGGCGATCATCGAAGCCAAGCCTGGCAGTGGTGTATACCGGTCCGACGACATGGGTGAAACATGGCGCCTGCTGAGCAATTTCGCGCCGATGCTCACCCGCCCGTTTTACTACACCGGAATCACGGTACATCCGAAGGATCCGAACACCTTCTGGACGTACAGCGAAGGCTTCTACAAAACGACCGACGGTGGCAAGACGTTCCGTTCTCAGAGCGTGCCACACGGGGACAATCACGATCTCTGGATCAATCCCGATCAGCCGAATTTTATGGTGCAGTCGAACGACGGCGGCGCCAACGTCAGTGTCGATGGCGGATCCACCTGGTCCACCATTTACAACCAGCCCACGGCCGAGATTTATCAGGTCGCAGTCGACAATCAGTTCCCGTACCGTCTCTACGGTGCGCAGCAGGACAACACCACGCTGATCGTACCCTCTCTGCCGCTCGCTGCCGGCGGGCTGGACATGCCGGTGCAGGGATGGCGCACGGGCCCCGGGTGTGAAACCGGGCCGATCATGCCACACCGAACGAATCCGGACACGGTGTACGGCGCGTGCAAGGGCCAGTTCTCACGCATGAGTCTGAAGTCGGGTCAGGAACAGCAGTATTGGAATGGCGGTCAGTCGTTGTATGGCAACCCCGGCAAGGACCTCATCCTGCGATTCCAGCGTGTGTCGCCGATGGAAGTGTCTCCGCACGAAGTAAACACCGTCTACTACGGATCGCAGTACGTGCACCGCACCCGCGACGGTGGAGTAAATTGGCAGACGATCTCTCCGGATCTCACGCTGAATCCTCCCGAGCGGCAGCAGGATCCCAGCGGTGGACCAATCACTATCGACGTGACCGGAGAAGAGCACTACTCCACCCTCTACGCCATTCGGGAATCCACGCTCGAGCCAGGAGTGATCTGGACCGGAGCGAACGACGGGCCGTTCCATGTGACGAGGAACGGAGGAGTAAGCTGGACGAACATCACGCCCAAGGGGATGGCGCCGACACCCGAGTCGCGTCGCAACAACTTTACCGCACCACCGGAAGGCTGCCGCACGCAGAACATTGAGCCGTCGCCGCACCGGCGCGGGTCAGCGTACTACGCCGTCCTGTGCTATTTGCTCGGCGATTTCCATCCATATATCTGGCGTACCGATGACTATGGCAAGTCGTGGACGTTCCTGACGCCAGGTGACAACGGTATACCGGCCGATCATCCGACCCGCGTGGTGCGTGAAGATCCGGATCGGGAAGGGTTGCTGTACGCCGGGACCGAGTTCGGCATGTTCATTTCCTACAACAACGGAGCGACGTGGCAGTCGTTCCAGCTGAATCTGCCCTCTACGCCCATTACCGACATGCGCGTACATCAGGGCGATCTCGTGATCAGCACGCAGGGCAGGGCGTTCTGGATTCTTGATAACCTGAGCACCTTGCACGCGGCGTCAGACGCCATCGTACGTTCCTCGACACATCTGTTCGCGCCTCGGCCGGCCTACCGCCATCGATATGGTGGTGGATTTGCGGTCGAAGGGCTGGGCTCCAATCAGGATCCCTCCGATCCCGAATACATCCCCCGGGGAGCACAGATCGACTTCTATCTGGCTGCCGCGCCATCAGGGGCGGTGACGCTGGAATTCCTCGACCCAACGGGAAAAGTGTTGCGCTCGTTCAGTAGTGAGGGCCCCGGTGAAACGACGACAGTTCAACCAAGTATGCGCCAGATGGTGACTGAACGCACCGGGACTCCGAGGCTTTCGGCGAAAGCAGGCGCGAATCGGTTCATTTGGGACATGACGATTGCCGGACCGTGGGACCAGAATCCCGGTCGCAGCGGACGCAACGGTCCGACGGTTGTCCCCGGTCAATACCGTGTACGCTTGACCGCCGGTGGCACCACGCTCACGCAGCCCCTGACGATTCGTCTGGATCCCCGTGTGGCGCAGGATGGCGTGACCATCGCTGATTTGCGTGAACAGTTTAATCACAACGTGAAAGTGCGCGACATGATCACCGACGTGAACATGCTGGCCGTACAGATCGACGAAGGCCGCAAGGAGTTGGCCACAGCAAGAACCGCGTCGGACACGCTGAAACAGCTGGAGGCGATCCGGGCGAAAATTGTCACGCCCCCCATCCGGTACTCCAAGCCGGAGCTACAGGCACACATCACCTACCTCTATTCCCTCACGATGCAGGCCGATCAGCGCATCGGGCGCGACGCCATCGCGCGATACCAGATTCTTCGCAAGGAACTCGACACGCGCATAGAGGAAACCAAAAAGCTGCTCGGTCCACGGATTGTGCAGTAACGTTTGCGGCGATCGGGGCCCACGAGGGCTCAGGTTCGAGCAAGTCTGTCAGGTGAAAGCACCGGCCCGCGAGGGTCGGTGCTTTCACGTAGGGGGCACCACACCAGCGAAAAACAACCGGGTGCTTTGTGACATAAAGTACTTGACGAGATGCTCCGAGCCCGCTACGCTTGCTGAGGAACTCACTCATCACCATGCCATGCGGAAGTCTCCGAGACTGGAACTGCACCTAGACGAAACTCCTGCCCCACCGAACATTTCGGATCGGGCCATCGACAACCTGCGCTTCATTCGGGACACGATGGAGCGCGCGGGCGCCTTTACCGCCTTGTCAGGGAAGGGTATTGCGGCAACCGGGTTGGTTGCCGCGGCCGCGGCAGCGATGTCGGGCACCGATTTCGGGTCGCCGAGGTGGTTGTTGGTTTGGGTCGCGTCGGCGGCCGTGGCATTCAGTGTCTCGGCCAGCTTCACCCTGCGAAAGGCCCGGGCGCTTTCGTCGCCGTTGACACGCGGCATCGCACGCAAGCTGGCGCTGGCGTTTTTCCCGTCGCTTATGGCCGGCGCCGTGTTCACCGCGGTGGCCCTGCGCGCCGGGTGGTTCACGGCACTCCCGGGCATCTGGCTTTTGACCTACGGCGCCTCGGTCATGGCGGGCGGCGCGTTGTCGAGTGCTATCGTGCCGGTGATGGGTGCCTTGTTCATGTTATTGGGTGCCGCGGCACTCGGTGCCCCGCTGGCGCTCGCACGCGCCTGGAGCCCGGAGAGCATTAATCTGTTTGTGCATGCGCTGATGCTGGCAGGGTTCGGCGGATTGCACGTGCTGTTCGGCTGGTTGATTGCCAGGAGGCACGGTGGGTAGGCGCGGGTCGGCCGCACGGGCGCACACGGAGCCCGACGACAAGCGCGCGGTCCCGGGGGCCACGTCGCTCGCCAAGGGCAGCGATGCGACGAGCGTCGAACTTGATCGTCTCATTCACGAGCGGGTCAGGCTCGGCATCGTCAGCGCGCTTGCGGTCAACGAGTCGCTGTCGTTCACCGAGCTGAAGGGATTGATGGGAGCAACAGACGGCAACCTGAGTGTGCATGCACGCAAGCTTGAGGAAGCCGGTTACGTGACGTGCGAGAAGGTTTTTCATGATCGCGTGCCTAACACGACATACTCGCTGACGGCTGCAGGTCGCAGCGCACTGGAACGATATCTGGGACACATGGAAGCCATCATTAAAGTGACGCGGAGCGGACAGGGGGGACGTGCATGAGGTTGCCGTCACGCACCCGCAAGGAGCACCCGCCTCAATTCGAGGTCGCGCGAAAACCGGGACACGTTGCCATCATCATGGATGGAAACGGTCGCTGGGCGCAGCAGCGCGGCAAGTCGCGCACCGCGGGCCATCTGGCCGGCGCGAAGACAGTGCGCCGCATCGTTGAACACGCCCGGCGCTCGGGAGTGAACAGTTTAACACTCTATGCGTTTTCGTCGGACAACTGGAGCCGCCCCGAAGAAGAAATCAAGGCGCTGATGCAGCTGTTCCGTCGGCACCTTGCAGGCGAGGTTCCGCTGTGTATTGAGCATGACATCCGGTTGCGTGTGGTGGGTCGGCGCGATCGCCTGGCTCCTGATCTCGTGCGCGCCATTGAGTCGGCAGAACGCGCCACGCAGCACTGCAGTTCAATGAATTTGCGTCTCGCCGTTGATTATTCATCGCGTGATGCGCTGGTACGTGCCGCGGCCCGCGTTCCCGCGGGAGAGGTGGTCTCACGGGATGCGTTTGCTGACGCGCTCGCGTTCGTGAACCACGATACGCGCTGTGCGGGGGATGTGGACCTCCTCATTCGCACCGGCGGAGAACAGCGGCTGAGTGACTTCATGTTGTGGGAATGTGCGTACGCTGAGCTCGTCTTCTCGCGCCGCATGTGGCCGGAGTTCGCCGCGGCGGACTTTGATGCGGCGGTGGAGGAATATGCCGGACGAGAGCGTCGCTTTGGCGGTCTTTCGCAGGCGGTCGGCAGCTGAACGGTCCGGGGCGTTCACGCCACGCCCCGACTACCTCCAACACCGCATTTGCGGTTGTCGCACGTCACGCGGCCACGACCGCCGCGTGCCTCGCCGCACCGCGTCACAGGTTCTCGGCCCCGACGGAACCAGTGTGCGTTGATCGGTGAGTGCTAAGTGGTACCCCACGGAGCGCGATTCACGTCGTATGCGGTGTGAGCAACCGTCGCGCTTCAAGGACCTTGGCACGTGCCCCCTCCGCGGTGTGATCCACGGCGGAAAGGTGGCCCATCTTGCGCCCCGGCCGCGCGGCGGCCTTGCCATACAGATGCAGGTGCACATCGTCGATACCAAGACAGCCGGCAAAATCAGGCGTTCCATCCGCCCACAGGTCTCCGAGCAGATTCGCGATTGCCGCCGGACGCAGAACACTCACCGATCCAAGGGGCAAGCCGCACACCGCGCGCACAAGCTGCTCGAACTGGCTCGTCGATGTACCCCGCTGCGTATGGTGATAGGAATTATGTGGACGCGGTGCAAGTTCATTCACCAGCAACGCGCCGCCGGTGGTGACAAAGAGTTCGCATGCGATGAGACCGACAATCCCCATCGTTTCCGCGATGGCGCGCCCGAGCGCATCGGCCTGCGCAGCCAGCTGTGGCGACACGTCGCCAGGACACACAGCCCACGACAGTACCCCCGCGTCGTGATGGTTCACTGAAGGCGGGTAGGTGACGACAAGTCCGTCCGCACGTCGTGCCACGAGAATCGACATCTCGAAGTCGATGGGCAGAAACTGCTCCACGATGCACGGGCCGCCGCCTAACGCGCTCCACGCGTTCTGCCCTTCGTCCGGGGTCTTGACCCGGATCTGTCCCCGGCCATCGTAGCCGCCCATCGGTGCCTTGCAGATGGATGGGCCGAGCAGCGCCACCGCGCCCGCGGCTTCGATCGCCGACTCAGCGCGACGATAGGGTCCCACGGGAAACCCGTGTGTGTCGAGCCACTCGCGCTGTCGCAGGCGATCCTGAATCGTGAACACGGCGTCGACCGACGGATGCAGTGGCGCGTGCTGCGCCGCCGCCTCAAGGGCAGGCCGCGCGATCTGCTCAATTTCCAGAGTGACCACCGCGCAACCCTTCGCCAGTTCAGCTGCAGCGCCTGCATCATCATATGGCGCCGCAATGGTGCGACTGGCTATCACTGACGCAGGGCAGTGCGCGTCCGGATCAAGCACATGCACATCGTAGCCTAACGACCGAGCTGCCATGCCTGTCATCCGCCCAAGCTGCCCGCCCCCCAGAATTCCGATGATCGCCCCCGGCTGAATCACTGTCATGGAAGCGTCTGACTTAACACATCGGCCGTCCGACGATCGCGCCATTCCCTGAGTCGCGTGCGCACCGCGGGCTGTTCGTTGCCAATGATCTCGGCCGCAAGCAGAGCCGCGTTGATCGCCCCCGGTTTACCTATCGCCAGCGTGCCCACCGGGACGCCAGCCGGCATCTGCACGATGGAATGCAGTGCGTCCACACCATTCATTACCGTCGCGGGGATGGGAACGCCCAATACCGGAACAAGTGTCTTGGCCGCGACCATCCCCGGGAGATGCGCAGCGCCGCCCGCGCCAGCGATGATCACCCGAAGGCCCCGTTCCTCGGCCGACGCCGCGTATTCGAACATCCAGTCCGGGGTGCGATGCGCCGAGACAACTCGCTCTTCGAAGGGAATGCCCAGTTCCAGAAGAAGCGCGGATGCGTGTTGCATGTACTCCAGATCTGATTTGGAGCCCATGATAACGGCGACCAGGGGCTTCGGAACGGCTTCTGACATAGAGGCTGTGTGGCGGTGAGGCCGAAATATGCTCCCATGACGGTGCTGACGCATCCTTGAGGCGCCCGCGGGTGCCGCGGGCCGCGCAGCGTCCTTACCTTCCCCACACATGTCAATCACTGCCTCCATCCTCTGGGTACTCGGCGGCCTTGTCACCCTGGGAATCGGCGGTGACGTGCTCGTGCGAGGCGCTGCAACGCTCGCCCGTATCGCCGGCCTGACTCCCGCCGTTATTGGTCTCACCGTCGTGGCAATGGGTACCTCCATCCCCGAACTGGTGGTGTCGCTGCTGGCTACCGCGTCGGGAAGCTCCGCGATCGCGGTGGGCAACGTGATCGGCTCCAACCTTTTCAACGTGGTTGGAATTCTCGGAATGACGGCACTGCTTTACACGTTGCCGGTCCGCGGGCAGGTGGTGCGCATTGAATGGCCGTTCATGTTTGCCGCATCATGGATCACGATGCTGATCATGCGCGATGGCAGCGTGGATCGGCTTGAGGGCATCACGTTGATGTGCGCGCTCGTTCTGTTTATCAATTTTTCGCTGCGGCTGGCGCGTGCCGAGGTGAAGGAGGAGGAGCGAGCGGCGATGGCGGCGGGCGTTGAGCGGCATGAGGTGCCGGCCGGGAAACGAGAGGTATGGGTTGCTGTCGCGTTTGTCCTTGTTGGCCTAATTGCCCTCGTGTTTGGAGGGAGCTGGCTTGTTGACGGGTCCGTGGGCATCGCGCGCTTCGCGGGGCTTACTGAACGCGTTATCGGGCTCACCGTGGTTGCCATCGGAACCAGCGCGCCGGAATTGGCGGCCTCGCTTGCTGCTGCACGGCGTGGTGAGACGGACATAGCGATCGGCAACATCCTCGGCTCCAACATCTTTAACCTGCTGGCGATTCTGGGCATTACGGCGACCATCTTGCCTATTCAGGTCCCACAGGAGTCGGTGCGCGTGGACCTGTGGTGGATGCTCGCGACGTCGTTTGTGCTTTTTCCGCTCATGCGGACTCGGATGCGGATCGGGAAACGCGAGGGGTTGGCGCTGCTTGGCGCCTACGGCAGCTACCTGTTTTTCCTTTTCCGTTAGGCCCGCAGACGGCTGTCGCAGGGATCCGGGGTAAATTTTTCTAATACTCCGGGTGCAAGCATTACAAGTTGTTGACCCATAAGCACTTAAGTCATCCTGGGACCTTCTGCCCTGTTGTCACAATTTCGTTGACGATTGTAGCGCACGTGTGTAGCGTGCTGTCTCGTTCCCGGGAGGAAAGTCTCCGGGGGCAGCGGGTGTCGCCTTTCACACATATGTAGGGGCGCTTTTTCCTTTCATCAGGAGGTCTCATAATGAGACGTAACTGGTCGGGGAGCATGTCCAGGATCGGGGGAGCTCTTAGCACCCTATTCCTCGCCGGACAGCTCACAGCACAGGGATCATCAGGCACGATCGCGGTCACGGTCACAAGTACTGCATCGACGCCGATTGAAGCTGTGCAGGTACAGATTGTCGGAACCAATCTCGGCGGGATAACCAATGGCGCTGGCGTTGCAACGATTCGCAACGTGCCGGCAGGTGAACAAACTGTTCGTGTAATCAGGGTTGGTTACACTGAACAGAAGAAGACAACGACGGTTGTTGCGGGTCAGACTGCCAACGTCAGCTTCAGCATGGCGGATGCCGCAGTGACACTGAGTCCCGTGGTCACCACGGCGACTGGCGTGCAGCGCCGCATTGAGATCGGCAACGCGACGGCCAACGTCGATGTGTCGGTCGTGGTCAAGGATTCACCGGTCGGCAGCTTATCAGACGTGTTGAACTCGCGCGCGGCCGGTGTCACTGTCACGACCGGAACTCAGACCGGAACCGGGTCACGCATTCGCGTGCGCGGCGTCAATTCAATCAGCCTGGACAACGAGCCGATCTGGATTATTGACGGGGTGCGTATGACCAGCAACAACGGTTCGTTCACCACTGCAACCGGCAACGGTGCGGGCGGCAACACAGGTGGCAACAATGCCAGCCGCACTGGTGACCTGAATCCGGAAGAAATCGAGAGCATCGAAGTGGTGAAGGGACCGTCGGCGGCAACGTTGTACGGCACCGACGCGGCCAACGGGGTGATCGTAGTGACCACGAAGCGTGGTCGCGCAGGCGCCCCGCAATGGAATATTTATGGCGAAGGTGGTTTGATCACCGATCGCAACAATTATCCGACTGCTTACACACTGTTCGGTAAGCAGACGAACGGCGCCGCGACGTCACCGACGTTCTGTAATCTCCAACGCGTGGCGACCGGTGTCTGCACGATTGATTCAGTTGCAGCGCTCAACATTTTCAACGAAAAGGACCTGACTCCGCTCGGGACCGGCAATCGCTGGCAGGGTGGTGCTCAGGTGTCAGGCGGAACCGATGCCGTGCGATACTTTGTGTCGGGCGAGCGTGAAGAAGAAATCGGCGTCCTCAGCCTTCCCGAGTTTGAGCGCGACCGCTTTGCACGGGATGGCATTCCGCTGAACGAGTGGACCGACCGCCCGAATGCCATGGGCCGCAATTCAATCCGCGGTAACGTCAACACCACACTGAGCCCTGAGCTGGATCTTGGGCTGCAGACGAATTTTATCAATCTGCGTCAGCGTTACTCGCTGGAATCCAATTCCACCGCAGGTCTGGGATCGCATCTCTTCGGTGGCCCGGGATATCGCGCCAACGGCAACGTGGCAGTAAGCGGCCTGCCAGGCCCGGCGCCGCGGATGGGATATCGCTCCTGGACCCCTGGCTTCATGTGGCAGGAAAAGACGGAACAGGCTGTGAAGCGTTTCATCTGGAGCGCCAATTCCAACTGGCGCCCGAGCTCGTGGTTGTCCAACCGGTTCACTGTCGGACAGGATTACACGGCGCGTACCGATGACAACCTGCTCGTGCGTGGCGATGGTCCGCCGCTTGGAGCCACGACCCGCCTGGGTTCGCGCGGCATCAACAGTGTCGGGATTCAGAA
>JBGTBX010000225.1:0-14350 GCA_041749115.1 Gemmatimonadaceae bacterium
CTTTTCAAGCGTGGCGCGCCAATCCACTCCGGTCAGCGACGTGGCAGTTGAATCAAAAGATCCCCAGCGGGAGTCAGGACGCTGAGCAAAGTGTGTGCTGCTGCGCTGCAGCCGGATCATCGAAACCGAATCGCCAACGACGTGACTCCCCGCAGCGTAACCAAAGAACGCCCACGTGCGGTTGTCCCACTGCTGTTCCCAATCCACGCCAGCCGAGTACGCCGAGTTCGGAAGAAATCGGAAGGAATCGTCACCCGGAAGCCAGCGATGCATCACCGTCGCCAGCGCTCCCACTGTGCTCGCTCCGCCATTGTAGTCCTGCCGAGCGCGCAAAACACCAAACGCCCCCCTGGGCTCAGCGAGATACTCGAGATTCTGATTCGCCGTGGAATCGAAACCCCGCCCACGTTCCTCGCGCGTGAGTGCGGCGAGCACGCCTAACGACAACCCGCCCGCAGTGCGGCCGGTGACCTTTGCGGCTGTAAGAATCCTGGCTGCCTGTGGCGCATCAGTAAACGCCGCACGACTCGGCGCGCTGCCCCGTGGTGATCGACCGATGCGGCGACTGTAATACAGTCTGTTCGGTCCACCCGAAAGCGAAAAGTCGAAGATCTTGGCGTCTTCTGTAAAAAAAGGCCGGCGTTCCTGAAAAAAGTTCTCGAATGCAGTCAGATTAATGACCGCCGGGTCCGCCTCAACCTGGCCGAAGTCCGGATTGAGTGTGACATCGGCCGTGAATTGTGTGCCGATGCCATATCGGATGTCGATCCCCGTCTGCGACCCTATGTCCCGTCCATCCTGAAAAGGATTCCCGGCTTCCGCCGGCCCCCGGAACGCTCTGCCGAGCACGTATGGGCGCAGCTCGGCGCGACGGGGTGATTCGCTGAGACGTACCCCCTCCAGATCACCAAACTGGCTCACAAGACCGCGCTGCAATCGCGAGACCAGCGAGAACTGCATCTCTTCGTTCAGTCGGAGCAGACGGCGGGCAAAATTGACGCCCCACACTCTGGCCGTGTCCGACGCCTCGAAACGCAATTGGTTAAGTGGAATGCGCATCTCCGCTGTCCACCCCTCAGCGTCTACAGTGACCGCCGATTGCCACACCGCATCGAACGTGGCGTCGCGCTCTGCGTCGTCGAAAATGAACTCGTCACGCTGCACATTCGCTGCACTCACGCGAAAGAGATATCCGGTCCGGCGATCGCGGTTGGGATCGAGGAGCACGGCGAACCAGTCGAATTGGCCATCGCTGTCGCGACGCACCAGTTGCCGTCCGATCCGGTCGGGCTGGCTGTCGAACATCCGCGCCCCGATATAGATCGCGTCGTCGCCGTAGACAAACTTGACCTCCGTGCGCTCCGTCGGGCGCGCACCCTCCTGAGGCTGAAATTGGACAAAATTCGTCCCGGCAGGCGCGGCCGCCCAAATCGGCTCATCCAACCTGCCGTCCAGTGAGATTTCCCCATCGAGCGCGACGGCCCGCATCGTGACCCGCTTTTTGCTGACTTCCGGCACCGGCTGCGCCTGCAGTGCAGCCCCCGAAACCATTGCGATACATAGACTTACAACAAGAGATCTCTTTAGCAGCATCAGATAGGATATTCTGTATTCTTAATGAGGTGCGATGGCCGCGCGGTGCTCTGTTGGTTCCTCTGAACATCCGGGGCTTCTGAGAGTAACGCACAAGCGGTGAATCCCGCTCAGGTTAGAGCACAGGTCTGACACCACTACTCAGGAAACCTCTATGCGCGCTACCTACCGCCACCTTTTCGCCGGCTGCGCCCTCGCACTGGCTACGTTCAACGCCGGCACCGTGGTTGGTGCCCAGCAAGCGCCGCCAAAGCAGGCGGTCGCGATTGAGCTCCCGAATGAGCTAGCCAGAGTCCTGCGGGACTACGAAAAGGCCTGGCGCGCGAGTGATGCCGACGCGCTGGCGCGACTCTTTGCGGACGAAGCGACCGTACTGACGAACACTGGCAACGTGGTGGTGGGTCGCAGCGCGGTTCGCGACATCTACGCCGGATCAGGCGGAGCTTTGTTCCTGCGAGCGTACACGTACGCCGCATCCGGCGAGGCCGCGCACATCATCGGCGGCTACGCGCTGTCGGCGAACGGTCCCGATGTTGGAACGTACGTGCTCGCACTGGTGCGTCGCGGCAACGGGCCATGGCTTATCGCTGCTGATCTGGATCGCGCAAAACGCTGATCGCGCCAGAGCAAGTGCCCCGACGCGATCGCCTGCCACCACACTGTCTTCATAACCACCCAACTATCGAGCCGACACTGATTTCCGACCGGGCAACGGTCGTTCAGTTTTTTGCGATCAGCGGCAATTCCCACGGTGAACAAACTCCACTGCGATGATTCAGATCGTGCCGTTGATCTCGGCCGTTCAGCCGTCGCGATCCTCGGATATGATTCCGGGCAGCGCCCGTTGTTGGAGTAAACGATTGAGCGCCGGTATGTCCGTAGCGAGAATGGCTTCAAGACGCTTCCGGGCATCTTCCAGTTGTGTCTTGAGAATCACGTGGACTTCGCCATCCTGGTCCGTCGGTTTGAAATCCGCAGCGGCGAGATTCCCCATGAGGTAACGCAGTTGCTCCGATACGCGCGCCGGATAACGCACACCGTCCTGTCCGGTGCCGGTGTTACGCAGCTGAATCAACGACTCTTCGACCGTCACCAGTTTCCCGGCGACGTCGGTCATCGTTTTGATCAGATCTGCCGTGCCGGATTGATCCTTCAGCACAGCCTTGAGATCTTCGATTTGACGACGCGTCCATTCGATGCGGTTGATGGCCGATGCCGCTGAATCGTGGTCGACACGGATCCGCTGCAACAGCGCGACCTGCGTGGCGATCTCGGCCTCCGTGCCATCCGAGTTGGGGTCCTTCAGGACAACGAGCGGCTGACTCGATGTGCGCCCATCGACCACAAGGCTCACGGTGTAGGTACCGGGTGCCAGGCGAATACGCACTCCATTGCTTACTGTGCGCACACGATCGGCTCCCATGTTCGTCCAGTCCGCGTACAACGGCGGTGTGCGCAATCTTACGGGCATTGAGCTGTCGTCTTCGAGGTCCCAGTACATCCGATTAATGCCGCGATTCTTCGGACCACTCAGGGTGCGCACAAGCTTCCCTGTCGCGTCGGCGATGCGCAGCGACACATTCCCCTGCGGCACTGTGCCGAGCCAATAATTGATGGAAGCGCCTGGTTCGGGGTTGGTGCCGGCGGACATGTCATTAGACATTGCGAACGGAGACGTACGTTCAACAAAACGGTACGCATCCCTCGGCTTGAACAAATGTGAGGGCGACGCCGCGACTTGTGCGGTAAGCTGCTGCAACGGTGTGAGATCGTCCATGATCCAGTACCCGCGACCGTACGTGCCGACGACCAGATCGTTGAAATGTGGTTGCACCTTGAGATCGTACATGGGCGACGGAGGCAGATTGTTGATCAGCGGCTGCCATGCATCTCCATCGTTGAACGAGACGTAGATGCGGTTCTCCGTACCCAGATACAACAGTCCTCGGCGCACCGGATCTTCCTGAATACTCCGCGTAAAGCTGAGTGGATGTTCCGGGATACCCGTAGTGATGAGCTTCCATGTGCGACCAAAATCTTCGGTGCGGTACGCATACGGCTTGAAGTCACCAACTTCGTGGCCTTCGATAACCAGATATGCTTTGCCGGCGCTCCATTTGGATGCATCGATGCCGCGCACCACACCGTCCTTTGGTGCACCCGGGAGATTGGGCGTGACGTCCTGCCACGACGTCCCGTTGTCACGGCTCACGTGCACTTTGCCATCATTGGATCCGGCGTAGAACACTCCCTTCTGTGCGGGCGATTCGTCGAACGCATAGATCACGCAGCAGTACTCCACACCGATGTTGTCTGGAGTGAGACCACCCGAAATCCCCTGCCGGCTCTTGTCGTTGGTTGTGAGATCGGGTGAGATCACTTGCCAGCTTTGACCATCGTTGGTCGTGCGATGCACGTGCTGACTGGTGACAAAAATTGTCTTCCGATCGTGCGGTGAAATCAGCAACGGGAACGTCCACTGAAAACGGTACTTCAGGCTCTCGGCCGGCCAGCCACCCGTGCTCTGCGGCCAGACTTCGACGTTGCGATACTGCCGGTTCTTTTCGTTGAACTTGACGACGATGCCACCGCGCGCGCCGCTGCCGGATGCGCTCGACCACACGATAGTCGGGTCTTCGGGATCGGGGGTGGCAAACCCGCTCTCGCCGCCACCAACCGAGTGCCAGTCACCCCGTGCGATCGCACTGCCATACAACGAATTGCTGGGACCACGTGTGGATGGCCCGTCCTGGCGATTGCCCATGACATTGTAGGGAATCGCATTGTCCACTGTAACGTGATACATCTGCGCGATCGGCAGTTGTGATCGGTGCCAGGTCTCTCCACGGTTTACTGAAATCGATACGCCGCCGTCGTTCCCGACAATCATGCGGTCGCTGTTCGTTGGATCGAACCACAGATCGTGGTTGTCCCCACCCGGGCTCCGGCGCCCGTTCATCATGTCGTAGGTGACGCCGCCATCGGTGGTGCGTGCAAACCCGGAGGTCAGGAAATACGCTTCATCGGGATCGTCCGGTGCCACGCGGCACTGATTGTAGTACGCAGTGCGGCCACCCAGATCGCGGCTGTAGTTCACCACACGCCACGACGACCCGCCGTTGTCTGAACGCCACAGTTCACCACTCTCGGTCTCCTGTCCCTTCCACGGAACACCATCCCCGGTTTCGATCAACGCGTACACTCTGCGCGAATCGGACTTGGTCATACACACATCGATCTTGCCCACCGGCAAACGCGGAAGACCATTGCCGACCAGCTTGGTCCACGTATCGCCGCCGTCGCGCGACAGATAAATGCCACTGCTCGCTCCACCACTCTCTCGCCCCCACGTGTTGATCGACACATTCCACATTCCGGCAAACAGGATTCGTGGATTGTTGGGGTCCACGATCAGACTTGAGGCACCGGTGTTTTGATCCACAAACAACACATGCTCCCATGTTGCACCGCCGTCCTTGCTGCGAAAGATCCCGCGTTCGCGCTGTGGGGCGTGGGCGTGGCCTAACGACGCAATAAAAACGGTGTTGGGATCGGTGGGATGAATCACCACACGACTGATGCGACCGGTGGCACGCAGTCCCATGTTCTTCCACGATTTGCCGGCATCCGTTGAACGGTAGACACCGTCGCCCACAGACACATTCGACCGGATATGGGGCTCGCCCGTCCCGACCCAGACCACATTGGGGTCCGATGGCGCTACCGCCATCGCTCCCGCAGCGTGTGATTCCTGGTCGTCAAACACCGGCTCCCAAATAACGCCACCGTCTGTCGTCTTCCAGACACCGCCCGTTGCAGCACCGACGTAATACGTGCGAGGGTCACCAACGACACCCGCCACCGAGGAGATCCGGTTGCCCACCGGCCCGATATGACGGAACGAGAGCGCGCGCAGTGCATCCGCGGAAACCTGCTGCGCTTGTGCCGGCCGAACGGGGGCCACTGCAGCGGCGAGGCAGGCGATAAGGACAGGCCGAATGACAGGTCGACTGATTGCGTACATGTGACGGTGGGCTGGAGGTCTCACGACGGGTGCAACTGCGTGCCGGTGGCGCCTGAATAGGGCGTCAGGTGCAAGCCGAGGGCAAGACCGCCGAGAGTTGTGAGCTGGTGCCCGACACCTCGGCCCGTTATGCTGGCAGGCCAACGTCCTATCAGCGAGAGAGACCATGTCCGTTTTCTCGAATCCCGCCTCACGTTCTGCCGAGCAGGCCCATCTGTATACAGCGGCCATAGTGGCGCTCGCAGGCGATGACGACCCCCTGACAGTTCTCTCGCAAACCTCCGCCCTCCTGCGCACCGCCGTTGCGGGTCTGACAGCTGCTCAATTGCGCCGGCCCGAGGCGCCGAACAAGTGGTCGATGGCGGCTATTGTTCAACACCTGGCAGATTCGGAGCTGGTGTGGGGATGGCGTCTGCGGATGGTCCTGTCACACGATCGCCCTGCGCTTACCGGTTACGATCAGGATCTGTGGGCAGAGCGTCTGCAGTACAACGAAGCAGATGCGGCGATCGCTCTGGGTGAATTCTCGGTGCTGCGGGCTGCCCACCTTCGGCTGCTGCATCGCGCGTCTGCCGATGACCTGCGGCGTGTGGGTGTACACGTCGAACGAGGCGAGGAAAGCGTCGAGCACATTCTCCAGCTATATGCAGGACATGACCGATCGCACCTGCTTCAGCTGCACCGGGTACGCGCCGTCGTGGTGGCGTAGACCTCACCGGACCGATTTGGTCGCGCCACGACCCCCGCTCGACTTCTCCGCCTCGCCGCCTCTCCATCCGATATCGTGCAATCCTTTCCCCTACTCTGCCTCAGCCTCAGCCTTGCCGCGACTCTTGCGGGCCCGCTCTCGATTGAGGCGCAGACGCACACACGTAACGTCGTACTGATCGTCACCGATGGTCTCCGGTGGCAGGAAGTATTCAGTGGCGCTGAACGTCGGCTCATGTCTCGGTCCCTCGGCGGAGTAGGCGACACGGTCTCTCTCATCCGCGACTTCTGGCGCGATACGCCCGGGGCCCGGCGCGAAGCGCTGCTCCCGTTCATCTGGGGCACTGTTGCTAAGCAAGGCACGATCTACGGCAATGCCAGCGCGGGTTCTGTCGCGCGAATCACCAACACCTACAAGTTTTCGTATCCCGGTTACAATGAGTTGTTCACCGGCGTGTTCGATCCGCGTATCGATTCGAATGGGTATCCCCCCAATCCAAACGAAACCGTGTTCGAGTGGCTCGCGGCGAAGCCGGCATTTACCGGAAAGGTTGCTGCCGTCGCCACCTGGAATGCTTTTGACAGAATCTTCAACCCGGAACGTGCAGGTTTTCCTGTGTACGCTGGATGGCGCGCTCCCTTCGGCTCCAAAGCCGCGCGCACACCGCAGGAAACGCTCATCAACGAGCTCTATGCAACCTCCGTCAAGTACTGGCCCGACAACTCGTTCGATGCACCGATGCAGCTTACCGCCAAGGAGATCATTCGCACGACAGGTCCACGTGTCATGTTCGTGGGCTACGGCGAAACCGACGAATGGGCACATGGCGGACGGTACGACCTGCTCCTGCGCTCGGCGCGACAGGTAGATTCGTTCATCAGCGACCTGTGGACGATGATGCAGGGCATGCCGCAGTACCGCGGCAACACCACGTTCATTATCACGACGGACCACGGCCGAGGCAGCGGCGAGGGCGACTTCCGGGATCACGGCCAGGATGTCAGCGGCGCCGAGAACATCTGGATCGCGATGCTCGGTCCGGACACCCCTGCCCGGGGAGAGGTGAAGACGGGCGAGGTCTTCCAGAACCAGATCGCCGCAACGATCGCATCCCTCCTCGGCGAGAATTGGGGCCGACGCAGTCCCAAAGCAGGCCGCCCGCTCCCCCAATAGATGCTCGACGGGCGTCGAACAGATGGCAAGTAACGGGGGAGAGTGCAGCGCTGCGCTCCCGACTCCTGACCTGACCCTCCCCTTGTCCAACTACCCCTATTTGAATTAGGTATACGGAGGTATCGTGTTCCCTCGCGCTTCCTTCCCTCTCCAAAGTTCCGATGGCGGGCTCAGACATCTATACCGGGAGTCTTGAACTCCTGATCCTGAAGTCACTTACCTGGGGGCCACGCCACGGGTATTCAGTGGGCCAGTGGATCAGGCAGGGCACAGGCGAAGAACTCATTGTTAAAGAAGGGGCCCTCTACCCAGCACTGCACCGGCTGGAACGGAAGGGGTTTGTCGACGAGGAGTGGGGCATGACCGACACCAATCGTGAAGCCAAGTTCTACAAGCTGACACCAACTGGGCGCAAACAACTGCGCAGTGAGGTGACGCGCTGGGAATCCTACGTTCGTCTCATGAGCACGGCGCTCGCAGCCGGCCGAGGGAGCTGATAGGGAGCTGATGATGAAAAAACACTTTCGTCTGGACAAGAGCGTGAAGGGCGCAGCGGACGACGTGCATCGCGAGATCGACCTGCACATTGAACTGCGTGCGCGTGAGTTCGAAGCGCAGGGCATGTCACCCGACGACGCACGCCAGGCGGCATTGGCCGCCTTCGGCGACCCCCGGTCTGTGGAAGCGGAGGTCACAAGTCTTCGTCTTGCCACAGTCCGTGAGCGCGAGCGGCGGGCATGGATAGCAGACACCGTTCAGGATGTTGTTGTTGCGATGCGCGGGCTCGTACGCACACCGGCCTTTACCATTATCGCCCTCTTAACACTCGCTTTGGGCATTGGGGCCAACACCGCCATCTTCAGCGTTGTGCAGCCGATTCTATTGCGCGATCTGCCCTATCCCGCCGCAGATCAACTGGTTCAGGTGTGGACTGACCATCGCAGCCTCGGGCGCGCTGAGCCGGAGTGGCTTACCCCTCCCGACTTCGAAGACTGGCGCCGCGATAATCAGACATTCTCTGCGCTCACGGCATATCAAGGCTGGGGACCCGACCTGACCGGACAGGGCGATCCGATTTCACTAAACGGCCTCGCTGCAAGTGGCAACTTTCTGGAAATGCTGGGCGCGCGGCCCGCCGCTGGTCGCCTGCTCACGATGGCAGACGACGACGCGGGCGCCGAACCCGCTGTTGTCCTGAGTCACGCGCTGTGGATGACCCGCTTTGGTGGCGACAGCAGCATCGTCGGTCGCCTCATTACGCTCAATGGTGACGCCTGGCGAGTGGTCGGAATCACCGACGCTTCCTTTCGGGCACCAGTTGTGGGACCCGCCGACGTCATACGGACGATGCGGCGTCCACCCACCGACGGATGCGGACGCGGTTGTATTGTACTGCGGTCGATCGGTCGCCTGAAGCCGGGAGTATCCGTGGCACAGGCACAGCAGGATCTGCAGCGACTGGCCACCAAACAGGCGCAGGATTTTCCGGACACCAATGCGGGCGTTGGTGCCTGGCTTATCCCGCTGCACGACCAGCTTACCGGTGACGTGCGACCAGCACTTCTGGCACTCGGCGCAGCTGTCGGGTTCGTGCTCCTCATCGCCTGCGTGAACCTCGCCAATCTGCTGCTGGTTCGTGGTGCAGGCCGCGCCCGCGAATTGAGCGTGCGCGCCTCGCTGGGGGCCGGCCGAGGACGAATCATTCGCCAGCTCCTCGTCGAGAGTGCGGTGCTCGCGATCGCTGGCGGTGCACTTGGCCTGATCGTCGGATCGGTGGGAAGCAGGCTATTGATTCAGCTGATTCCCGATTCCGTCACGCAGATCAACAACGTGGGTATGGACAGGACAACCGTGCTGTTCACGGTTGGCTTGACCTTTCTGGCCGCTGCGCTCTTCGGACTTCTGCCGTCTCTTAATGCCGCACGCGCTGATCTCATGTCAACGTTGCGGTCCGGCAGTCGCGACATCGGAGGGCAGAGTGGCGGACTGCGTCGAACGCTCGTCGTTAGCGAGCTCGCCTTGGCCGTGGTCCTGCTTGTTGCAGCGGGCCTCCTGATGCAAAGTTTCCTTTCGCTGCGTCGTGTCGAGCTCGGCTTTCGTGCCGACGAAGCGCTCATCACGCCGGTGTTCTTTCCGCGTTCCCGGTACCAGGAACCCATGCGTGCGGTGCTTGCAGTTGAACAGCTTTTGGAACGGCTGCGTGCCAACCCTGCCATTCGTTCGGCAGAGGGCGCCGACATCGTTCCGCTGGGCGGCGGCGGCGATCAGGACATGACCGCCATCGCAATAGGAGAACCTCCGCGTGCCGGCGGCCAGAGCGCTCTCTGGTATCGATCCATTACGCCCGGCTATATGAATGCACTCGGTATGCGCCTGATCGCGGGGCGGCAGTTTAACGCAGAAGATCGTCGGGGATCCGCTCCGGTCGTGATTGTTAATGAGGAGGCGGCAAGGCAACTCTGGGGCACCAAGGATCCCATCGGACGCGTGATTGCGACGAGCCCCGATCCCGCAGACCCTCGACCAACGGTTATCGGTGTGGTGGCGAACGTTCGGCACGACGGTCCCAACGAGGCCTACAAACCTGAGATGTTCCTGCCTCTCGGACAGTTCCCGAATCGGTTTGTGTCCGTTGTTATCTCGAGCGCAGTGGGATTGGATGCGACGACCGCTATTGTGCGAGAGGCGTTGAGCGAAATCGATCCGCTCTTGCCGCTTACTCCTCCGGTCTCCCTGTCTGCGAGGGCCGGAGAGACGGTTGCGCTGCCAAAGCTTTATGCAACGTTGGTCGGTGTGTTCGCGGCGTCGGCTCTGTTGCTCGCCATGATCGGTGTGTACGGCGTGATGGCGTACGCCGTATCTCAGCGGCAGCGTGAAATCGGCGTGCGTTTGGCGATGGGCGCCGATCCCTCTGCTATTCGGCGCCTGGTTCTGTCCGAGGGCGGGCGCCTGGCATTGATGGGCATCGCTGTCGGAGCGCTGCTCGCGATCGGTGCTGCGCGTCTGTTGAGTGCACTGCTGTTTGGCGTCGGCGCATTTGACCTGACCACGTTTGTGGTGGTGACCGTACTTCTCGCGTCAATGGCGCTGCTGGCGTCGTGGCTGCCGGCGCAGCGGGCGATGCGGATTAATCCACTCGATGCGATGCGGGAGACATAATGTCGGACCCGCCCAGGCCAGCTAGCGGCGTTGCCCTGTCCAGATCACGATTGAACCACAGCCGCCCCGGGGATCGTCAAACTCCGGAGGCGCCATCGTTGCTCGATGGTACACTTCAACTCCCTGAATAAACACCGGGTTCGGGATGTTCTCCTGTGAGGCGCGTACCCCGTCCACAAACACCACGGGCGCGCAGAAGTCACTCCCTTTGCGCATCAGGATGGTTTCCTCGAAAACGCCGCTCCGCAGAACCATGACACCCGTTACACTGCGCACCAGGTCTGAGAGAGCCACCGGGTTACGCAAGGCAATCTCGTCGGCGTCGATGTGTGTTCCCGGTCCGACGCGTCGGGCTTCGAATCCAGCCTCCCATAGGGGGCGGCGCCCCGGCACGGTGACCTTGATGCGCTCGAGGGCGGTGACATGGGGCGACAGCACGATGTCGTAGGATACCACCTGACCGGGGAGGAGGTCGACCATGCCACGGTGGGGCGACAGGCCGAGGTAACGCGCCACGATCGTTTGACTTCCGAGTGGGAGTGAGTCAATAACAAACACACCATCGGCGTTGGTGGTCGTTGCGAGACCTGTTCCATAAATCTCGACGCGGGTATCGGCAATTGGGGAGCCGCTTAGCAGTCTGACGGTGCCCCGCACTGACCCTGAACCCCTCGCAACGCGCGCGGCCGCGGTGGTGTCATACCGAAACCCGGCGGGCACTCCGTCTCCGCCGCGCCTTTCACGCTCGATAGTGTAATCAACTCGCGACGTCGCGGCGCCGACCAGCAGATCCCGGCGCAGAAAACCGTTCTGCGGGAGCTCCAGTTCAATCAATCCCGTGGAATCTGTCCCCTGCCATGCCCGCATTGAGATCGGGGTGGTAAGAGGCAATCCGCACATCGCGAACCATCCGCCCGGCCCGGGTTCAGCTTCGACGACGGGGTTGCCAAGCTTCAATCCCTCCCTTGCAAACTGCAGTTCCGTCCACGTCGCACGCACTCCGGTCGCCAAGCGGGCGCCGCCGATGCGGGGCTCTGCCCGGCGAACGGTGCCAATGAAGAGACCAGTGGAATCTGCATCGACGTTTGCGTTACACAGAGCGCGGATGAGCGTACGCGCCGAAGGAACTGCCAATACGAGCTGTCTGGTCTCGCCCGCGGCTACCGCGAAGCGAAAGGAGACCGGATCGATCCCAAGAGAATCCAGAACGGCGTGACCGAAGCCAATGAGATATTCACCTGCTTCGACCTGAGCGAAATGAAAATCCCCCGCGTCGCTGGTAACGGTCGATCGAATATCTGCTGGATTATTCACCGGCACGAGTTGCACGTTGGCTGCACTCATCGTTCGCTGGCTGAGCGAGTCGCGGACTGTACCGGTGATCTGCGCATTCTGTGCCGCAAGCGGGGATGTGCCGTTCAACATGACCACGCCGCAAATGAATGCCGCGCGGCGGACAAGGACTGCACTCCTTACGCACGCCAGCCACCGCCCGTGTCCCTGGCGTGTGGGATGAACCATGGTCGCTCCCAGAAAGTACCTGGGAAACAATACGTGTCTCGGGGCATTGGGCGCCAGTGTTTTGTGGCGGGCAACGCCAGTTCAGCAGTTCCCAGGTGAGGAACCTTTTGATACGACCGGCGTGGGACCCACGGACTCCTGGCTATGCCTTGGAAACGCGGTTCAGCACATTTATGACGCCGATCCAGGCAGTTCACACCTCAGGTATCGACGGTGACACACGTCGTATATGATGCGACCACGGCAAATTGCTCACCATAGATTGCAGGTGTGTCTACTGTAGCAGTGTCTTCCCGAACAGCCCACGCTATGCCCCGATCCGCCGCACTCCTTCTCACCCTCGTGGCGTTCAGCATTGCACGGGATCCTCTGTCGGCGCAGAGCACGGTAGCGACGCGCGATGTGACCGATACGCTTCGTCTGTACTACGTGGGGTATCCGGTCGGGTACGAACGTTATCAGATCTCGACAAATGCTGCTGGCATTGAACTGCGCGATGATTTCGACTATTCCGATCGCGGACGCCGAACACATCTGGTCGCAACCACGCAGTTCGACACCCGCTTTTCTCCGCGTAGTCTCGAGATTGTCCGCGTAACCGACTCCGCCACGACGCTGGAAGCGAGTGTGCGCGTGCAGGCGCGGCGCGCCACCGTGATTGCGCGCGACGATACGGCAGTGGTAACGCTGCCCACCAACGCTTTCGCGATCGTCGGGAACACTCCTTTTGTTCAGCAGATGGCGCTGGTGCGGTATTGGCTGGCCAATGGTCGCCCGTCCACGGTTGCGGTGGTACCCGGTGGTCCCACCAACAACGTGCATGTCGCACTGCGCGGGAGTGACACGCTGAACGTGAACGGCAAGCGCACCGTGTTTGCCCGCTACTCCATCGAAGGGGTCGTGTGGGGCACTCACGCGTTGTGGCTTGATGAAGCGCAACGACTTGCGGCAATTGCCACGGCAGGGGGCGGCGGGCTGTCGTTCGACGCGGTCCGCCTTGAGCTCGACCCTCTGCTGCCTGAGTTTCAGGCGAGAGCCGCGAAGGATCGCGTGGCCGATTTGCGCCGTTGGACGGAGAGTATCCCGGTACTGGCACAGGGTCGTGTTGCATTCACTGGCGCCACGATTATCGATGGAACCACCGCGGAACCGCTGCGTGACGCCACACTGGTGGTCGACAACGGACGTATCGTGGCCGTCGGTCCACGGGCAAGCATCCGCATCGCTGCGGGCACGCGCACCATCAATGCAACTGGTAAGACGATTATTCCCGGTCTCTGGGACATGCACGGCCACTTAATGCAGGTGGACTGGGGCCCGGCGTACGTCGGAGCGGGTGTCACAACCGCGCGCGACATGGGCAACGTGCTTCCATTTATTCTTCCCTTTCGCGATGCCGTACACACGGGCGTCGGCATTGGACCGCAGATCCTGCTTGCAGGGTTGATCGACGGTGGCGGCCCGCGTGCCTTCGGCGCAATCAACGCAACAACTCCCGCCGAAGGTCGGGCCGCCGTACAACGATATCACGAACTGGGCTTCGAGCAGATGAAGCTGTACTCCCTGCTTACTCCCGAGGTGGTCGCGGCAATCAGTTCCGAAGCACATAGACTGGGGATGACCGTGACGGGCCACGTGCCCAATTCGCTGTCACTCACCGCAGCCGTTGATTCAGGAATGGATCAAGTCGCTCACCTGCAGGTGCGCGGAGTGGCCGGGTCGGACAGTGTCACTCGCACGATCGAATACCTGCGCGTCCATGGGACCGTTCTTGATCCCACAGCCTCATGGGGCGAACTGCTCCAGCACTCCACCGATCAAACCGTTGCGAGCTTTCAGCCGGCCGTCGACCTGCTCCCCCCTGTCCTGTACCAGCGCGTATCCCGCATGGGAGGAAACGTTGATACCGCCACGGCCAATGCACGCCAGCGCAACACACTCGGCATCATTAAGCAACTACACGATGCCGGCGTCCCGATTGTGGCCGGCACCGACGAAGGAGTTCCGGGGGCAAGCGTCCATCGTGAACTGGAACTGTACGTCGCCGCCGGCATCCCGGCCCGTGACGCTCTGCGCTACGCAACCTCGGTCCCCGCGGCGTCCATGGGTCTGGCTTATGAGGTCGGTACATTGCAGCCAGGCAAACGTGCGGACCTCGTGGTGCTCGACGC
>JBGTBX010000226.1:0-3401 GCA_041749115.1 Gemmatimonadaceae bacterium
TCCCAAGCCGTACTTCGACGCGCTCGGAGTGCCACGCCTGGGTCCCTCAGTCACCTCAACTCACTGAATCGCCGGATGCGGACCCGCATGTCCGGTGGTGTGGGAGGGAAGTAGGAGCGCAAATACTCTCCTACTCCCTATCCCGATCGCTTGACAGCATCAGCGTGTGTTATGCGTCAGGCGGAGGGACCTCGAGATCCCGACAAATCTTCGCCGCAAGAAAATCCTTGATCTCACGATGCCGCGGTAAGGTTGACACTTTCCTGGATGCGGTGTTCGCATAAATCGAATGGCTGCCTCCTTCACGAAGAAGGCGACAGCCATGTTTTTCCAGGTGACGGATTAGGTCAACTCGTTTCACATTCAGGCTGGAACACGAAGAAGCTCGCGTATCACCTCGTCTCCGCCTGACTCCTCTTCTGCCAGTAGTCGATTGGACTCGAGTACCAGCCCAACGGCCTCACGCAGGTTGTCCCGGGCCTCGTCGAGAGTCTCGCCTTGGGTGTTCGCCCTAGGCAGTTCCTCGACGAACGCAACATAACGGCCTTCCGGCACTTCTTTAAAAACCGCTGTGAACTCGAATTGCATAGACCCTACGATACCCGAATCTACAACTATGTCGGGCTGACGCATAACGCCTGTAGCTCACTTGCAGGGGCGTCCAACAAATTTGCGGGCGAAGCGCGCGTTCCGCTGCAGCGCCTGGTTAGGCCGCCATCAACCGTCCAGACTGAGGCCATGCGCGAGGCTCATGTGCCTCTCAGGGCCCCGGCCGTGACGATGGATACCCGCTTCGCGTCCGTTATCGTCTGAACTGTTCGAGGATCTTCGCATCGACCCAGTACACGTCTCCGGCAGTCGCCTCGCTCCAGGACGCACCTCGCCGCCGGCTGAAGAAGAGAAACTTGCCATCGGGCGTGACCATCGGACAAAACTCCGTCTGATCCGTGTTGATGGTGTTACCGAGGTGCGCTGGCTCGCTCCACCCACCATTGGGGCGCCGGAACGACACGAATAGGTCACCACCTCCCAGACTAGGCGGACGGCTGGACGACAACACCGTATAACTCTCGTCCGGCGACACGTACACGTCCCCGACACCGAACTCGCTGTTGACGGGCGGGGCCACAAGCACCGGCTCGGCAAAGCTCCCGTCGGCCAGCCGCTGCGCTCTCTACAGACTGTTGCGCCCGAGGCCGCCGGGCCGATTCGATGTGAAGTACAAGCTGCCATCCCCGACAACCAGGGGGTACACTTCGCTCGCCCCGGTGCTAATCGGTGACGGCACCACTTCCGCGGTCGACCACCTTCCGTTGATGCGCCTGCTGCGCCAGGATGTCGGACCTCCCCACGCCGGCTGGGTGGTTGCCGAGGAAGTACAGCTCACGTCCGTCCGGCGAAACCGCCATATCATCGGCCACCGCCCGGCTTTGGCCCGGAAACAGCAGCAGCGGACGCGGGACGCTCCACACGCCGTCGACGAACTCCGCGTGGTACATGGTCTGAACACCATCGATCAGTCGCGCGAAGAAGAACTCCTTCAAATCCGGCGCAAACACGCCGTTCAGTTCAATGGCGTCGGTGCTCACAACGCCGGGCGCGAACGGCTCCGGCGAAAGCGTTGGCAACGGCTGACCGAAATAGGGAGACGTCTGGGCGAGCTGATGCGCGGCCGATGGAGTGCCGCTCTGCGCGGCGGGAGGTCCGGATGCTGCACACCCGGCAGCGATGAGCATTGCCGAGGCTGTCACAAAATCTCTCCGGTTCATATTTGCTCCCTGTGAGGCCTAGCGCCGAAAGTTAAGCTGCAAGCACGTTACAACCGTTGCGGCGAAGCCGCATCCATATTGTGCTTGGCTGCTTCAATGCGTGTCAGACAGGTCGATGAACCAATTCATTTAGCAGCAGCTGGCCCTGAATAAAATGTGTTTTGGGCGGCGACCACTTTCCACGTATCGTCCCGTTTCTCCATGACATGTTCCAGGTGTGCTTTCACGACTCCGTTTGTATTTGGAATCGATGGTGGAAGAGGACCAACGACCGTCAGGTCAAGATCGAAGTCAGCGATCATAAGCGCAGGACTTAGCTGCCTCGTTCTTCGTACAACGCCTTTCACCGTGCTGCCCTTAAACGCCGTATTCCAGAGATCCACGTGCATCTGAACGATGTCGGCGCCAGTGCGCCAGATATTTGACAGATCACCTCACTCGCCACGAGACGATATGTGTGAGCGGTACGCGCGTCGTACCTTTGGGGTTGCTGCGTATGCGAAGACAGCTCCATTGACTGCTGCCGCAACCCAGCCCTGCGGGATGCCCACACCGACTTGCCAAAGGCTCCCCAAGACGCCGATGCCGTACACAATGAGAGTCATGTGCCAAGCCCAGGGACGCACCTGCCAGGATGCATAGGCAAGGACTGCTAGGACAAAGCCTACGAAGAGAAGAAAGACCCATGTTTCTGTGCCGAAGGACTCGACCATGATCGTACTTCCACCGGACACGGCGAGCCCTTCTCGGAAGCCGTCTGAGACCACGCTTCCAGCGGCCATGATGAAACATGCCAACGCGCCGAGCGCATGAACGACCGTTAATACATGTAGGAACATGGGAAGAGGGATCAGCATCCAAGAGAGTTCCGAGCGGCCTAACGAGGCTGTAGAAAAAGTCTCATGACCATGTTGTTGTCGCGGAACTGATCATGCAACGGTAAGTGGAATATTCGTCAGCATCGAAACGCTGTTTCCTCCCGGACGAGCACTCTCCATGGCCCGCTACAAGTATATCGATACCAACCCGCGGTTTCTGGCCGTTGATCTGGCCCGGCAACTGTTGCCCGGGACCTTCGAGCACGCGCTGAATCACCTGCTCGATCATGAGATAGATCTGTCCCGCTTCGATGCGCGCTTCCGGAACGACGAGACCGGTGCGCCGGCGTACCCACCCTCGATGCTGTTGAAGGTCGTGTTGTTTGCGTACTCGCAAGGGATCGTGAGCAGTCGCGGGATCGAGCGGGCTTGCCAGGAGCACGTGACGTTCATCGCGCTGTGCGGTGATACCGCGCCGCACTTCACCACGATCGCGCACTTCGTCAGCACGCTGGGCGAGGACATCGCGCATGTGTTCGCGGCGGTGCTCGCGATCTGTGACGCGCAAGGTTTGATTGGCCGTGAGATGTTTGCGATTGACGGCGTGAAGCTCTCAAGCAATGCGTCGAAGCACCGGAGTGGCACACGGGTGGACTTCGAACGGCACGCCGCGAAGCTCGAAGCCGCGGCGACGACGATGCTCCAGCGCCATCGCGAGGCGGACGGGAGGCCCGTCGAGCCCGACCCGGGGGCTAAGGCCGTGAAGCGGATCGAGCGACTGGAGCGGGACGCGTCGCAGATGCGCGAGTGGCTC
>JBGTBX010000227.1:0-20958 GCA_041749115.1 Gemmatimonadaceae bacterium
CTCGTTGACCTGCCGGACGGCATCGGCGCTGCCCGCCTCAAAGAGACAGGTACAATGCGCATCACCGGGGTAGAAGTTGCTGCGGATGTACCGGACCGGCGTTCCTTTAGCCGTGAATTCCGCGCTGGTGTTGATCGCGGCGGTCTGGGCTCCGCCGAGTTGGTCCATAGTGATGCCGGTGAGGGTCCGTTGCACGGCAAAAGTAGACATGGTTCGCTCCATGGGGCTGGGGAATCGATCTGCTGCGCACTTGCAAGAGTTTACACCAACGGGCGCTGATCGCTAGGCCTATCGTGCGGCCGATCCGGTGGTCGAACCCGTCCCTGGAGCTAGTGAAAATCGTGGCTCCGCGCCCAGCGTTCACCTGCGTCCGCGGTGAGTGCCTTGAACTGTTCACCCCGCAGATTCACTACCCGCCCCTCAACCTGCAACGTCCCGCGAATCAGCAGCAGCGGTGAGGTCGAAATCAACAGGGCGTGTTTCTCGAAACGTTTGGGCGTGACCACAACGTTCAGGATTCCGGTTTCGTCTTCCAACGACAGAAAGACAAATCCCTTCGCCGTTCCGGGCCGTTGCCGACAGATTACCAATCCAGCGTGCGCCACTTTGGTGCCATCACGTCCATGGGCAAACAGATCGGCCGTGGTCTGCACCCCGTTGGGAGCAAGAAGCGCTCGCAGGTGACGCATGGGGTGACCGTTTAACGAAAGACCGGTCATGCGATAGTCGGCATCCGTTGTTTCAATCTGGGTCATAGGCGGGAGCGGAGGACGGGTGCGCCGAGGACGGGATGGCGCGAGCGGCCCCGCATCACCTCGGATGGCTTCGAGCACACGCCACAACGCCGCGCGACGTCGTTCATTCACAGGCACATCGGTGACCATACCATCAAAGGCGCCGGATTCGGCGAGGTGCCGCAATGATCCGTTGTCCAGCTGAGCACGATCAACCACATCAGCTATATCAACGAACGGACCATCGGCGAGCGCGGCCTCGAGCTTTTCGCGGGCGACAGCTCCCAATCCCCGGACCAATCGCAGCCCCAACCGCACACGCGGCTGCGCTTGCGCAGGTGATTTGGCGGAACGAGTCGGGAGGGGCGAGGGATGGGGAGGGGGAGGGGGGGCGCACGACGAACGAGTGCGATGCTCTCCCACATCGTTCGTTCGCCGCACGTCCACCACACCCTGCTCTACCTCGGTACTCCGTTTCTCCCTGGTATTCACTGGCCGTACGTTCGCTCCTTCCTCAACAACTGCTCCGTTTCGTACGCCATCATTCGTCGTGGGTTTTCGCTGCATATCGCCGCCCCCCGCGTCCATGTGCTTCCTCCGCGCAGGCGACGCAGGTGACGCAACCGCGCGCGCAGGATCGAGCCACGTAATGCGCCGGTCGTTCACCTGTGCCTCTGTGCCGGTATGCGGCAGGCGCTCGACACTCGTGTCCCACGCCGACACGGTGAGATCCACAGGAAGCACTATCACACCATGGCGCTTCGCATCTTCGATGAGCGTGCCCACTGAATAAAAACCCATGGGCTGTGCGTTCAGGATCGCCGCGGTAAACTCCGGCGCATAGTAGTGCCGCAGATACGCCGAGGCGTACACGATCAATGCGAAACTCGCCGCATGTGATTCGGGAAAGCCATAATCAGCAAACGCATTGATCTGATTGTAGATCCTGCGCGCGATGTCTTCGCTGATCCCGTTCTTCGCCATGCCGGCAATCAACCGCTCACAGATCGCCGCCATCCGTTCGCGCGACCGTTTGTGCCCCATCGCGCGGCGCAGAATATCGGCTTCACCAGGGGTAAAACCGGCCGCGGCAATCGCCACCTGCATCCCCTGCTCCTGAAACAGGGGAATGCCTAACGTACGTTTGAGCGCCGGCTCCAATGATGGATGAGGATAGGTGATCGGCTCCTCGCCAGCGCGCCGCCGCAGATAGGGATGGACCATCTCACCCTGAATGGGCCCCGGACGGATCAGCGCCACCTCAACGACCAGATCATAAAAACAACGTGGCTTAAGCCTCGGCAATGTGTTCATCTGCGCGCGACTCTCTACCTGAAACACACCGATGGTGTCCGCAGCACAGATCACGTCGTAGACCGCCTGATCGGTCATATCCAGCTGCCCCAGATCAATGGACACGCCACGCGTCAGCCGGATATACAGCAGACAATCCTGCAACACGGTCAACATGCCGAGTCCGAGCAGGTCGATCTTTACCAGACCAACCGCATCGAGATCGTCGCGTTCCCACTGAATCACGGTGCGCCCGGGCATCGACGCGGCTTCGATAGGGACCACGGTACGCAACGGCTCGGCCGTGAGAACAAAACCACCGACATGGATCGAACGATGGCGTGGCGCCTGATGCAGTCCGTCCACGATGTCGGCGAGCACTCTCACCCGCCGGTCATTGGGGTCGAGCCCGGCCTGTGAGAGAATGGTTTCGGCGACTTGTTCAGCTGCAGCATTGTTGTCAGTACGTGCCGTGGGTGCTCCCGACGTCTTTCCCACCGCGGATTTTGTTGATGTCTTTCCCGCCGCGGATGCCGCCGCTTTTCCTGTCGCGGATATTTCCGATGTCCTTCCTCCCGCGGTCGCCCCTGACGTCTTCTGCGTCGTGGGAATCGCTGAAAGTTGTTGTGCCGAGGACGCAACTGAACCGGAGGGCACCGCTCCAGTTGACCGCTCATCCCGCGCGCGTGACGCAGCCTCGGGACGGCCGCTCCGGGCAGCGGCTGCAGCCCGTGCAGCATTCTTCTCCTCGCGCAATCGTTGAGCGGCCTGTGTACCCGGCATCATCGTCTGACCATGACGCTCAGCCAACAGCTCCTCCGCACTCCAGTCCTCAGGACGGCGACGGGGATCGTTGGGCACCGCCGGCCGATCGCTCTGCGGATCAATATCATAATATTTGCCTAACGCCTGCTCCACGGTTGTATCCACCCGCAGCGACTCCGCCGTGGCCCGTGCAGAGAATCGATCGCTGAGTGCACTCAACGCATTGGCCTGCTGCACAGAAAAACCGAGTACACGGGCCGCGTCGCGCACGGCCGATCGCCCGCGATAGGTGATCTGTTCGCACACCATGGCGGCGTGTTCACGCCCGTACCGGGTATACACGTACTGCAGCACCTTCTCACGGTCGCGATGAGCAAAATCAATATCAATATCGGGAGCTTCGGTGCGCTCGGCGCTCAAAAAGCGCTCGAACAACAACTCCAGTTTTACGGGATCCACTGCGGTGATAGCCAGGCAATAACACACCGCGGAGTTCGCCGCCGAGCCTCGACCCTGGCACAACACCCCTTCGCGCCGCGCAAAACGTACAATATCCCAGACGATCAGAAAGTATCCGGCCAGGCCCAGCTTGCTGATCAACCCGAGCTCGTGGCGGATAATGCGCTGATGCCGATCTGACAGTGTCTCAAACGTTGCCCCCCATCGTTCCCGAGCCCCCTGTTCAACCAACCGCTCCAGATATTCATCAGCACTCACCCCGGGAGGGAGTGGAAATGTGGGCAACGTGGGTTTGAGATCAGCGAGCCGAAACACACAGCGCTCAGCAATTGTGGTGGTCATGCGAATGCCGGCGGTGTCCCGTTGCCACCGCCGATAGATCTGAGCCGGGGATTTCATGTACCACTCCCCGTTGGGTCGCAACCGCGTTCCCATGTCATCGAGGGTCCGCCGGTGGCGGATACTGGCCAGCACGTCCTGCACCAATCGCCCGGTGGGGTGTGCATAGTGCACGTTGTTGGTTACAACCCACGGAAGATCAAGCGAACGCGCCAAAGGAATAAGCTGGCGAACAAGATGCCGTTCTTCGGGGAGGTGATGATCCCATACCTCGATGGCAAAACGGCGGGGAAAGATGTCATGCAGTGCGGCGGCCGCTTCGCACGCGGCGTTGGGGTCACCGTCGGCCAGCAGTGATGGCACCCAACCGCGGGTGCAACCGGAGAGTGCATAAATGCCGGCGGAATGGCGTGCGAGTACATCCAGCGATACCGTGGGTTCACCGCGTGGTTGATCAAGCCGGGCCCGCGTAATCAGCGAAGTGATATTCCCGTACCCTTCGCGTGACTCGGCCAGTAAAACGATATGTGTATTCCGCTCACCTATGCGGAGCGTGATCTCGCTGCCGAGTATGCCGGGGAGGCCGGCTTCGCGCGCCGCCTGAGCAAAACGAACGGCGCCGCCGAGTTCATCGTGATCGGTGAGGGCGAGCGCGGTGTAGCCGTGTGCGTGTGCCCGGGCCACGAGAGCTTCGGGCTCTGAGGCACCATCGAGGAGCGAGAAGACGGAATGGCAGTGCAATTCAGCGTACTGCAGATCAGTCATACCAACTCTCAACGAACCACTGCTTGGTGTTCAGATCGTGGTAGATCATCAGGTGCAATCCCGATTCTGCGATATCACAGCGCCAGTAATCGCGACTGTAGGCGAGGTCCCACCAATCGCCGGCCAGGCGTTCGGGGCCGTTTGCGCGATGGATTCGCAGTGAACGGTCACGCCACTGAATGGTTTGAGGTACGCCGTGTGTTGCTTCGACAGCGACTTGTTCGGGTGAGGTCAGCTGACGGAGTGCGGGCGCGAGGCGGGTGGGCGATCCAGCGGATGAAGGTTGCGTATCAGATCGAGCCCCGTGAGGATCAGGGGCGCTGAGGAATCCCGCATCGTCCACGCGTTCCCATACCGCAGCGCGTTCGGGGCGGTGTGTATCCCGCGCCACCGGGCGGACGATGGCATCCATGCCTAACGTGGCTCGCAGTCGGGCGAAGGCAGCATCGGCAGCGGCCGGGTCACGCCATGCGGGATCAAGCAGTTCACCCTGAGCGCCGTTGAGTGGTGCTGTCGCGGTGATAGCCAGTGTGAACCCGCAGACCGGAGCATTCAGTGGCCAATCATCAAACAGGGCCCGACATCGTTCGAGCAACGGGGCCACCCGGGCGATCGGTCGCGGGAGCCGGATCTCGCGTGTGATGGTATGTGCCTGTGCCGCGCGCAAAACAGGGAGCGCGGTGGGAGTATCGTCCATGACCAATGTGATGGTCACGACCGCAGCGGCTCGGCCGTCGGCGATGAGTGCGGGGACCAGTCGCTCGAGGGCCGCTTTGGCAAGGAACAGAATCGGTTCCATGTTCTCTGCAGACGGATGCAGATCTGTGCTTACGGTGCGCGGCGCATCGATGCGGGCGAGCCCCGGACGACGTGGATCGTCTCCCTGCGCAAGACGCCATGCTTCAAGTCCGGCAGCCCCCCAGCGTCGTTCCACATCTTCGGCGTCCAACTTAACAAACGCACCTCCGGTTCTGAGGCCTAACGCGCGCAGGGATTCGCGCAGCTCACTGTCCATCGGGAGCAGCCCCAGGGGAACGGCGGCGAGGTATGCAGCATCACGCCCCGGTGGAACGATGACCGGTGGATGCGGAGCGCCGAGTGTGTGGCGACGTGTGTACTGCCATGTGGCGGCTCGCGCGGCCACGCAGGAGTCGGCGATCGACACACGGGCCTGGGGATGCCACGCGGTTGCAATGGTATGCAGTGTCTGTGCGAGTGCGGCGTCTCCACCGGCTGCGTCAAAACCACTGGCGCCGATCCACCACATGCCCGGCGCACCGGCCACCGGTGTCACCTGCGGGCTCGCATGGATGAATGCTGCACTGAGTCGTGCGACCGATCGGCCGATTGTTTCATCGCTCCAGTCGAACACATGCAGCTGAGCGCAACGCGACCGGGCTTCGGTGATCATCATACCCGCGCGTATTCGGGCACGGCCTGCGGCTGCGCTCACGGTGCGCACGCGCAGTCCATCGATGAGAACGATCGGAATGTCATCCCAGTGCGGCTCGGGATCCGGAGCGTCTGGCGGGAGTGTGTGAGGGACGCGTTGGTGTCGGGATGTCGGGCGTTGCGGGTCGTGTGGATTCGGTGGTGCGTTCGGTGCGTTCGGTGCGTTCGGTGCGTTCGGTGGGCGAGGAGGGAGCGAGGAGGAACGCGTCGCGTGAGATCGCGGGTTCGGCACAGCGCCGTTTGCGTGGGAGTGTGGCTCCGGCAGTGTGATCGGGAGTGTCAGCTGAACGCTTGACCCCGGGGGCATCGGGCGCTGCCCGTTCGCCTCGACGATTACGCGCCGCCACACCGCGCCGATCGGCAGCCTCGGGATACGTACACAGGCGATGCGGGAGTGTGATGACACCGGAGACCTCCACAACTGAATGCTTGCCGCCATCGCCTTTCTCCACAGTAAGCGAGAATCGATACGGCAACTGAAAAGGAACCGGACGCGGAGATCCGGATTCGGAGTGATGGGGGTGCGGCCGTCCATCTGCAGCACGAGCGAGTCGGGTGCCGATGGTGCGCCAGCGATCCTGTCGCCGCGTGCGCAACGAGGGGATGATTGATGTTGTTCGTGCTGTCAGAGAAGGGGGGAGAGAAGGTGTCATGCGAATACGGACCGCACTCCCCACCACGCCAGCTGAATGTGTCGCGTCGCGCACGATGACCAGCGCGGCGTTGCTGTCGCGGGCGAGGTGGGACAGTCGTGTGCCGATGGATCGGGAGAGAACCGTTGATCCATCGAGGATCACCATGCCGAATGTGCCGCTGCGCAGCAGGACATCGGCGCACCAGGCCCCTTGATCCGGAGTTGGCGGACGTACAATCCACAGTCGACCCGTGCCGGCGTATGCGGTCCAGTCACCAGGAGCGAGTGTGCGTGTGGCGTCGATGTACGCGACCCAGTGATGGGCCTGTAATGCATTGGCGACGCAGGATCGGATGACCGTGGTTTTGCCGCACCCTTCAGACCCGATGATTTCGCTCAGCTGTCCACAGGGAATGCCCCCCGCCGGCAGCACCGCATCGAGCGCGGCGATACCGGTGGTGATTGCATCACGTACAACGACCGGCACGATGACTGCGGCGAGTTGTTGACGCAGCAGAGCGAGCGGCGTGGGTGTGGGATGCGGATCAGCGACTGGCGCGAGTGCAGCGGTCACAGGAGATGCCTAACGACAATTCTGAAGGATGAGAGTACCCGAACAAACACCGAAAGTACAAAGGACAGCAAGGGCTGGATGTGGCGATTCGTTTATGACTGGAGAATCCTGGTGCCGGCGTTACCGTAGGGAGAGTATCAGCGGCGGCGATGTGCGATTATCCGACTATCTCCTGCCGGCACCATTACTTTCTTAAGCATTTTATTGGAGGAATCTGTGGAACACGACACACCATATTCCGGGAACGTGCACAGTAGCGCGCCGCACGTTGAGGAGTCGCGTGGATTTTTCGTGCGCACCCGCGGTGCGGCACGGGCGGGACTGACCATGGGCAGTACATTGGCCATCGTCATTTCCTGGAGCGTACATCATTCGATCGTGTGGGCGTTGATACATGGTTTATTGTCCTGGATTTATGTCGTGTACTACGCCTTGACCCGATAATGCGACCGAGGGTGATAGCGCAACAGCATGGCTCCGCACGTACGCCGGAATGACGAATGGTTGGAGGGAATCCGGCGTCGTCTTCCTCGAAGATCGCCGTTGCGATTACACTCAACTGAAGAGCAAGGCAACATCCTGATTGTGTTACGCATTGGCGATCGAGAGCTCGAGCTGTGAGTCAGATGCAGATGAATCAGTCAGGTCGCCGACATCGCCTGACGATCCTCCGTTTCCATCACGTGTTTCAAACATGCGTTCATCTGCTGTGCCGAACTGCACCCCATGTTCTGCGCACAGACGTTTCACGAAAGTGCTCAACCCTGTGCGGTAATCCAGCGGCATGGTGGACGAACGTTCAAAGGTCCGTTCGTACCGATGAGCGAGCTCGGGGAACTCTTCGGACAGAAACGGCAGATACCGCTGACGGGCTGTGGAGCGAAGACGCAGAGCACTGGCATTGATATGTGAAGCACCCGCTTCGGCGACACGCCGGATCAATGCAGCCAGAGCATCCGGTCGATCGGTGAGTCCCGGCAGCACCGGCATCAGATTAATACCGGCCTGAATACCTGCCTCGCGCAACCGCTGCAGCGCGCGGAGCCGAGCCTCGGGGGTCGGGGCACGCGGTTCAATACGACGGGCCAGATCGCGGTCCAGCGTAATCAATGAGAGATGGACCGTGACCGAGGAGTGCGCCGCTATCTTCGAGAGCAAATCAATATCCCGCGTGATCAGCGGTGACTTCGTAATAATCACCACATGCAATCGCCGCGCCTCGGCCAGGACTTCCAGAATGCTCCGGGTGACCCGGAACATGCGTTCGGCCGGTTGATAGGGATCTGTGGCAGTGCCTATGACAATCGGTTCCCCGCGTTGAACTGCACCTTGCCCCATGGAAGGTTGGCGCAGCGTATGGCGCAGGACGTCGGCCGCGTTGCGCTTAACGAACACGCGCCGTTCGAACGCAAGCCACGCCGGGAGTGTGTCCTGATCGTCAGCGATTGGCGTATCGGCGGCTCCGGCGGCCAGGCCCCGTTCCATGACAAAGCGGTGGGCGAAGCGGGCGTAGCAGTACGCGCAGCCAAAGGCGCAGCCGACGTATGGATTGATCGACCAGAAGGGCATCCCCGTACTTTCGGGGCTATTGAGCACTGATTTGGCGGACGTCCCGTAGTAGCGGATATCCTTTTGAACGCCGACGACGGGATGCGCGGGTGGCGGCGCCGATGCACCGAGTTGGAGCTGTGTCACGATCCGATCCCTCAATTTCTCCAGAGCCTACCATAGGCCGGGGGGAACAGAGATACCGAACAAATACCGAAAGTGCAAGCGCCAAGTTTTCCACGAGGGCGACTGCTTTGGAACATGTGATTCGTGATGTATTGCAAGCTGTTGCTGCGGAATCACTTCAGGGGTGGCCTTTTTCGCTGGAAAGCGATCAACCCCCTGACTTATTGCTTTCCGGTGATGATAGCATCCGCCCGACTGGTTGAGGGAGTACCCCTCCCGGACGCCCGAAATGGGTGACGATGTCTGCGGATGCGGCTGTGCCATCGGGTACAACGAATGCCTGCGTTGCCATTGAGTAATACAGGCAGCCCACCTCTGCAGCAGGACGACTGTGGATGAACCCTTCACATTCGGCCAGCGCTGATAACCACTGTTCCTTGGCTGCCACAATATCAAATGGTTCTGACAGACTCAGGCGAGCGATATCCTCGGGGCGGTGTCGACCGCGGCGTTTGAGGAGCTCAAGGAGCGAGAGAGGAGTGAAACCGGGATCCTTGCCGGCCGCCGCCCACACCAATCCGGCGAGTGGCAACACATGCTGATGGACGTACAGGATATCTACGAAATCCCGAGGTTCGTCACGCCCTGCGAGTGCCAGAATCTTGTTTACAGATAAGTCAACACGATGCAGCAGGAATCCGCCGAGTGGGTCGCGCACGGGAGGCATGAACCGCCAGGCAGAATCGTGCGCCCAGTCGATACGTGTGGCATCACTTTCCTTTTCCACAAGAGCCCGCACGAAACCGGGCTGACTGATCTCGACGGTTAAGGAATATCCGTTCCCTGTAAGCGTCAGCTGATCGGCCGCGAATGCGGTCGCGACGCGCTCGACGGAATCATGAAAAAAATCCAGATCGCTGCTGAAACGCAGGGATTCCGGGGTGAAGTGAATCGCGGCCCCTCCCGCCAGATAACTGTCCGGCGTTCGGCTGGCACCGATCAGGGCGAGGACTTCGCGTTGAAGTCTGGTTAACGGCATTGGAGTTTATCCGCCAGAAACCACGCTTCGCGATCACCGTGTTTCATCAGTTGTTCAGCTACCCAATCCACGTCGGCGACCGTGATCGGTAAATCCCGACGGTAGGACCAAAAACAGCGCGCGTAATACCGCGCGAAAGCGCGGCGAGCCTCGCGCACACGAACCATGTTGCGTGCGGTCGCAGGGTCGAGCGTGCGGCGACTTTTGGTGCCGCCCCGCCGCCCTATGGTGGCCAAATACTCGCGAACAGAATTGTCCATATTAGATTGTAATCGGCTTATGTTGTTAACACAATACATGACAGAAGGTTATGATGTCGCGTTGATCGCGAATCGATCCATCCGCTGCTAAGAGAGCCGGCGGCTGGTGTTCTGCCGAAATCCGGTACAAATCGCGCCGACGCATCGGTTCTCTCTGTCGAAGATCTGCAAGGGGCGCAATATTCGAGAATGCCCTCTGTCATTGGTCCGTACGATATCGCGGGCGTAGAGATGCCCACGTGGATCCTCCGGTACAACAACGACGGGATCTGTGAATCACCACAGTCGCGTACGCTCCTGCTGGATGAGCTCAGAAACGGCGATCACACCGACGTCTTTCTTTTTTCTCACGGCTGGAATAACAGCTTCGAGGAAGCGATTTCGCTTTATGGCGGCTTCCTGAAAGCACTCGAAGCACATCTCAGCGCAAATCCCCCGGCACGATCGTTCAAACCACTGTTTGCCGGTATCACGTGGCCGAGTGAGTGGCTCGATTTCAGCAACAGCCCCACGATCGCCGGAGACCCTGGTGTCAATGAGGGGCTGGATGTCAGCAAAACTGAGATGGCCGCACAAATCGAGGCCGCGACTCCGGGCGGTGGAGCGACGTTTGTTAAACTGATTAACAAGGCATCGGTTAACAAAGACGAAGCGACCACACTGGCGCGTCTCATTCAACCAGTTCTGGTTGGAGCCATCGACGAGATCGAAGAAGGCACACAGCCGATTACCGAGAGTGACATTCTTCTGGCAGTGCAATCCGAAGCGGCTGCACGGCAACCTCCGGTCGGGATCGATCTGGACGATTACGGAAGCGTCGACGGGGGCACAGCTGGCGCGATCGATCCGCAGGCTGCCGGCTGGCCAGGATTCCTCGACCCGAGAACCTACGTTCGGCTCTTTTCAGTTTATCAAATGAAAGACCGGGCCGGGCGTGTGGGCACACGAGGGATGGCACCGCTGCTGCGCGATATCCTCGGCGCAACTGCGGCCAAAGTGCACGTTGCCGGTCATTCCTATGGCTGCAAGGTTATGCTGTCTGCGATTTGTGCGCCAGGCGACTTAACGCGCCCGGTTTCCTCACTCCTGCTGCTGCAGCCCGCGATATCCTATCTGAGTTTTTCGGCCAACGTCCCGGGGACGACGCGCGCTGGTGGGTACCGCGCAGCACTCGAAGGCACACGTGTGATTCCGCCGATTCTTTCCACGTACAGCAAGAAGGATTTTCCGCTTCATGCGACGTTTCACCTGAGCCTGCGGCGAAAGAGTGATCTTGGTGAAGTGCAGATTGCAGGAACGGCGACTGCTGCCGGCGACCCGCCTAACAAGTACGCCGCGCTTGGCGGGTACGGTCCGCGAGGGGCCGGTGAAAAGCTGATTAATCTTCCGAAATCAGGAGAAGCTCACAACCTTGGCTCTGCCAGGGTGATAGGTATGGATGGATCAGCAAACCTGATCAACAGTCATGGAGACGTGGACTCGCCTCACACGGCATGGGCGATGTATCAGCTGGTCTTCGGCACACGATGAAGGGGAGAGCGCCATGGCGATACATCTGAAGAACAAACATGAACTGTTGGCGCTGAAAGTGTCGCTGACGCGGCAGCGGCGGGAGACGAGCGTGCGGATGGAGCTGGAAATGAACAAAGGCGGAGTTCCCAGCGTGTTGCTCGACCACACGCTCAGCGCCAGTGAAATGGGCCTCCCCCGCAATCTTGAGGCACGTCAATTCCCGTACTTCCAGCTCCCGCCGTCGTTGACCGACGAGATCGCCAGGCTGATCGGAAAACTTGATCTGGAACCGTCGCACCCGCTCTGGCTGCATCTGGTGAGCCCGTACGGTTATTTGGGAGTTGTGCCGTGGGAACAGCTGCTCGTCCCGGTGCTCAACAGGCCGCTGTTACGTCTGCCCGATTTCCTGGAACCGCAGCGAGAACGTAAGAGTGTCCTCGACGTCGCTTTGCTTTGCAGCGTACCGATCTCTGAACCGTCGTTCCATCCTCCCACGGTAGTCCGCGAGATGAGCGCGTCGATCCTCGCGGCGTCACCACGCCCGCAAACGACGGTGCACGTTTTTGCGGACAAGGAATACTTCGACGAGATCAGCAACGGGTTGGCGTCTGAGTCGCGTATTGTGGTTCACAATCCAGACGAGGCGGAACGCTACGGGATTGCCACGACCTCGGCCACCGTTCCCGAGGATGCGATCGCAGTCACATGCCCGTGGCTCCGGTGGATAAGCGCTGCAATGCGGGGCAGATCACTCGACACGGTGCATTTCCTCTGTCATGGTTATCTCGCCAATGAACAGCCCGCGCTTTCGGTAGCCGAGTCGCCGATCAGCAACCGGGACCGCTGGATGGCACACGTGCTGAGCGTTCGCGAAGTCGTCGCCTTCCTTAATCAAACAGGAGCGTGGTCGGTCGCGTTCAGCGCACCACCCAACAATTACTCCGAGTCTGGGCTTCGCCTGTTCGCGGACACGTTCGCACAAACCCGTCCCGGCCCCGTGCTCTACCACGACGCCTCGGCGGACTTCACGCTGGATGGCCTGCGCGCCGCGTACCAGTTTCTCTACGCTCCGGAGCCCAGCGAACCACCCCCGCGGGCGCCAATGTTCATTTATTGCCAGCCGGCACTGGTCGACACGCAACGCCCCGTCGTTAGGCAGATGCAATCCAGCAGACTCGAATCGGTGTTGTCGCAGAACGCCGATATTTTTGCCGAACCCGATACCTCGGACGCCGGGCGGAGGAAGCGCGCCGCATCGGTGGCTCGCGGCGAGGCGGAGGTTTCCGACGTACCGAATTGGGTCGCCGCCGCTCAGCGGTATGTCGAGAATGCCGCCTTCTCCCTCCAGCGGCGCGACACGTCGACCGAACGCAGCAGAACCTCGCGCAACGCCCGTAGCGCCGATGTGGCTGAGCAGACGCTCAGTGATGCACAGGAGATCATCGGACGGTACGCACGCGAGTCGATGGACGCGGCGAACGAAGACGAACTCCCGGCTTAGGCGACGATGCTTCGCCGAACTATTGTCGCCATTGAGCAAAACGACGCCGGGAATATCGTCGCGCGTCTGACAAAGGCCGAGTCCGTGCTTGATGGCGCCCAAAAGCCTGTCGATCTGCTGTTCAACCCGGATGCATTGCCGTCGCTCAACGAAGCGCCCAACCTGCTGGCGTATGGGAAGAAACTTCGCGACGCGCTGCGTGTGCACCCGGCAGTTGCCAAGGCGCTGACGAACATTTTTGAGTCGGCGCCCGGCGACAGGCGAACGCTGTGCTTCGACATCGTGGAGAACGCTGGCGAAAGCGTTCGCTGGGAAGCGCTCTGCGATGACAATGATCAATTCGTGGCACTGGAGCCGCAATGCCACCTCGGTCGTATCGCTGACTCGGTCGCCAACCACGACACGGGAGTGAGACCGTTCGCACTACCGCTCAAGATTGCCGCGTTCATTTCAGCGGCCAATCGCGACGCGACACCTGAGTGGGAAGTGCTTGCAAAAGCGGTACACGATGCGCGTGCCGGTGGGTTGGACGTTGAGGCTCGTATCTATGCCGGGCAGCAGGTACTTCTTGATCAGGCCGCGGCGGCAATCACCGCCGGGACGTTCCATGGCGTGCAGATTTTCCCTGTTCCGATCAACGAAGATCTGATTCAGGATGCCATTGAAGAATGGCAACCGCATATCGTGCATTTTTTCTGTCACGGGTCGGCCGAAGCAGGCGCATCGTCACTCGAACTCGCGACGGTTCTTGAGCACAGCGACGAGGCGGACGCGGGTTCGATCGTGGTATGGATCGATCACCTTGTTAAGTCGGGGGCGCTCCATGACACATGGCTCGTCGTACTGAATTGTTGTGAGGGTGCGGCGGTGCCGGCAGGGCAGTCCGAGCGGCTCAATTCCATGGCGTTCCGTATCGTGGCGATGGGGAGTGTGCCGGCCGTCATTGGCATGCAGGAAGCCGTGCCCGCTGGCGATGCGAATGTATTCAGTGCACGTTTGTATCCCGGCCTTCTCAAACAGTTGAAGGAAGTCATTGATTCCGCTGTGGGGGGAAAACCGACCCCGGTAGACCTCACAGCGGCGATCGGTCCGGCACGGCGCGCTATTAAGCAGGCGAATGATCAGACGCCCGCCAAGTTCCGCAATTGGACCTTTCCCGTGTTGTACGTCCTTCGGGAGCCGCTGAATGTACTGCTGCTGCCCGGGACTGGCGTGGCAGATCAGGCTGAATTCCTTGAGCGCACGCGCTACGTCGCCAATCTCCTGAAGCAACTACCAGCCGACACTCCGATGGGCGCTCGGATTGAACTCCTCGGCTTGTTGGACAAGCATCCGCCGGTGCCGTATGCGATGCGGCCCGACCTGTTCGGACAACCCACCACTTAGCGCGTTCTGGTGGAAATTCCCAAGGGCCTCCTGATCAACGCATGGACCGGGACGGAGACACCGTCATCCAGTCTCGTGGACCCGCACACGTCGGACGTGACGACCCGTGCGCTCAAGTGGGGATTGGCGAAGCGAGCCGAACCTCCGCAAAACCTGCTCGCGCCGCCTCCCGAAGAACCATGGAACTGGCGCAAAGAGGATGTCGGCTGGGGGTTGGTTGTTCCGGAGAACACGACAATTGACGCCACCTTGCGCTGCACGGCCGTGGATCAACCGGAGCCCATTCAACAGCTGGTGGCGTCGCGTCCCGGCTCGCCCGTGCTGCGGTATATCAAGGGCGAGAACGGTCACGTGCGTCGCTACAGGCCAGACGGATCACATCAGGACCCGGCTCTTGTTGGAGGCGAGCGTGGTATTAAGCCGGGGGCGTTACCATGGTTTCTGCTCATCTATGCCGACCCATCGGTTATTCCGTGGGAATTTCAATACGCGGCGAACATGAGTGCGTTTGTCGGGCGATTGGCACTGAGCGGCGTTCCTCTGGAGCGCTACGTGACGGCGCTCATAAGTGAATGGGCGGGGAGCACGGTTGATCCACGCGCACCGGTTGTGTGGAGCGCGAACCATGGCGCACCCGACATCAGCTGGTTGATGGATGCTGCGATATCGCGGAAAATTTTCGCGGCGTACGAGACGGATACCGACCTTCAGAATCGCAGCGCGTGTTTTGATGGTGACGCGACCGCGGCGAAACTCATTGCGACTCTTGAAGCCAGGCGGCCAGCGTTGATTGTGACGACGAGTCACGGGATGACCGGTCCGCTCGATGATGCCGCACAAATGCGCGAGGATCTTGGACTGTTGGTAGACGTGAATCGCGATCTTGCCCGGCCCGACGCGATGCTGCAAAGCTGGAAGCCTGACGGCGCGATCTGGTATTCACATGCGTGTTGCTCGGCGGGTAGCGACACCGCGTCGACGTACGCCGACCTTCTTGATCCCGGGTCGTCCGTGCTGAGCACATTAAACGCAGTTGCGCACAACTGTGGAGCGAGCATCGCGCCGCTTCCCACTGCGCTACTCGGCGCAGACAAGCCACTGGGCGCGTTCATCGGGCACGTTGAACCCACGTTCGACTGGACGCTGCGCGACATCGAGACCGGCCAGCCGCTGACCCACAGTCTTCGCACGGCACTGTATCAGCGCATTTATCAGCAGCAGCATAGGGTGCCGATAGGTTATGCGATCGCGCGGGTGTACGCGGATGCGGGCGCGTACCTGGGCCAGTGGGCGAAGGCGCGTGGTGACGTGAACGCCAACGTTCCCAAGGCGCGGGAGCGGGCGCTGTATGCGCAACTCGTCGCGCTCGACCGGATGCAAACAGTAATACTGGGAGATCCGACGGTTTCGCTGCCCCTGTTTGTGTAGCTCGGTGGTGCATGGTGGACGCATCAAATGAGGGGAGCGAAGGCCTTGACGGCCTGAGGGCCATGTGGGGAGTCCGCCAGGCAGCTGTCCGGGTCACTGAGATCCCCCAGCCCTGCTGGCCTTCCTGCGATAAGTTGCTGACATGAATCCCTTCGATCCACTCGACGGCGATCCGGTTGATTCCATGGACCTGCACGGTTTAACGGCGCCGGAGGCGAAGACTGCTGCCGCCGCCTACCTTCGTCGCGTCAAAAAGTCCCGGCCCGGGGCCCTCGTGCACATCATCACCGGACGAGGTCGCAACTCCGCTCGTGGACCTGTGCTCCTCCCAGCCATCAAAGCGGTCGCCGCCTCGCTCAGCCCGGCCGTGGTTGCTGCCTGGGGAGCCGACGATGCGGACGGAGGAGTGCTGGTGCGGTTGGCGCGGTAGCCTGCCGCAAGGCGGCGCGCTGCGATAGCATGAACAGACATGCTGACGTTCCCCGAAACCCTGCTCGACAAGCCCGAAGAACATTCTGTCCGGGTCATCGCACTCGCACTCCTCGCCGATGCGGTGAACGAGCGTGAGCGACATCGCACGACGCCCGACAAGGAGAGTCTGCATGACTTCAGAGTCGCACTGCGCCGTCTGCGAAGCTGGCTCCGTGCGCAAAGGCCCGTGCTCGCAGGGTGCGTCACCCCGAAGTTGGAAAAGTCGCTGCGGAAGATCGCGCAATCCACGAACTCAAATCGGGATGCGGAGGTCTTTGTTGAGTGGCTGGACAGCATAGCTGAAGCACTTCCGACGGACACGGCGCCCGCAGCTGAATGGTTACGCGCAGAAGCCACGGGAGCACATCAGTCGACCGGCATCGATAAGCCGAAGATGGACGCGCGTTTCACACGGGTCGCGGCGAGGCTCGGTGAACTGCTCCCTCTCTATTCCCTGAGCTACGACGTAGAAGCGGGTGCGACCGGACAACCCTTCGGTACGGGAATGTCCGTGGTGATTCGGCAGCATGCCAAAATGCTGAATCGACGGATGAGCCGGCTCACCGACGGATCATACGCCGATCAAGTTCATCGAGCCCGCATTGCAGGGAAACGTTTGCGATACCTGCTCGAACCAATCGTCCCGTGGATACCGCGCGGCGAAGATCTCATCATCCGACTCAAAGCACTGCAGGACACGTTAGGTGCTCTGCACGACGCACACATGTGGACGGAACGACTAAGCATGGCGCTGCACACGCTTGAAACCGATGGCGTCGCTGATGAGGTGGATCCTTTGGAACATGAGGAGGGCGATTCGCAGGAGGAGGCGCAAACCACCGACCTCCGTGGCGGCGTGGCGTTAATTGTTGCGATGGTGCACGACCACGCAGGCACGGCGTTCGACGCATACCGCACCATGTGGGAAGGGGAACCGGCCGCGGAGTTCTTCCGCGATGTGGAAGAGGTTGCGGAGTCGCTGGCCACTCGACAGCCGCGCGAGCTTGAGATCGAAAGGAAGTACCTGCTCTCCGGCCTTCCGGCGCCGCGTCCCGATGGCGAGGTCCTGTTCATTGAGCAGGGATATCTGCCTGGGGATCGGCTGATCGAACGGCTGCGGAAGGTCACCTCCAAAAACGGCGTGGCCTGGTTTCGGACGGTCAAAGTGGGAACCGGCATCGCACGAATGGAGCTGGACGAGCCAACGACATGTGAAGTTTTCGACGCGATGTGGCCGCTCACAGAGGGACGTCGCGTGGCCAAGCGCCGACACGAAATCCGGGACGGAGACGTCACGTGGCAGATTGATGAATTCACGGACCGCGAACTCGTTTTGGCCGAGGTCGAGCTGGCACTCGCAGAGCTCGCTCCGGTGGCACCGGCGTGGTTGGCGTCCGTTTTTGTGCGCGAAGTCACAAATGAATCCGCATACGTGAACGCGCAACTCGCAAAGTAGCGCTCGGCGGCCTGTCGTCGGTCAGCACGGCAGAAGAAAAGGCCGATGGCGATCGTGCACGGATCGAGTTGTTGACACCGTAACGCTTTACGGTGAGACATGTTGGCTACATGTTGAAGGACCTCCCGACCGAATGAACAATGCCAAACGATCTCTATTCACATCAGCGGACCGGCGGCGGCGCATTCGCACGCGGTTCCCTTGTCATCACATGTGCGGTGGCCACCCTCCTGTCTATGGACACGCTGGGGGCCCAGGCCCGCCCGTCGGTTTCTGCGGCAGTCTCGGAGTACGTCCGTGTGGACGCACCCGTGGTCGCCCTCACGCACGTGCGTCTTATGGATGGCACAGGTGCTCCGGCTCGCGATGATCAGACAGTAGTGATCGACGGGACCCGCATCGCGGCGGTGGGACCGAGCGCATCGATGCAGGTCCCGGCGGGAGCAACCGTGATTGATCTGACGGGCCACACCGTTACGCCGGGTTTTGTGGGCCTGCACGAGCACACGTATTTCAATCAGGGCTCGCGCACGACGCAGATGACGTTCAGCGGCCCGATGGCGTATCTCGCGTTAGGCATCACCACGGCGCGCACCGCAGGGAGCATGTTTCCGTATCAGGAACTCAACATGAAGCGGGCGATCGATCGGGGCGATCTGGCCGGGCCGCGCCTGCACATCACCGGACCGTACCTCAATGGAACGGCCGGAGCCCAATCGATGAACCGTGGAGTGGGTTCTCAGGAAGAAGCGCGACGCGTCGTGAAATATTGGGCCGAAGAAGGGGCGACGTGGCTTAAGCTGCAGGGGTCCCTCACCCGTACGATCGCCGGTGCTATCATAGACGAAGCGCACAAACATGGTATGCGCGTGACCGGACACTTGTGTTCACTCAGTTTCTCCGATGCGGCCGCTCTGAAGATCGACGCACTGGAGCACGGCTTTATCACCAACAGCGATTACGTTGCCGGAAAACAGCCGGACGTATGTCCGGCCGAGAACATGCGTGCGCAGGCTGACATCGACGTCAACAGTGCCGCTGTTCAGCAATCCATCCGCGACCTGGTATCACGTGGCGTCGGACTTACGTCGACACTGGCGGTATACGAGACGTTCGTTAAGTCGCGCGCGCACCTCAATCCGCGAGCGATGGAGCTGCTGGCAACCGACACACGACGCGAAGTGGAGGCGACCCATGCGTCCATCGGCAAGGACGGGTTCGAAGTGCCCGAGCGTTTGTTCACGAAGATGATGGCGTGGGATCGGGCGTTCGCTGCGGCCGGCGGCATACTCGGCGCCGGCGTTGATCCGTGGGGAACGGGGATGCTGCCGGGATACGGTGATCTGAGAAACTATGAGATCCTCGTGGAAGCCGGGTTCACCGCACCGCAGGCCATTCAGGTAATGTCCGCCAATGGCGCACGCATACTTCGCGAAGAAGGTGAGCACGGCACGGTGGCCAGAGGGAAGCGTGCCGATCTTGTGGTCATCCGGGGCGATCCTGAAGCTCGCGCGTCGGACATCTACAACGTCGTCACCGTATTCAAGGATGGGCGGGGGTACGATTCGACGAAAATGCTCAGCGCCATCCGCGGTCTTGTGGGAGTGCGATGATTCCTGGCAATGCATCGCTGCGGGAGATTGCTGCAGCGATCCGTGCGCGACGTATCTCGCCGGTCGAACTCGTTGAGGATGCGCTCAAGCGAGCGCACCTGCTGCAACCACAGTTCAACACCTTCATTTCGTTCATGGAGGAGGCGGCATTGCGTGATGCACGCCGCATGGAACAGTGGGTGATGCGACGCAAGATTATTGGTCCACTTGGCGGCATCCCGATTTCGGTGAAGGACATTATTTTCACAAAAGGGACGCCGACGACGGCTGGATCACGGGTCTTCAACGATGGGATCGCCGAGGATGAAGATGCACGCGTTGTGCGCCGTCTGCGCAGAGCCGGATGTGTACTCTTCGGCAAGACAAATCTTCACGAAATCGCACTGGGCGTGACTTCCGTGAACGAGCACTACGGTGCAGTGGCGAATCCGTGGGATACGGCGCGCGTAGCCGGTGGGTCGAGCGGAGGGTCCGCCGCAGCGATCGCGTTAGGCATGGGTGCGGCGTCCGTTGGCACGGACACGCGCGGTTCGATACGCATTCCCGCAGCGTGCTGCGGAATTTCCGGTCTCAAACCGACGTACGGCCTGATTGATGCGCGTGGTGTGCTGCCGCTGGCCGAATCGCTGGACCATGTAGGACCCATGGCGCGCAGCGCCGACGATCTCGTGATGCTGCTCTCCGCCATGCTCGGATCCGCACGTGGCGCGAAGATTTCCCGCTTGGCCAAACGCTCCGCGAAGACGCTCCGTATTGGTATATCAAGTCACCACCTGGAGTCGGCGGAGCCAGGCATCGCAAAGGCGATCAAAGCCGCCGTCCGAGTGTTGCGCCCTCTGGTGAAGGACATTCAGGAGGTGGATACATCGGCTCTGGATGGGGTACGGGACCTGTCGGGGGTGGTTGCAGGGGCCGAAGCGTACGCAAATCACGCGGAACTGCTTCGCGAGTTTCCGGAGGGGTACGGCCCGATCGTTCGGCGGCGCCTGGAAGGCGGCATGAAATTGACCGCAGTTGAATACATTCATGGACGGGAGGCTCAGGAGCTTGCACGCCGCACGTTTGCACAGGTATTCAAGGAGGTCGATCTGCTCATCGGTGCGGTGCTGCCAGTCGCTCCTCCAACGATCACTTCTCAGAAGACGGACATGACAGCGGTTACGGCAACCGTCACCGCGTTCACGCGGTTTAATTCAGCGCAGAACATGGCAGGTGTTCCGGCGATGTCCATTCCATGTGGCATCGTCGCCGGCATGCCGGTTGGTTTGCAGGTTATTGGTCCGGTGCGAGGCGACGCGCGGGTGCTGTCGTTGGGCGTTGCCTTCCAACGCGAAACGGATTGGCACTTACGACGTCCGCCAACGCGGGTCTGAAACGAACACTATTCAATTCTGGTGAATGCTATGCGACAGAGACAACTGCTCCTCCTTGCGATCCTGCCGTTACTCGCCTGTGATCGCGCCCCTGCTTCCTCATCCGGCGCTGCCGACACCGGGCTTGCTCTCGCGACCACGGCGCGGGCGAAGGATTCCTTGATCGGGCTCAAGGACAGTTTGCTCGCGGACAAGGAGCGACAGCTGAGTGTTCAGTCACAGATGCTTGG
>JBGTBX010000228.1:0-48572 GCA_041749115.1 Gemmatimonadaceae bacterium
GTGCGCGCTGCTCCTGCTGAACCTCGCGCGCGCGATCGGCTGTGACAGCACTCTCCTGAAGGAGCGTGGCCGCTGCTGCGAGCGAACGACCGGACAGCAAGCTGACCAGATACATGTCGAGGATACCGCAGATTTCATCGCGTATCGCGGGGTCAATCTGCGTCTCGTACGTGTCAAGCAGCATCTGCACGACGTTCACACGAAGATCACTGGCATACTCTTCCTTGACGGCCCCGCGAAGGTACTCGATCTCGGATTCTTCCAGGAAGTAAAGCGTCGTGTTGAAATCGTCCATGCTCACGACGCCCGGCGGGGTGAGCACCTCCGTCGCGGGTTCCCTAATTCGCGAAGGGTCGACCAGCCTGTCGGTGGGCAGTTCATCCTGATCAAGGGGTGCCGCACCATCGACGGAAAAATCCACATAACTGTACCGCACGAACTGGAATTCCCTTTCCCACAAAATTGTCAGCAGGTCGTCATCGTCGGCCGCCGCCTTGCGAACCTGTGCAATCGCGTCCACGAGACCGACGATCTCGTCCGCTTCCACGCCGGCCGACAATCGCAGTTCGCGCACCCCGTCCTTGTACAGCACCCACGGCAGTGCATCGGAGGTCTTATCCGGTTCGTTAAGCACAACGCAGTCTTCCCAGGTGAGCTGCGTATCCGTCACGACAATGACGAGCTCATCGGTGTGCGCCCAGATTGCGGGAAAGGCGCCCTTTACCGCTTCAAGCGTCTTTATATAGGTCGGGTTGTTGTGCAGGTAGAGCTGGTGCGCACGGACCGCACGCCCGAAGAGGCGCAACACCTCCTCCACCAACGCTGGAGGAAATGGAGGCTCCCCCTGCTCCGCAGGGTCCGTGACCGAGTGCGAGGAGGATTGAGGGGTCACAGGCCCAAGATACCCATTTCGCGTATTTGCGCCACGTCCTTGTCTCCACGCCCCGAGACACAGATCAACACCGACTCGTCAGGCGTCCATCGTCCGGCTTGCGCCACAACCCACGCCACCGCATGGGCCGTCTCCAGCGCCGGGATCACTCCCTCAAGCTCCGAAAGCACGGCAAAACCGCTGAGTGCTTCGGCGTCAGTGACCGCGACATATCGGGCGCGCCCCGAGTCTTTCAGGAAGGCGTGCTCGGGTCCAACACCCGGATAATCCAGACCGGCACTGATGGAGTGCGCCGGATGTACCTGACCATCGGCGTCCTGAAGCAAATAGCTGAGTGAACCATGCAACACGCCCGGCGATCCGCAGCTTAGCGACGCGGAATGATGGGCGGTGCCAAGACCCTCCCCCGCCGCCTCCACACCGACCAGTTCCACTCCGGCGTCGTCCACAAAACCACTGAAAATTCCCATGGCATTCGATCCTCCTCCCACGCAGGCAACGACCGCCGAGGGCAGACAACCGGCACGTTCGAGCATTTGCGCCCGCGCCTCAATGCCAATCACCGACTGCAGCGCGCGTACCATCCGCGGGTACGGAGACGGCCCGACCACTGAACCGATGACGTAGTGGCTATCGCGCACGTTGGTTACCCAATCGCGAATGGCCTCCGTCGTCGCGTCCTTGAGTGTACCGGTACCGCTGGTGACCGGCACCACGTCCGCACCAAGCAGTCGCATCCGGTACACATTCAGTGATTGACGCTCCATGTCTGTCTTGCCCATGTACACGACACATTTCAGGCCAAAACGTGCGCAAATGGTCGCGGTCGCCACGCCGTGTTGACCGGCCCCGGTTTCTGCGATGATGCGCGACTTGCCCATGCGACGAGCCAGCAGCACCTGTCCCACGGTGTTGTTGATCTTATGAGCGCCCGTATGATTGAGATCCTCGCGCTTGAGCCACACCGACGTGGCCACGCGTTCGCTGAGCCGCGGGGCGTCGCTGAGCGGCGATGGCCGTCCCACAAAATGCGTCAGCAATTCCCCCAGCTCCGAGCGGAAGGCACCATCTGACCAGGCCTCGTCGAAAGCGACGGTCAATTCATCGAGGGCAGGAATCAGCGTTTCGGGAACGTATTGCCCGCCGAATACGCCGAACCGATCCGATCGAACGGTTTCGGACGAGCTCATTTCGTTTGGGGTGTGGCGACTGCTGACATAAAGGCACTCATGAGGTGGTGAGCTTTTATCCCCGGACGCGTCTCGACGCCTGACGACACATCGACGAGATCCGGGAGAAGAATATGTACGGCGGTCGTCACATTTGCCGCATGTAATCCCCCTGCAACTCCTAATCGGCACTGCCCGCGGATGAGGTCGGCACTGGCACGCGTCGCCTCCCAGTCGAACGCGATGCCGGTCCCGCCGCTGCGGCCGTGTGCCGAGGTATCGAGCAGGATCAGGTCCGCATCGGGGGGACACGATGTCTCCGTTGCGCCGTCAAGTGCGACGGGTTGCACGAGCCAAACCCCGAAGCCTTCCGCGCGGATTCGCGCCAGATCGGGTCGCACCTCGGGCCCGTGAACCTGCACGACATCGAGCCGGGCTATTCGCGCTGTTTGCAGAATGGAGTCGGTGTCTGACTCAACGAACACGCCCACGCGCACGATCTCCGTGCCGTCGGCGGCACCGAGCACGTCGCGACCGGCGTGAGCGCTCAAGCGCCGGGGACTCGGCGCAAAGACCACCCCAATTGCCGCCGCGCCTAACGATACGGCGAACTCCGCGTCTTCGCGTTGTGTCAGACCGCAGAACTTGACGTCAGTCATGCCGGGGACGTCGAGGAACTCGCAGAAAGGATGTCAGAAGCGCCGCCGCGTCAGCAGCCTGGGTCAGCGCGGAACCCACCAGGACCGCATCCGCTCCGGCCAGCGCCACTCGCTCGATTGCGCCTCTGTCAGTCATGCCGCTCTCCGCAACCGCCACCCGATCCGGTGGAACGCGCGGGAGGAGGTCGAGCACCACCTGCGGTTCAATCACCAGCGTTTCAAGGTTGCGCGCGTTCACTCCGATCATCCCGGCTCCGCTCTCGATTGCCACGGAGAGCTCTTCCGCGGTACGCACCTCAACCAGCACATCCAACCCAGTCCGCGCCCCTTCGCGAGCGAGTTGAATCAGTTGCAACGGTGCGAGCGCTCGCGCAATAAGCAACACTGCGGATGCTCCATGTGCGCGAGCCTCCCACAGCTGTTCAACGCGCACGATAAAGTCCTTTCTCAGCAGCGGGACATCACATGCCTCAGCTGCGTCATCCAGGTCTGTCAGCGATCCACCGAACTCATCCGGTTCGGTCAGCACACTGAGCCCACGTGCTCCGGCGCTCGCGTACCTCGCCGCGGTGACCCCGGCGTCCAACGCGGCGTTCATCACCCCTCGTGAAGGCGACCTCCTTTTGATCTCTGCGATCACGGCGACATCAGCGCCGGAACGCAGCGACGCAACCAGCGAACGTGGCGCGGGGCGGGCGTATGAGGCCGCCTTGAGCTCCTCGCCCACCTGCCCCCGGGTGAGCGCGAGCGCGCGCAGCTCTGACGCCGCGGTCAGACGGCCCAAGGGTCCTTCGAGCGGTGGCGTGGGAGTCAAAGATGTCGATTGCATTGCCGCTTGCGTTTCGGGTCTTGTTCGGCTATCGTCTTCGGCACCTGTTCGGTACGCAAAGTTGTTTGGCGATCTGTCACTGGCGCCAGGCCCTCCCCACCGCAACTCCGATGGCGCTCACCAAGCGGCAACGCGAAATCCTGACGTATCTCCAAAGCTATTCGGGCGAGCGGGGTTACGCCCCCAGCTTCGAAGAGATTGCCGTCGCCTTCGACTACCAGTCGCTCGCTACGGTCCACGAGCATTTGAGTAATCTGGAGCGCAAGGGGTACATCAGACGCTCCTATAATGAGAGCCGCGCTATCGAAATCCTGCCGTCAGAGGCGTTCTCTCGCGCGGTCGAACTCCCGCTGCTTGGTACGGTCGCCGCCGGGCAGCCGATTGAGGCGGTCGAAAGCGGTTCGACCTTGTCGGTTCCGCAGGAACTGATTCGGCGCAACGGAGACCACTACGTGTTACGCGTGCGTGGCAATTCGATGATCGACGAGCAGATTCGCGACGGCGATTTTGTTGTGGTCAACGAACGGCGCTCAGCCGACAACGGTGAAATGATCATCGCGATGTTGGAAGGTTCCTCGGCCACTGTTAAGCGCATGTATCGGGAGCGGGACGGACGGGTGCGGTTACAGCCAGCCAATGATGCAGTAGCGCCGATCTATGTGAACGAGAAGGAACTCAGCATTCAGGGCATCGTCGTCGGCGTGATCAGGCGCTACTGAAACGAGGTAGCCAGCTAGTTGTAGGCGGCGCGCAACCGAGCCAGCGCCGTCAATCCGATGCCCGATCGCAGTCCCGCCTGGGCCGCGTCGTACGCTTCGGCGAACGATGCCACCTTCCCCGAGACGAGGAGGGCACCCGCAGCGTTCATCGCGACAGCTGCCTGAGCCCCGATCGGCCCGCCGCCACTCAGGACTTCTTCGATCAACGCAGCATTCACCTGCGGCGTGCCCCCTGCGAGATCAGCGGGATCAACGGCTCGGAGACCAACGTCTGACGGCGAGATGGTCCACGAGCGCAGTTCACCGTCACGCACTTCGATAACCTGCGTGTCGCCTAACGGCGAAATCTCGTCGAGCCCTGGAGCACCGTGGACGACGAGCGCCCGTTCGCTGCCGAGTTCGGCGAGCGCACCGGCGAGCAACTGCAGCCGATTTCGATCGGCCACGCCAAGCACCTGTCTCCCCGCTCCCGCCGGATTGGCCAGTGGTCCTACGATATTCATGACCGTGGGGACGCCGAGTTCTCTACGCGCTGGACCGACGAATCGCATGGCCGGATGCATCGACGGAGCAAACATGAAGACGATGCCAGCCTCACGCAGCGCGCTGGACATCACGTCCACCGTTGCGTCAAGCGGGATCCCCAGCGCCTCAAGCACGTCGGCGCTGCCGCTCTGCGAAGTGAATGACCGGTTGCCGTGTTTGGCAATGCGCACGCCGAGCCCCGCCGCAACAAATGCTGCCGCCGTGGAGATGTTGAAAGTGGTCACTGAACCACCTCCCGTGCCGCAGGTATCCACGAGCTCGGAGCGATCGTCCGCGTCAAGCAAAACCATTGCACCGCGCAGTGCCCGCGCGGCACCTGCGACCTCATTGATCTGCTCACCCTTCACGCGCAAACCCATCAGCAGCGCACCAATCTGCGCCGGCGTTGCGTCGCCGCGCATTATCACCCCAAAGGCGTCGGCGGCGAGAGACGCATCGAGCGATTCACCAAACGCCAGCGCGCGCACTGCCAGCTTAAGAGGTTCTGCAGTCACTGCGGCAACAAGAGCTTTTGCGCGAGCGCATTGCGAGTCGCGATGACGGCGATGACGAGTGCGAGCAGTGAGACTCGCTCCATGTCTTCTTCGATAAAGACTCCGCGTTTAGCGCGGTTTGTCAGATTAACAACACCGATCATTTCGTCGCGGTAGATCAGGGGAAACGAGATGAACGACCCGGTTGTGAGGTATTGATCACGCAATAAGGGATGTTCGTTGGCTTCGCTGGCATCCTGAACCAGAAAGGGCTCCCGCGATACAGCCACCACTCCAGCTACTCCTTTGCCAAACGGCACGCGTGAGCCGAGCACGATGTTCGGCGCCAGACCGCGCGCCGCGGCAAGATACAGGGTGTCCGGTTCCGGAGCGCGAAGCATCAGCGAACAACGCTGCGCCTGCATGTCATCGCCAACGAGCGCCAGAAGGCCATCAACCAGCGCCTTGGGATTGGTCGCGGTATTGTCGACTTTGAGTGACCGCTCGATGAGGTACAGGGTCCGCACCTTTTGCCGTAGCGTCTCATGCCGGCGATGGAGCTCGACGTGGGCCTGCTCAAGCTGGGCGACCGCGGCGGTAAGCTGCTGCTCCAGAGACGAAGTTTTGTTCAGGGCGCGCCGTGCCTCTTCCTGAGCTGCCGCAGCTTCACGTTCTGCGTGAACAAGTCGACCAGCGTCGGCGGCGTGGGCGGGCGTGGTGTCGCTTCGGGCGCGACCCAGCTCGGCTTCGAGCGCCCCCAGCTTTTTTACGTATTCCCCGTGCACGCGCTGCGTCACGTCCTCGAGGGTCTGTACGGCCTCTGTCCTTGCCTCTCGTTCCTGAAATCGGGCGTAGGCGAGGTCGAACAGATCCACTGACGATCCGAAGCGTTCACTGGTCCGAGTTCCGAACATGCGGCGCTGTTCGTACAACCCCACAACGCCTGATAACACGCCATCGCTCAGCAGCCCACGCAGTGACAGCACACCGCCGTCAGCAAAGGTGCTCATGCTGAACAGACGCGCATACTCTGCGGACTTGTCTCCGAGGTCAACGAACTGGCCGCCTGTTGTGATCACACTACGCACCGCCGGCGGGAGGTGATCAATGGTGGTATCGACCACGGAGCGAATGATCTGCCCGCCGGAGGGCGTTAAGCGGTCCTTGAGCAGCTGGCGGCGCGCGTCGTAACGAAAGAGGCCCACGACGGCGGTGCGATCACTCTCCGAAAGGGCCTCGCCCAACGCAACAAGCGCCCCATCAACGTCGGGGGCGACAGCTAGTGAGTGTGCAAGTGCAGGAAGACTACGCGTGGACATGCCGGTAAGGTAACGTCGCGGCGCGTGCCTGTGACTCGCGCTGAGCTTCAGAATGTCGTCGCGCACGCCGCACGAAGTCAATGCATGTGCGCGCATTTTGCTTGACTTGACCGAGGGTGAAACTAGCTTTCTCCGAGATGTCGGTGCGCACCCTGCAGCTTGTTCTGCACTATGATGGCGCCAGGTTCGCAGGTTGGCAGTGCCAGCCAGACCAGCGCACGGTGCAAGGCGAAGTCGAGAGGGTCCTCGACAGCTTATGCGGGCATCGAATTGTGGCGAGGGGAGCGGGGCGAACGGACGCCGGAGTGCACGCACGCGGCCAGGTCGTTGGGATACAGGTGCCGGAAAAGTGGACCGCGAGCGCTATGCGACGCGCCATGAACGCACTCCTTCCCGACGATCTTTGGGTCGCCGAATCGCACGAAATGCGTCCCGAATTCCACGCCCGATATAGTGCCACCGGTCGACAATATTCGTACACGATTGGCCTCGATGAGGCTGCCCGGTCTCCTTTTCGGCGTCGCTTCGAGTGGCACGTGCCGCATCCGCTCAGCCGGGAGTTGCTCACGTCGCTACCCGCGCAGATCCGCGGCGAGCATCACTTCTATGGATTCGCAGTGCGTGGCACTGCGCCCGCGCAGGACGATCACCGGTGCCACGTCACGGAAGCTGGCTGGGCCTACACACCGCAGCACGCGATTTTTCACGTGCGCGCGAATCGATTCCTTCACCATATGGTTCGCTTCCTCGTGGGCACCATGATCGACATCGCTCGAGGGCGACGCCCGCACACGGATCTCGCCGATTTGCTGGTGTCAACTGATAACTTGAAGGTGTCTGCACCAGCGCCGCCTCACGGGCTGGTGCTGGAACGGGTGGAGTACCCGTCCGACCTCTATCTCACAGGGCAATGAGTTTCCGAGAGTTCATCACAACAGCGACATTTGCGTTAGGGGCCTGCGAGGCGGGGGGAACGCCACTTCAGCAGCCACCCGCAACGGAGCGCATTAGCCCGCCGGCGACGGCCGCGCGAGACACGCTCGACTTCGCCAGTGAACAGATCAGCGCGTCGCGCCGCACCGCGATCACCGAAGCGGTCAACCGCGTGAGCCCCGCCGTTGTGACGGTACAGACTGAAAAGGTCGAGCGCGCTCCCGTGGACATGTTCGAGCAGTTCTTTGGTGGTCGATCCGGTCAGCAAACGCAGTCCGGCATCGGTTCCGGATTCATCATGCGACAGGACGGGGTGATCGTAACGAATGAGCACGTGGTCAACGGCGCGACTCGCATCTCCGTGATGCTCCGTGATGGCACCACGTATCCCGCCAGGCTCATCGGTGCCGACGATGCCAACGACCTCGCAGTGATCAAGGTCGAGGCGACGGGTTTGCCGGTTGCCTCGTTAGGCAATTCGGAAGACCTCGTGATCGGAGAGTGGGCCATCGCCATCGGAAACCCGTTCGGTTTTGTGCTCGGCAACAGTGAACCCAGCGTGACGGCGGGCGTGATCAGTGCCACGGGCCGGAACCTTTTGGGCCGAAGCGGTAGTGCCGGTGCCTTCGTCGGCATGATTCAAACCGATGCCTCGATCAATCCCGGCAATTCAGGCGGACCGCTGGTCAATGGCAACGGCGATGTGATCGGAGTGAACTCAAGCATTTATTCGCCGAGCGGTGGCTCAATCGGCCTGGGGTTCGCCATTCCAATCAACAGGGCACGCCGCATCGCGATGGATCTGCTGGAGCATGGCAAGGTGAGGCGGCCATGGATCGGTGAGACGATTGAATCGCCGTCCACCGGTAACCCGCGCGACTTGATCACCGCGGGCGTCGTGGTGCGCAGCGTGGTACCGGGATCGCCTGCAGCCAAAGCGGGCCTGCAACCCGGTGACCGTATCCTGCGCGTGCGCAGCAAAGTTATGCGCAATGTCTTCGACTGGGAGGCCGAAAGGCTCGACATGCAGGTTGGTGCGACGTTGCCGATCACCGTACAACGCAGTGGGCGCGAGTTGTCGCTCAATGTGACGATAGCCGACTTACCGGAGGTGAGTGCGCCTCGCATCACCGTACTTCGCGAGATTGACCTGGTCACCCTCACTCCGGCCATTCGCGCCGACCGGAGCATCCGGTCGCCGGCCGGCGCGTTGGTCGTCAAGAGCAGTGATCGCATCCGCGACGAGATCGGACTGCAGGAGGGGGATCTTATCATACGGATTAACAGAACAAACATTACGAACGCGCAAGACGTGACGCGCGCTTTCGACACGTATGCCGGATCAGGAATGCGTGTGGTATGGGAGCGCAATGGTTACTACTTCCAACAAGATATTGTGGTGAGTCGTTGAGTTCCGTGTACGCGTCTCCCTTGTCCGAACGGTATGCCTCCTCGGCGATGCTCTCGCTCTGGTCGCCGCAACGTCGGCACAGCACATGGCGCCGCCTGTGGCTGGCTCTGGCCGAAGCCGAGCGTGACCTTGGGGTTCCCATTCCCGAAGCCGCCATCACGCAAATGCGTGAGCATCTCGACGATATAAATTTCGCCGTGGTGGCTGACTACGAGAAGCGGTTTCGCCACGACGTAATGGCGCACGTGCACTGCTTCGGTGAGGTAGCTCCCGAGGCACGCGGCTTTATCCACTACGGTGCCACGTCGTGTTTTGTCACGGACAACACCGAACTGATCCTCATGCGCGAAGGACTTATGCTCCTTCGCGACAAGATTGTCGCTGCACTGCAGGCACTTCGGGCATTCGCCCTGAAGTGGAGATCCGAACCGACGCTGGGATACACGCACCTGCAGCCTGCGCAGCTCACCACTGTCGGGAAACGGGCGACGTTGTGGATGCAGGATCTCCTGCTTGATCTCGCGGATATCGATCAGCGCGTGGCCGGCCTGCCCTTCCGCGGCGTCAAGGGCACCACCGGGACGCAGGCATCGTTCCTGCAGATTTTCAACGGAGATCATGAGCGGGTCCGCGAGCTGGATCGTCGCGTGACCGCCGCGATGGGATTCAGCAGAAGTATGCCTGTCACGGGGCAAACCTATTCCCGCAAGATCGACGCGCAGTTGCTGCAGGTCGTGTCGGGCATCGCAGCCAGCGCCGCCAAATTCGCCAGCGACATGCGACTGCTGCAATCCTTCGGAGAAATCGAAGAGCCGTTCGAAAAAGATCAGATTGGTTCTTCGGCCATGGCGTATAAGCGCAATCCGATGCGCAGCGAGCGGATCAACGCGTTGGCGCGATTTGTCGGCACACTCGAGGGGAACGCGAATCAGACGCACGCGGTGCAGTTCTTCGAACGAACCCTGGACGATTCGGCGAACCGACGTCTCGTGATTCCGGAAATGTTCCTCGCAACCGACGCCATCCTTGTATTGCTGGTGAATGTTGCGTCCGGTCTCGAGGTGCATCCGGCACGCATTCGGGCGCGACTCGCGGAAGAACTTCCGTTTATGGCAACTGAGGATTTGATCGTGCGTGCCGTGCAGGCCGGCATGAGTCGACAGGACGCACACGAGGTCATCAGACAACATTCACTGGCGGCGGCGAAGGCGATGAAGGACGATGGTGCAGCAAACACGATGCTCGACCGACTTGCGCGCGAGGCATCGTTTCCGGTTCCGATGGATGATCTGCGATCGGCGCTCGAGGCCTCGCGCTTCGTGGGGCGCGCTCCGGAGCAGGTTGACGAATTTCTGAGTGAGCAGGTGGACCCTGTCCTCGCCGGCTCCGCCTCGGTTGCGCCTCCAGAGGAGGTGCGCGTGTAATGACCAGCCATACCGAATCAGGACAGCTGAGCAGTATGCCGCCCGTGGCGTCGACCTCCCTGCCCCTGCCGCTGGTCCGGCGTGGGAAAGTTCGGGATGTTTATGAGGTCGATGCAGACCGGTTGCTGCTTGTTGCAACCGACCGCGTTTCCGCCTTTGACGTGGTGATGAACGAGGCGGTTCCGTTCAAGGGCATCGTACTCACGCAGATTACTTCGTACTGGTTGGGCCAGCTGCAGGATCGCATGCCGCACCACATGATCACAACAGACGTCGACGAGATCATTTTGGCCGCGCCGATGCTGGCGTCGTCGCGCGCACAGCTTAGTGGGCGGGCGATGTTGTGCCGTCGTACGGAGGTATTTCCGGTGGAGTGCGTCATTCGCGGGTACATCTCCGGTTCGGCCTGGAAGGAGTACGCCGAACACGGTACGCTGGCTGGAGAGCCACTCCCCGCCGGGCTTCGTGAAAGCGATCAGCTGGCTGCACCGATCTTTTCGCCAGCGACCAAAGCGGAGAGTGGCCACGATGAGAACATCACCATCGACGCCGTGCGTGCGCTGTTGGGCGCGCGCGTGACCGCAGACCTCGAGCGCCGTGCGCGTGAGATATATGACATCGGGAGCAGCCTGGCGCGCGAACGTGGGATTATTATCGCGGACACCAAGTTTGAGTTCGGGAAGGTGGATGGTGAGATTCTGCTGATTGATGAAGTACTCACTCCCGACAGCTCACGGTTCTGGCCCGCCGACAAATACCGACCTGGCGGGTCCCAACCCAGCTTTGATAAGCAGCCACTGCGCGACTACCTCGACGGCGTGCGCCGGCAAGGCCAATGGGATGGCAATGCGCCACCTCCCGCACTCCCCGACGAAGTAGTGCACGCTACGAGCCTGCGCTACCTCGATGCGTTCCATCGCATCACGGGTTCCCCTCTTGATTACGGACGGATGCTGTGAGCTTTGCTCGAGAAGGACTGCCCTTCATACTCTCCGCCGCCGCAATCAGCACTGCCGCCTACATCGGTGCGGTGCGCGTCAGGTCGTGGCCGTTGTGGCTTACTGCGTTTGTCCTCACGCTCCTCACGCTGTGGGTCGCGTACTTCTTTCGTGATCCGGAGCGGACGGGCGAACGCGGCCCGGACGTCGTGATTGCTCCGGCCGATGGTCGCGTGGTGCACGTCATGGAGGTCGACGAGCCCGCGTTTATGCAGGGCCGAGCGATGCGCGTTTCGATTTTTATGAACGTCTTCAATGTGCATGTGAACCGGTACCCATCAACAGGCACCGTGCAATATCTGCACTACAACCCCGGGAAGTTTCTCAACGCGGCGACCGAAAAGTCGTCACTTGAGAACGAGCAGTCGTCGGTCGGGATCGAAACACCGGGTGGGAAAGTCATGATGCGTCAGATCGCGGGGCTGATCGCACGCAGAATCATTACGTACAGCAAGGTTGGTGATGCAGCTGAGCAAGGCCAGCGCATGGGGTTGATTCGCTTTGGCTCACGGGTTGACGTCTTTCTCCCGCTTGGCACGCCTGTTGAGGTGAAAGTCGGAGATCACACAGTGGCGGGCACGACCGTGATTGCCCGCTTCGGAGGAAAATAACGTGGCGCGTTCCCGCCTGCGAAACACCGTGGTTCTATTGCCCAACGGCTTTACCTTGGCCAACCTCTTTCTCGGCGTCTTTGCCATCGTCGCTGCGTCGCGCGGAGAGTACTCGCGCGCCGGCGCCTACGTGGTGTTCGGTGGAATTGCGGACGCGCTCGACGGCCGCATCGCACGGGCGACGAGCACGGGATCTCGATTCGGAGAGGAACTGGATTCACTGGTCGACGCCATCTCGTTCGGGCTTGCCCCAGCGATGGTGATGTATTTTGCCGTGCTGAATCAACAGGGGTGGGACTGGATTTTCTGCTTCCTGTTTACCATGTGTGCGGTGATCCGGCTCGCACGTTTTAATGTTGAGCAGGCGGGCAAAGCGAAGTCGCACTTCCGGGGCTTGCCAAGTCCCGCCGCCGGGCTGACGCTGGCGACGTACTACTGGTTCTCGCAGACCCCGCTGTACAATCAAACCATGATCGCGGACCTGCCGTGGCACGTCATGCTCCGCTACATCATGCTTGGTCTCAGCTTTCTCATGATCAGCAACGTCTCCTATGCTGCGCTCCCCCTGATCGGGTACCGGTCACTCAAGGAGATCCTCGGCTCATTGGTCGTCGTTGGCACAATCGCAGGCGTCATCTTTCTGCCGAAACAGTTCTTCTTCCCGGCGTTGCTCGCCTACGTCGTGTACGGTGTGCTGCGTACCGTGTTCTATGGTTTGATCGGTCGCCAACCCCCCGAAGAGACGGAGCGCGAGCAGGACGCGATTGATGCGGCCCGTCGTCGCCGCCGGCGTCGGATCAGGGACGAGAGAGACACCAACGAATTTCCCGCAGTTCAACCCCAGGACCCAACCGAATGACGTATCAGGTAATGGTGCACGTGGTGCCACGCAAAGGCATTCTCGATCCACAGGGAAAGGCTGTCAGCGATGCACTGCATACGCTGGGATTCAGCTCTGTCTCAGATGTTCGAGTCGGCCGTCATATTGTGTTGCAGGTGAATGCTGAGAACGAGCAGGCGGCATCCGAGAGCGTACGCGCGATGTGCGACAAGCTGTTGGCGAACCCCGTCACCGAGGACTATTCGATCGCGGGAGTGGTCGCCGCATGAAGTTCGGCATCGTCACCTTTCCCGGATCCAACTGTGATGAGGATGCGTATGTCGCCGTCACGGAAGCCCTTGGCGAACAGGCTGTCCGACTCTGGCACAAGGATGTTGATCTTCAGGGCGCTGACGTGGTCATTCTGCCCGGTGGATTCAGCTATGGGGACTATCTTCGGTCCGGCGCGATCGCCCGCTTCAGCCCCATCATGTCGGAAGTCATGCGTCACGCGAAACGGGGCGCCCCGATTATTGGCATCTGCAACGGGTTTCAGATCGCATGCGAAGCGCATCTGTTGCCCGGTGCGTTAATGCGTAACGAGAGCCTGCAGTTTCGCAGTCGTGTGTCCACGCTGCGCGTTGAGAACGCGGATACACGTTTTACGAACCAGTACGACGCCGGACAACTGCTGCGCGTGCCGATCGCTCACGGTGACGGGCGTTTTGTGATCGACGCCGATGGCCTGTCTGTGCTCCGTGACAATGGTCAGGTCATCTTTCGTTACGTGTACGACGGAGCGACCGCCGAGCGCAGTCCGAACGGCTCGATGGACGACATCGCGGGCATCGTGAACGCCGACGGCAACGTGCTGGGCATGATGCCGCATCCCGAACGTGCCGTGGATCCCCTGCACTGCTCCACGGACGGGCTCGCATTGTTTCAGTCTTTACTCAGCGCAGTTGCCGCGTGACGCGCTCAACAATTCACTCGATATTCCATGTCTGACTCCAAGCCAACACGCTCCGAAGACGCCTACTTTATTAAGCGCGACGCCGAGCTCATCAAGCAGCAGCGCGCCAAGCTGGACACCGAGCGCGCGCGAGCTGAGCGCCGATCGCACTACATGAAGTGCCCCAAGTGCGGGGCCGACCTGGTGGAAACGGAATTCGCACACATCAAGATCGATCGGTGCACCGAATGTGGTGGCATCTGGCTGGACAAGGGAGAAATGGAAATGCTCGAGCACGTGGACAATAGCAGCGTTCGCTCCTTCGTGCGCACCATGTTCGGACTCAAGGATTAATGGGAGCGACCCCACGACCGGGCGATCCGGTCATCACACCCGCGCTCGTCGCGGAGCACGGACTGACACAGGACGAGTACGATCGGCTCTGCGCGATGCTGGAACGCACACCGACGTTCACCGAACTGGGCATTATTTCGGCCCTGTGGAGCGAACACTGTTCGTATAAACATTCGCGCCCGGTGCTACGCACACTCCCGACCACCGCGGACTACGTGCTGCAGGGACCAGGCGAGAATGCAGGGGTCATCGCCGTTGGAGATGGTTTAGCTGTAGCGTTCAAGATTGAATCGCACAATCATCCGTCTGCCGTTGAACCGTATCAAGGAGCGGCGACCGGCGTCGGTGGCATCCTGCGCGACGTGTTTACGATGGGCGCCCGTCCAATCGCACTATTGAATTCTCTCCGTTTCGGGTCGCCCGACAGCGCCCGCGTGCGATGGTTGGTGGCTGGCGTCGTGAAGGGTATTGGCGATTACGGGAACTGCGTCGGCATTCCAACCGTCGCTGGGGAAGTCGTCTTTGATGCATCGTACGAAGGCAACCCGCTGGTGAATGCAATGTGCGTCGGCGTTCTGCGCGAGGACGAGCTCATTCGGGCAAAGGCTGAGGGCGTCGGCAACCCCGTCATCGCGGTGGGAGCGCGCACGGGACGTGATGGCATCCATGGCGCATCGTTCGCTTCTGAGGATTTGACCGAAGCCTCCGAGGCACGCCGACCGCAGGTGCAGGTCGGCGATCCGTTTACTGAAAAGTTGCTCCTCGAAGCCAGCCTTGAGCTGATTCGAAGTGGACACATTGTGGCGATTCAGGACATGGGGGCTGCTGGACTCACCTCATCGTCCGCCGAGATGGCGGAGCGGGGTGACGTTGGAGTCACGATCGACATTTCCAAAGTCCCGGTGCGCGAAGAAGGGATGACGCCGTACGAGGTGTTGCTGTCAGAATCGCAGGAGCGCATGCTCGTCGTCGCTCACAAGGGCCGCGAAGAGGACGTGATCCGTATCCTGTCCAAGTGGGATCTCACGGCGGCGGTGATCGGTGAAGTTATTGCGGAGCCGGTGTATCGTGTCACCGAGGGAACGCATGTCGTCGCGGAGTTTCCGGGCACCCGATTGGTGACGGATTGTCCCGTGTACCATCCGGAGGCCACGGAAAGTGCCGATATTATTAAGCTGCGGAGCATGGACGTGCACGCCGTCGCGGAGCGAGAGGAGGAGCGCGACGTCATGTGGACGCTCGCCGCACTTCTGGCAAGTCCGACAATCGCCAGCAAAACGTGGATGCACCAACAGTACGATTCTACGGTGCGTGCCAATACGGTCGTTGGACCGGGGCACGCCGACGCGGCTGTTGTACGCCTTCCCGGAACAACAAAGGGAATCGCACTCAAGACGGACTGCAATGGGCGTTACGTTTATCTGTCACCGAAACGCGGCGGTCAGATTGCCGTCGCCGAAGCAGCGCGCAACGTGGCCTGCACCGGCGCACGTCCGATGGCCATCACCAACTGCCTGAATTTCGGGAACCCCAAACGCCCTGAGGTGTTCTTCCAGTTCAAGGAAGCCGTAGCCGGGATGGGAGAAGCCTGCCGCGCACTCGGGACCCCGGTCACTGGGGGTAACGTGTCATTGTATAATGAGAATCCATCGGGTGCGGTGTTCCCGACTCCGACGATCGGAATGGTTGGTTTAATTGCCGATGTGAACAAGGCGATTGGCGGCACCTTCCAGGCAACCGGCGATGCAATTGTCCTCCTCGGTGAACCCAGTGACGAGTTGGGGGCGAGTGAATACCTCTCGCACCTTCACGGCATCACCGGCGGTGATGTGCCGCACTGTGATCTGGAGCGCGAAAAGGCACTGATTGATGTGCTCGTGGAATCCGTGGATCGTGGACTGTTGAACTCGGCGCATGACTGTTCGGAGGGTGGACTCGGCGTGACGCTCGCGGAATGCGCCATGATGGACCCCTCGCGAGCGTTTGGCGTGGAGGTTGATCTGTCGGAGTGGGCGACCCTTTCTCCACGCAGCTTAATGTTTGGCGAAGCCCAGGGGAGAGCCGTGGTTTCCACAGCACATGTGAGTGCACTGCTCACGCTTGCGGCCACGTATGGCTTGCCCGCACGAGTGATTGGCCGTGTCGGGGAGCGGCATGGGGAGTTTGTGATTCGTGTTGCGTCCACGGTGTGGCGCAGCCCGATCGACGTACTGGCAACAGCGTACCACGACGCAATCCCGTCCATCATGGCGCGGGCTGCGTTCTCTGCTGATGTTACCGCCGCCGTTGGCGCGGCACAGGAGTCCTAGTATGTGTGGAATTTTTGGTGTTTTCGGCGTGGACGACGCGTCCGCAATCACGCACCTCGGCCTGTTCGCGTTGCAGCATCGCGGACAGGAATCCGCAGGGATTGTCGCCGTAGACGGCGAACAGGTGGCGCGCGGCACGCGGCGCATGGGACTGGTGTCCGAAGGGCTCACGCCGCGCGAACTCGAGGCGCTGCCAGGTCGACTGGCCATCGGGCACACCCGATACAGCACCGCCGGATCCTCCTCGCTGGACAACGCGCAGCCGGTACTCGCGCGCTTCAAGGGCGGCCATATTGCGCTCGCGCACAACGGCAACTTAACAAACGCCTTCGAGTTGCGGGGAGTCCTTGAGGATGACGGATCCATCTTCGCCTCGACGATGGATTCTGAAGTGATTGTGCATCGACTGGCCCGTTCCCGGGCGACAGACCCGGTCGAGATGCTGGCCGAAGCGTTGGAGGGTGTCGAGGGTGCATATTGTCTCACCCTGCTTATTGGTGACACCCTTCTCGCCGCGCGCGACCCACGTGGCTTTCGCCCTCTCGTACTCGGCTCGTTAGGCGATGCGTTTATTGTCGCCTCGGAAACGTGTGCGTTGGATATCATCGGTGCTCAGCTGATTCGCGAAGTGGAACCCGGCGAAATTCTTGGCATCGACGCGTCGGGCGTGCGCAGCCTGCAGGCGTTTCCCCCGATGGCGCAGTCACGTTGTGTTTTTGAGCACGTGTATTTCGCCCGGCCGGACAGCTACGTGTTCGGCGGCTCTGTTGATCGGGCCCGGCGGGCATTGGGTCGGCAACTCGCGCGCGAGCAACCAGCGCCACAGGCCGATCTCGTCTTTGCCGTTCCCGATTCCTCGAACGCTGCCGCACTTGGCTTTGCGGAGGAATCGCGTTTGCCCCTTGAGCTCGCATTAATTCGCAATCACTACGTCGGTCGCACCTTTATCCAACCGACGCAAACCGGGCGTACGCAAAAGGTAAAGATCAAGTACAACGCCGTCCGTGAAGTACTGCACGGTAAGAGCGTGGTGATGGTTGATGACTCCATCGTGCGCGGCACAACCACGAAGGGGCTCGTCAGCCTGATTCGCGCAGCCGGAGCACGCGAAGTGCACATGCGTGTCTCGTCGCCTCCGATTATCGGCCCCTGCTACTACGGCATCGACACGCCAGACAAAGGCGAGCTCATCGCAGCGTCAAACTCGATTCAGGAAATCGCGAAACGCATCAACGTCGATTCGTTGGGCTATTTGTCCCGCGACGGAATGTTGAACGCGGTGCCGGATGGCCCTCACGGTTTTTGCCACGCATGTTTCTCAGGCGAGTATCCCACCGCGCCGCCGATCGTTGATCTCATGAGGGCCGGAAAAGCCCGCTAACGTCCCCCTTTCCCCCGCAGAATGTCCAGGTCGGTCTACTTCTTTGGAAACGGCAAGGCTGATGGAGATCGAGGACTGAAGAACGTCCTTGGGGGAAAAGGCGCCAATCTCGCGGAAATGACGAAACTTGGTGTCCCGGTACCCCCCGGGTTCACCATCGCGTGCGACGTAGGGGTGCGCTATCTCGCCGAAGGCGCCATCCCCAAAGGGATCGTCGAGGAAGTCAACGAACATCTCGTTCGCCTTGAGGAAACGACCGGACGGCGCCTTGGGGCGGATCACGATCCGCTGCTGGTCTCCGTACGATCAGGCGCCGCCGTGTCGATGCCGGGGATGATGGAGACAATCCTCAACCTGGGTCTGAACGATCGCTCAGTGGTCGCGCTGGCTGAACAAAGTGGCGACGCGCGATTTGCCTTCGACAGCTATCGCCGCTTTCTCCAGATGTATGGGGACGTGGTACTGGGCGTTCCGTTCTCTCAGTTCGAGCACCTCCTCAAAGCAAAACGAATTACCGCCGGCGTCTCGAGCGACTCGGATCTTTCCGAAGAAGCACTCAGGACCCTCGTGGAAGAGTACAAGGGGCTCGTGCGTCACACGACCGGCGTTCCCTTCCCCATGGATCCCACGCAGCAGCTCTGGGGTGCCATCGAGGCCGTGTGGGCCTCGTGGAACCTCAAGAAAGCGATTGACTACCGGCGCGTGAACGCAATTCCAGATAACTCCGGCACCGCCGTGAACGTTGTGGCGATGGTCTTCGGCAACATGGGGGACGACTCCGGAACCGGCGTTGCATTCACCCGTGACCCCTCAACAGGCGAGAAACGCTTCTACGGCGAATTCCTTGTGAATGCACAGGGGGAAGACGTCGTCGCCGGCATCAGAACGCCGCTGCACATCGACGAGATGGCCACGCGACTCCCGTCGGCACATACGGCACTCCTCGAGGTCCAGCAACGCCTCGAGAACCACTTCAGCGATATGCAGGACCTGGAGTTTACGGTCGAGCGCGGCTCGCTGTATCTGCTGCAGACCCGCACCGGAAAACGCACCACCGCCGCAGCGATTCGCATCGCGACGGACATGGTGGATGAGGAACTGATCGACCCGCGTACGGCGCTCTTACGGATGAACGCTTCGCAGCTTGATCAACTCCTGCATCCCGTCATTGATTCAGCGGCACGGGCGGTGCCGCTGGCAACGGGGCTCCCCGCATCCCCCGGTGCCGCCAGCGGCATTGCTGTCTTCGATCCCGATGTCGCCGAGCAGCGCAATGCAGCTGGCGAGGCTGTCATCCTGGTGCGTGAAGAGACGACGCCTGAGGATTTTCATGGCATCGTCGCAGCGCGTGCGGTCCTGACTTCGCGCGGCGGAATGACGAGTCATGCGGCGGTGGTCGCACGCGGCATGGGCAAGTGTGCCGTGGTCGGGTGCCGGGAAATAGAGGTGTTCGTTGATCGCCGCGAGCTGCATGTGGGAACAACAGTGATTAATGAAGGCGATTGGATTACATTGGACGGCGCGACCGGACGGCTGTTCGAAGGCGACCTGCCCACCGTCCCAAGCGAAATCGTCCAGGTGATCAACGGGCACCTCGCACCGTCAGAGGCACCGTTGTACCACGCGTACCAACGGGTGCTCGCCTGGGCAGACGACACGCGCCGCCTGCGCGTGCGAGCCAATGCCGACACGCCGCACGACGCGCGTACCGCGCGAGCGTTTGGTGCCGAAGGCATCGGGCTGTGTCGCACCGAACACATGTTCTTCGAGGGAGATCGTATCACGTCGATGCGCGAGATGATCGTCGCCCGCGACGAGGCTGGTCGGCGGCGTGCGCTTGCAAAGCTGCAGCCGATGCAACGCAGCGACTTCGAGGGAATCTTCGAGGCGATGGATGGATACCCCGTCAACATTCGCCTCCTCGATCCTCCCCTTCATGAATTCCTGCCCCATGGAGGCGAAGAGGGAAAACTGTTGGCCCGCCAGCTGAAATTAAGCCGCGACGAGCTCACGCGCATCGTCGAAGGTTTGCGGGAGAGCAATCCGATGCTTGGCCATCGTGGATGTCGGCTCGGCATTTCGTTTCCGGAGATCACCGAGATGCAGGGGCGCGCCATTTTCGAAGCCGCCATTCGTGCCCAACGGCGCGGGATCCACGTGCAAGTGGAGATCATGGTGCCGCTTGTCGCAACAGCCAGGGAGTTCACACACCAGCGAGCGATCCTGGAGGAGTGCTACAAGCAGACCGTCGGTGCGATGGGGTACGAGCTGGATTATCAGATCGGAACAATGATTGAGCTACCACGCGCTGCGCTCACTGCAGCAGAAATCGCACGCGATGCGCAGTTCTTTTCGTTCGGTACCAACGATCTGACTCAGACGGCGATGGGCCTGAGCCGCGATGACGCCGGACGGTTCCTCCCGATGTATGTCGAGCGCGATATCCTGCCTGAGGATCCCTTTCAGGTGCTCGACGTAGCCGGCGTCGGCCGGCTTATCCGAATGGCAGTCGAGGACGGACGATCGGTGCGCCCAGATCTCAAAACCGGTATTTGCGGTGAACATGGCGGTGAGCCACGCTCCATCGCCTTCTGCCACGAGGTAGGATTGGACTATGTTTCGTGTTCTCCATTCCGCGTCCCAATTGCTCGACTCGCAGCGGCGCAGGCGGTTCTCACAACCTGATCCAATGCGCCGAACGGTAGGCGCGATTCCTGTCCGGCGATGTGGCTCCACCCGTTAAAAAAAGGCATCGCCGGTAGTCCCCCCCCAGCGTTCCGAGATTCCTAGTGGCCAGTCCCATATCAAAGAGCCCGTACCCACTCGCTAAACGGGAGCACCACGCGCACTCCACCGTGGTCACGTTCTCCGACGCGCCGTCCGCATCAATTGGCGGCGCACATTTCAGCATTATCGCCGGTCCCTGTTCCGTCGAGAGCTACGAAATGCTTACGGAGACAGCCCACGCGGTCAAACAAGCTGGTGCCACGCTGCTCCGAGGGGGCGCCTTCAAGCCGCGCACATCGCCGTACGCTTTTCAGGGGCTCGGTGTCGACGCCCTGGAGATGCTGGCAACCGTTCGCGCAGAAACCGGCATGCCGATTGTCACCGAAGTCATCGACACCCGCCTCGTCGATACCGTGGCTATGTACGCCGACGTCCTGCAAATCGGTGCGCGCAATATGCACAACTATGCGCTCTTGTCCGAGGTAGGCCGACTGCGCAAGCCGGTGCTGCTCAAACGGGGATTTGCCGCGACAATTGAAGAACTGCTCATGGCAGCTGAACACATCATGACGCAGGGTAACCCCAACGTTATTCTGTGCGAGCGAGGGATCCGCACCTTCGAAACGGCCACGCGGAATACCTTTGACATCTCAGCGATTCCAGTGCTCAAGAAAGAGACGCACCTCCCGGTAATTGTTGATCCGAGCCATGCAGCCGGTCGCACGGATATTCTCATTCCGCTGTCCAACGCTGCGGCTGCGGTGGGAGCCGACGGCATCATTGTTGAAGTGCATCCCCGCCCGGCCGAAGCGCTGTCGGACAAGGAACAATCGTTAGGGCTCGACGCCTTCGCCGAACTCACGCTCGCGATCGCACCCTTTGTTGCCGCCGCGGGCCGCACGCTGGCCGGTCCGGCAAACTCGCAACGCGTCGCACCGTGAACCGGCCGGCCAACCCTCAGGACGCCGTTCGCGAACTCGCTCGCCTGCGAGAGGAAATCGAATCGGTCGACCGCCAGATCGTGGATCTTGTCGTTCATCGTGCAAATCTCGCGAAGGTCGCCGGAGACGCCAAGCGGGTCGCGGGCCTGCCACTGCTCGATCCCGTCCGCGAGGCGCGCGTTATGGAAACCGCCGCTGAATCCGCGCGGCAGGCGGGCATCCCCGACAACGAAGTCCGGCAGATCTTCCGCCTTGTGATACAAATTGCCCGCATCACCCAGGAGGCCGTCACGTGAGTGTCAGCAGGCAGTCGACGCCGGCTAATGGAGTGCAGGAAGGGAAACCCGTGGATCAGGTCTTTGCGGCACCGCAGCGCGCCACGGATTTCAAGTTCGACGAGCGCACGGCGAGTGTCTTTGACGACATGGTCAGCCGTTCCGTGCCGTTCTACGATGAAATTCAGCGGATGACAACAGAGCTGGTTGCCGATTTTGCGACACCCGGCAGCAACGTATACGACATTGGTTGTTCAACAGGAACGACACTACTCGCCTGTGAGCCGGTCGTGGACCCGGCGGTCAATTTTGTCGGGATGGACAATTCGCAGGAGATGCTCGACAAAGCAAAGCTGAAGTGGGATGTCAATCCCAGTCCACGCGTGCGAACGCTGCAGTGTATTGATCTGCACGACGACTTCACGATCGAAAATGCGTCGGTGGTCATCCTTACGCTGACGCTGCAGTTCGTGCGTCCCCTGCACCGCGAGCGCGTCATGCGTACGATCGCTGATGGGATGAACCCGCAGGGCGCCGTGATTCTGGTCGAGAAGCTGACAGAGGACAACACGATGTTCAACCGACTGTTCATCAAGTATTACTACGAGATGAAGCGGCGCCACGGATACTCCGAGCTGGAGATTTCCCAGAAAAGAGAAGCGCTGGAGAACGTGTTGATCCCGTATCACTACACGGAGAACGAGCGTCTGGCACGACATGTCGGCTTCACGCAGTTCATGACGTTCTTCCGATGGTATAATTTCTGCGGCATGGTGGCAGTAAAGTGATCGGCACATGCGGGGCACAGAACCTTGATCAGTCAGAGGTCATTCACAGACGTTCCCACCGCGAGCGGGTCATGTTGTGACCGGCGGATCGCCCTCAGGCTCCCCGCGAGTTGCACGCGCACCATCGTGGCTTATTGCACTCGGCAATCGCGTATTCAAGACGCGCGATCTGCTGTTCCCCGTTGTGCTGATTGGCCTCATCGCCGCAACGGAACCCCGCAATTCAGGGCGTGCTATTGAATGGCTGGGCGTTGCTGTCGCAACGCTTGGACAACTGCTTCGGGCCACGGTAGTCGGATACCGTTACATCGTGCGTGGTGGCCGCAATCGTGAGGTATATGCAGAAGGACTGGTGACATCAGGATTCTTCTCGCTCTCACGAAACCCGCTGTACGTGGGAAACCTGCTGATTATCGTCGGGCTGTTGATCATCTGGAACGCGCCGCTGACGTACCTCATCGGGCTGCCTTTCTTTCTGCTCTGTTATCGTGCAATCGTGGCAGCGGAGGAGGCGTATCTCAACGAGAAGTATGGCGCCGAGTTCGACGCGTATTGTGATCGCGTACCGCGATGGTGGGTTCGCCTTGGGCAAATGGGTGAAGCGACACGTGGAATTCCGTTTAACTGGCGCCGCGTAATTCTGAAGGAGTATGGGAGTGCGGCGTACTGGATAGCCGGTGCAATCGTACTGCTGATGATTCGCGACAGTCGTTTCTTCGTTGGCATCACCTCCCGCGCTCCGTATTTTGTGGCACTTGCGGTCGTGGTGGTGCTCTGGGCGATTGCGCGCTACTTCAAGAAGTCCAAACGCCTGCGCGAGTAACAGGCTCTCCGTTTGCGAGTCAGGGGTGCGCTCACACGCATCCGCGCCGACGCTTAGAGGATGAGCCATCCAATCGCGGCGCAGCCAGCGACCACCGCCCAAGGCGGCACACGACCGGTGGTAAGGGCGAACAAGGCTACCAGCGCCAAACCAAAATCGGTTCCGCCATTTATTGCACTGGTCCACACCGGATCATAGAGCGCGGCGCCGAGCAGTCCCACAACCGAGGCGTTGACGCCGCTTAGCCCTGCGCGGCTGGTTGCGTGGTAACGCAGGCGCTCCCAGAAGGGCGTCACCCCCACTATCAGCAGCAATGACGGAAGGAATATGGAAATCAGGGCAATGAATCCTCCCACCCACCCTGCAGGCGGCCGCTGCATGGAAGCGCCGAGGAATGCACTGAATGCGAAGAGAGGACCCGGTATGGCCTGCGCCGCTCCGTAGCCTGCCAGAAACGCGTCTGAGGTCACCCATCCCTGGCTCACAACCTCCGCCTCCAACAGAGGAAGCACAACATGTCCGCCGCCAAATACCAGGGCACCGGCTCGATAAAATGAACTGATCATCTGGAGCCAATGTGCAGGCGTCACGCGCGCTAAAATCGGCAAACCCAACAGAAGAATCGCAAAGAGACCCAGATATCCCCATGCAGCCTTCGTTGGTAACTCGGCCGTGCGAGGCGCCTCTACCACCACGCCTGATGGCCTGAGCCACAGAACGCCGATCACTGCAGCGGCGAGGATAATCCCCACCTGGCCAAGCGGCCCCTGCACCAGAAGCGCCGCAATGATGGCCGCCACCGCCATCAAGCGCCGCGGAAGGTCTGGCGTCAGCGTACGGGACATTCCCCACACCGCCTGAGCGACCACCGCCACGGCCGCGATTTTCAGCCCATGAAGTGCACCGCGTGCAACGGTGTCTCCGATCGCCGCGAGACCGAGCGCAAAAGCGATAAGCAGCAGCGCTGAAGGCAATGTGAAACCGCACCACGCCGCAACCGCACCTTTCAATCCGGCGCGCCCAAGCCCGATGGACATTCCCACCTGAGAACTCGCCGGCCCGGGGAGAAACTGACACAACGCGACGGTATCTGCGAAATCCCCTTCGCTTAGCCAGCGGCGCCGAACGACAAACTCGTCGCGGAAGAATCCGAGATGCGCAACGGGCCCCCCGAACGACGTCAGCCCCAACCGCAAAAAGGCCATGAAGATTTCCCCGACGGTGGAATCGCTGGATGTCTGTTCCACATCCGGATGTGGCGGCGATGCGGTCACGTGTCAGGTCGGGACATGACGGGAAAGCTGAAGGGCCTGACTGCAAGCAGCCAAGCCCTTCGAACAGTGGAGGCGCGGGGATTCGAACCCCGGTCCGTGACAAGATTCACCACAGCTTCTACATGCATAGCCCACCGATTGGTGTCAGGAGCAACTGGCCGGTGAGCAGCCCATCGCCCCACTAGCTCCCTTAAAGTTTCGCCCGTCGCCAAGGAGCACGACAACGGACTATCCCGATATTTCGATACTCATGACGCCGCCTCGGGCGGGCTTCATCAAGAGCAAGGCTACAGCTAACTCCTAAGAGTTACGCAGCCAGGGCCAGTTCAGAGTTGGCAGTTATAATTTTGCTGAAGGATTTACCAGGGCTCAGCACCTGGGCACGCAGCCATAGCTTCACCGACCCCGTCGAAACCAGTCGCCCCCGGACGACAGTGAAGAGTATCCACTTGTGTTGTGGGGGTCAATCGTCCGTCCGCACGGCGCTCTTAACCCTCTGCTCTTGCTGGCTACCAGTGACAACCGCTCTGTTTCCCAACTCCGATCGGTTCATTTCTCACAGATTCATTGCAAGTCGTTAATCCCAAGTCGTTTATGTGGAGGCCCCTAATGTTCATTGGAGGTGATGGTATCGAAGCATCGAGTGTCGTGGCGGAATTCTGTTGATGCACATGTCTCGCGTGCCGCCCCGTCACCTCCGACGATTCTGGCACCGCTGTCGCACGCTGCTGCAACTGCTGGGGCCACCCGGTTGACGGCGCCGAGCCTAACGAATGCCCTGTGCGACCCGTACGGCCGCCTCTATGTCGCCGGCGTGTGCCTGGTACTCCGGCAGGTCCCTTTTCAACTCTGCGTCGCGGGCTGAAAGAAAGGCTTTCCAATATCGTTCCGCGTCGTCAACCCGGGCCTGCCTGTCCGCGACACGCGCGGCCAGGGCCAGGCCGAGCAAGTGAGTGGGCGAGATCCTCAGAATGGTATCGGCCTGCGCAGCAGCAACTGCGAACTCTTCCGCCTCGCTCGCAACCCTGCCGTAGTCATAACGCGCGTCAAGGTCCATTTCCGGGCCGAGCAGGGCGAAGGCACCCATCGCCATCGGCGCAAACGCGCGAATACTGTCAGGCTTCCCCTCCTCGGCGTATCGCATAATGCGATCATAAAGCCGTGCGGCCTGCTCGCGTGGAGACATGGCGGAAAGATCAGGCGCTCCACCGGATGTGAGGCTCGATTGTTGCCCTCCAGTTGGCAGCGCAGGTGTTCGATCTGACAAATAACCAAAGATCAGGACGGCCACGAGCGCCGCAACGCCCCATGGGAGATACTTCGCTGCACCGCTGGCGGCGCCATTCCCCGGCCCGACTGCTGAAGCAGAGTCCCTCCGCTGAGCACCTGAAAGGGACGTTCCGCACGCCGCGCAGAACCGCGCGCCTATTGGCCCCAAGGTGTCACAACTGGAACAACGCGAGGCCGTCAGCGGGGTTCCGCACTCGTGACAGAACTTCCCGTTTCCGCTGGTTCCGCAGGCCGAACACTTGATGGCTGAAGAGGATGGCTGGGGCATGATGCAATCTGGTGCGCGGGTCCGCTGATGCGCACCCCCCATGAGCGACCACGGCTCCGGCCGAGTCGCGTCATGGAGATGGAAGGCGTGACGACCGGCACCGTTCAGCTAAGAGGTGCCGCCCCATGGACCGAGGCTCACATGTATTTACCACTCCCCATTTCAGAGTGGTCGGCCCCCATCACCCCAGAGTCAGTTGCTTCTGCCCTGCGGCTTCACCGCCGTTAGGCAGGGCGCCCTCAAGAGTCAACAGGAACCGTTTCGCATCCATGCCGCCTCCAAAACCAGTTAACGAACCATCGGCCCCGATCACACGATGGCACGGCACGATGATCGAAATAGGGTTCCGCCCATTGGCTGCGCCAACGGCACGCGTCGCCGACGGTTTCCCGAGACGCGTGGCGATGTCGAGGTAGCTTCGCGTCACCCCGAAGGGGATGCGCGACAGTTCAGCCCAGACACACTTTTGGAACGCTGTTCCTTTGGCGTCTGTGGGAACGTCAAACGCCTTTCGCTGGCCATCGAAATATTCCAGCAGTTCTCGGCGCGCCTGCAACAAAACGGGAGTTTCCCGTTGCAGCCAATCACTTTCGAACCGGGTCGGGTGGCGCGATTGCTCAAAATTTATCGCGACGACGGCGACCCGAGATGCGGCGACGCCGAGCACGCCCACGGGGGTTTCAACATAGGAATAGGAAATCACGGCTTGTTTCTCTCTGAACTGGGTGTTGTAGGATCAGGTTGCGTAGACTGCCATAAATACATGCCGGCGTAGGCGCGCCACGGTGCCCACGACTCTGCCACGCGGCGCAGCTCCTTGGCCGAAACCGGCGCATCCTGTGACCCCATGGCCTGCCGCAGGATGAGGTCGCCGTCGGGAAATGCGTCCGGGTGACAGAGCGTCCGCATCGCGATGTACTGCGCGGTCCATGCTCCGACTCCCGGCAACGCGCGCCAGCGTGCGGCGAAATCCCCCAGCCCCCTATGCTGCGAAAAATCGACGCGCCCGTCCAGAAGGGCCTGCGCGATCGCGCGAATCGACTGGGCGCGTGCACGGGTTATTCCGAGTTCCTCAAGGGGAGCCTCAACCAACCGATCGGGACCCGGGAACTGCGCCGTCAGCGCGGAACGTCCCGGCGCCGCCGCCGCTGTGCCGTAGCGTTCAACGATGCGTGACGCCATGGTCCGCGCGGCGGCGACCGACACCTGTTGACCGAGGATAGCGCGCACTGCCAGCTCGAAACCGTCCCAGGCGCCGACAAGGCGCAGCCCGGGATTCATCTGCAGCAACGGAGCCAGTCGCCGGTCCCTGCTTAGCGCCGTCGCGATCTGTTGTGGCTCGGCGTCCAAATCGAACATGCGCCGCACACGTTGAACCACAGACAGGAGCTGCGCGGCGGGCACCCCGTGCAGCGCCAGCGTCAGCGGAATCCCCGGCGCCTCGGCGCTCACACGAAACCATGCGGCAACAGGCTCCTCCGTCGCGCTCTCCAAGTGAATCGTCCTCGCATAACTTGTCGCGTCGACAACTTCCACACCGGCCAACGCTCGCTTCTGCAAAAACGCGAGCGATGCGGCGAAATCGAAAGGTGGCCGATAGCTGAGCTTCAGCCGAAGGCCGGGGCCACTTTCCCTGCGATTGAGCTTGCGCAGATCACTTGGAGCCAACCGGTAGGCTTCACGGAACACAGCGTTGAACCGCCGCAGACTATTGAACCCCGCGGCATAGGCCACGGCACTCATGGAGAGTGACGTCTCGCTCAGTAATTGTTTAGCAAACAGCAGCCTTCGCGTCGTGTGCACGCGAATGGGTGGCACGCCGATTCCGTCCTGAAACAGGCGACGCAAGTGCCGCTCACTCACCCCCACCTGATCAGCCAAAGCGGAGAGCGGCGATTCACCCAACATGCCTTCGTCGACGAGGTGCAGGGCGCGTGCGAGAACATTATCGCCACGCCGCCAGCTCCCGTCGGCGGGCGAGAGCTCGGGCCGGCAGCGTAAACAGGGGCGGTACCCTGCACCCTCAGCCGCCGCCGCCGTGCTGAAATACGCCACACGCTTGGCCCACGGCGCGGGACAGACGGGTCGACAGTACACTTTGGTGCTCGCAACGGCCGTGAAGAACAATCCGTCGAAGCGCACGTCTTTACTGCGACGCGCTTCCTCACAGATCGCGGGATCGAGACGTGGTGCGGTGGTTGAACTCACCGGCGCGCCCTGATCAGCAGACAACAATGATGTCCTGGGTTCCATGCACCTACGGTAACATCAACTCAGGACATTGTCTCGCCATTTTCGGCCACTGTCATGAGCAATATTTCTGAGGCCGCGCGCGACGTCCGCCATACCGTCCCGAGCACTGCGTTGCCTACGCGCTCACGCCAGACCACGCTATCGACCGGCGTGCGACCTAGCTGCCGTGGAGTATCCGTGCGGCAGCCATGGCCGCGCCAAATCCGTTATCGATGTTGACCACAACAACGCCGGACGCACAACTATTCAGAGCGGTGAGCAGCGGCGCCACGCCACCAAATGCAGCGCCATAACCAACGCTGGTCGGCACCGCGATCACGGGACAGGCCACAAGCCCGCCGACCACCGATGGCAGCGCACCGTCCATCCCTGCAACGACGATCACCACGCGCGCCGAACGAAGCTCGTCTGAGCGTGCCAGGAGTCGATGAATTCCGGCCACGCCCACGTCTGCTACCAGTGTCGCCTCGCACCACATCGCGCGCAGCGTCTCGGCGCATTCTTCGGCGACCGGCAGATCGCTTGTTCCAGCCGTCACGACCAGTGCTCCCGTTGCAATCCCTTGGGCGCGCTCGGGGCCGGGCACCACCGCGGTGCGTGCGACAGCATTTATCCGCACGCCGCTTATCACTGATTCAAGTGCGCTGAGAGACTCAGGCGATGCTCTGGTGACCAACAACCCGTCACCATGCGCCACGATACGCTGAGCGATGGAAATGATCTGATCGGTTGTTTTGCCTGCGCCAAAGATGACTTCGGGAAAGCCCTGTCGAAGCGTTCGGTGATGATCGATTGTGGCGAAGTCCAATGTTTCAATCGGCTCCGTCGCAAGTGCCTTGAGCGCATCGCCAACCGACGTCGCGCCACTTGCGACGTCGCGAAGCAACTGTGCTGCTGCATCCGGAGTCATGTCGCGTTAGGCAGCGGCACCGCAACCCGGACACTGGCGGTATGACCCAACAGTGCGGGTACCGTGCATCGTGCGCGCGCACCAGCGCGACCTCGGCCGCGGCGCGGCAATATGAGGGGATGTCCCGGATCCGGATTGAGGAGTAGAGCAACCTCCGTATTACGGCGGGCCGGCAACTTAAACATCCACAGGCTCAGGCGGATGTTCAGCGGCCCCATCGACAACCCACGGCTGGCCGCCACCGGATTCGTAGGTCCGCAGGTAATCGCCAAAGATTCCCTCGACCTCGCTGAACGAATTCACCACATGCAGCCGACGGCGCAAATCAGCAGAACCTGGCAGCCCCTTCACGTACCATCCCAGATGCTTGCGGAATTCGATCGCGGCACCTTCCGGATCCGCTTCATAGTCCTGCACCATGCGCGCGTGACCAAGCGCTACAGCAAAACGTTCTGCAACACCGGGCGCGTCCGGTTTGGGTAATCCGCTCAGCATCGCCTGTGCCTGCTGAAAGATCCACGGCTGGCCAAACGAACCGCGCGCAATCATCACTGCATCGCAGTTGGTTTCGCGGTGCATGCGGACGGCATCCTCCGCGGTCTTGATATCGCCGTTCCCGATTACCGGAATCTGCAGCGCCTGCTTAACAGCTGCAATTTCATCCCAATGTGCATGCCCGGTATACATCTGCGTCCGCGTGCGGGGGTGGAGAGCCAGTGCACTCGCCCCGGCATCCTGACAGCGTAACGCGATCGCTACCGGGTCGCGCATGACCTCGTTCCATCCGCTGCGGATCTTTACTGTCACGGGGAGTCGCGTGCCGGCCCGCACAGCGCGAATGACCTCCTGCACAAGATCGAGATCTTTAAGACATCCTGATCCGCCATTCCGCCGTACGACTTTCTTGACGGGGCAACCGAAGTTGATGTCAATGAATTCCGGTTGAAACACATCGGTGACCAGCGCTGCCGCGTCTCGCATCGCCTCGGGATCAGCACCAAAGATCTGGACACCAATGGTTCGCTCATCCGCACCAAAGCGCAGCTTTTCGATTGTGGCAGGATTCTCACGCCGAATGCCTTCGGCAGAAAGGAACTCGGTCACTACTACGTCAGCCCCCCACGACTTGCACAGGCGTCGGAATGGTGATTCCGAAACCCCTGCCATAGGAGCGAGAATGAGCGGGACGGCGTGGTCCACAGGATACGGAAACAGCATAGGTTGAAGCTTAAGCGCCACCCTGAAGTGGTGCAACGTGAAGGTTTGACACGACTTGCGGCCATCGGTAACTTCCGCGGCCATCGTTCAATTGTACCCGCACCGACCCTATGCTGCGCGACTTTTTCTCCGAAGATGCTGTCAACCTCGACCTCGAGGGCACGTCAAAGGACGACGTGCTCAAAGAGCTCATTGGCCTGCTCAAGCTTGATGAAAAGTCGGAAGCGATGCTCCTTAAGATGTTGAAGCGCCGCGAGAACCTGGGGTCCACCGGCATCGGTCGAAACATCGCTATCCCCCACTGCCGGTCGCTCGTGGTCAACAAACTCCGCGTCGCCTTCGGGCGAAAGTCGGACGGTCTGGATTTTCAGGCCATCGATCAGAAGCCGGTGCGCTTCTTCTTTCTGATCGTCGCGCCTCCCCTCGAAGTCTCCAATCAATATCTGCCGGTGCTGGGAAAGATCGCTCAGTTTAGCAAAGAACCTGACGTGCCGGAGCGACTGATCCAATTGACGACGCCCGCAGAGTTCATGACGCTGCTCCGAGAAAAGGGACTGTAGCGCGGGCCATTCTCAGACGGAGCGCGCGGCCTCCCCCTGAATAGCGGATCCTAGACGCGAGGGCTGATCGGCTGGTCGTCAACCACCACCCGTACGATCCCCGCGCGCATCCGCACGATGACACGTCGCATGAGCAGCACTGACACCACAACCAGCGCGGCAACAAGTCCCCACCAGATACCCCGCGAGTTGAGGGACGTGCTATGCGCGAGCCACCACGCGGCGGGCAGACCAACAACAACAAAACCAAAGAGGTTGATCACCATCGGCACGGTGGTATCTCCTGCCCCGCGCAGAATCCCGCTTGCCACGCTCTGCACACCGTCAAATACCTGAAACGCTGCAGCGATCGGCAGGAGTACGCTCGCCAACAATACGACGGCGGTGTCATCGCTGAACAGTCGTGCGAGCGTATACGGAGCGACAAGCAGTAAACTGGCCGACACGGCCATAAAACCCACGCCGAGAACAAGCGCCGCCCCGGCTTCGCGCCGCGCAGCATTCATGTCTCCACGGCCGATGGCGTGCCCCACCAATACTGCCGCGGCAGAAGATATTCCCAGCGGCACCATGTAGGTCAGGGCGACAATGGTCATTGTAATCTGATGTGCTGCCAACGGAATTACGCCGAAATGCCCCATGAGAATGAGGGCACCGCCGAATGCGGCAATCTCAAGCCACTGATGCACCCCGATGGGAAGGCCGATGCGCAGCACCTTGCGGATCGCTACCCAGTTCAACGCGCTGCGCCAGGATCCACGCGCAAACGGACGCACAATTGGCCAGCTCAACACGGCCAGCATACCCAGCATAAACCAGCGGCCGATTGTGGTAGCCCACCCTGAGCCGACTACCCCCAACGCTGGAGCGCCGAACTTTCCGAAAATGAGCACCCAGTCCAGAAACAGGTTCAGCACGTTGGCTGCGAGGATCGTGACCACGATCGGCCCAACGCGGCTGAACGCCTGTTTGGTTTGGCGTAGCACCAGAAAACCATAATATGCAAGGACGCCGGGGATACAGGCGCGTGCGTAATCACCGGCCAGGGCAGCGACATCGTCGGGCTGCGCGAGCAGTCGGAGGACCCAGGCCCCCGGCAGGAGCGCCAACATCGCTGGAATACTCAACAGAACCGCAATGGCAGTGCCGCGCTGCACGCCGAGTCGAACGGCGCGGTCGTCCTTCGCCCCCACAGCCTGGGCAATGATTGGGTCCAGAGCGTGAATCGCTCCCTGCCCCAACATCGTCACGAGCATCCAGTAAAAATTGCCGAGCGCTCCGGCAGCCAGTGCGGTGGGTGAAACTCTCCCGAGCATGGCGGCGTCGACAACTCCCATCAGCATGATCCCGACCTGCACCGCGACGATGGGCGTAGCCAGCCGCGACACGTCTCGCAGCTCCTTGCGCGTTGGCAGTGATCGCATGCGACTCACCTTCACGCTGGTCACTCGCGGGGTACTCCCCTAAACGCCGAGCGGAGTATTACAAGGCAAGAGATCACGCGAGGGATACGGCGAGAGAATGGCGCGCATCGGGCACGCTATTCCCATTCAATGGTTGCAGGCGGCTTTGAGCTGACGTCGTACACCACGCGGTTGACGCCAGTCACCTCATTGATAATGCGACTGGACATGCGGTGGAGTACTTCAGGGGGAAACGCGAACCAGTCAGCCGTCATGCCATCGCTGCTCGTGACGGCGCGCAGCGCGACGACGTTCTCGTAGGTGCGAAAGTCGCCCATCACACCAACAGATCGAACCGGAAGCAGCACCACGAACGCCTGCCATATCTCATTGTATAGTCCAGCTGAGCGAATCTCTTCGAGATAGATCGCGTCGGCCTGTCGCAGCACATCCAGTTTGTCTCGGGTCACGTCGCCGAGAATGCGAATGCCGAGTCCCGGTCCGGGAAAGGGATGGCGACCAACCATTTCTTCGGGAAGCCCAAGCTCACGTCCGACGTTACGCACCTCGTCCTTGAACAGTTCGCGCAACGGCTCAATCAACTTGAACTTCATGTCCGGCTTGAGGCCGCCAACGTTGTGATGCGTCTTGATCGTAGCGCTCGGCCCCCCGGTGGCACTCATCGACTCGATCACGTCAGGATACAGAGTGCCCTGAACGAGAAACGCCGCGTCCTTGCCCACCTCGCCCTGCGCGTCTTCGAACACGTCGATGAACGTGTGGCCAATGCGACGCCGCTTTTCCTCGGGATCTTCGATTCCCTTGAGTGCATCCAGAAATCGATCTTCTGCCCGAATCGTGATGACGCGCATGCCAAGATGGGTGCGCATGGTGCGTTCGACCTGTTCGCGCTCGTGCAGCCGCAGGAGTCCGGTGTCAACGAAGATGCACGTCAGCTGATCGCCGATCGCCCGATGCACCAAAGCGGCCGCCACCGATGAATCCACGCCACCCGACAAACCGCAAATGACATGGGCATCACCAACCAGCGCCTTGATGCGATCCACATGCTCCTGCACGAAGTGACCGGGAGTCCACGACGGTTCACAGTGGCACACGGCGAATAGAAAGTTCGCGATGATGTCGCTTCCGCGCGTGGTGTGAGCCACTTCGGCGTGAAACTGGATCGCGTGAATTGGCTTTGTCTCGTGTCGCATAGCCACGACAGGATTGTCCGCGCTGGACGCGGTCAGCACATATCCCGGTGGCAATGTTTCCACGTGATCACCATGGCTCATCCACACCTGCGACTGTTCATCGGGCTCAAAGCCGGCAAAGAGCCCCTCAGCTTCGGTAACTCGAAGCGCAGCACGGCCATACTCACGTTTGCCGCCTCCACGCACTTCACCGCCCGCGGTCAGAGCGATCCACTGCATGCCGTAACAGACGCCCAGCACGGGAGCGATATCAAGAATTCCCGCGTCGAACTTTGGCGCACCCTCATCGGTTACCGAAGCCGGTCCGCCCGACAGGATGATCCCCGTGGGATTCCAGGCTCGGATCCAGTCGAGCGACCGGGGTGGATGAATCTCGCAGTACACGCGCGCCTCGCGTACGCGACGAGCGATAAGCTGCGTGAACTGCGATCCGCAATCCAGAATGAGAATTCTGCTGTCGACGTCAGACATCAGCAGTTGGCCCAGAAGTCACATGACATATCACGCTTCGGCGTCCAGCTTAAAGAAGTGAACCTCGCGCGTTTCCAGATCGAGAATGGCCGCGCTCGGACTTCCCGTGAGCCAGCCGCAACCCTCACCCGGGTTCACAATGAGCGTGCTACCCCGCTCCTTCATTTCTTCGTGATGCGTTCCACCGTGAATGACGATGTCATGTCCTTCCAGTGAACGCGCACTCACGTCCCCGATATCGTGAATCAGCATGATCCGCTTGCCCGCCAACTCAAAGGAATGAGGTGACTCGAACAACTCCACGCCCATGCCCTGTTCAGCGCGGGCCCGCAGCCCCGACGGGTCCCCGTCGTTGCGGCCGAACACGCCAACCATGGGCAAGCTCGACTCAATAATCGGACCGAGCGCAAAGGGAGCACAAAAATCCCCCGCGTGCAGCACCATACCGACTCCCTTCTCCTGCATGTATTTCAGCAAATCGCGAATGGCCGGAACCCTGCAGTGGGTATCTGACAGCAAGCCGACTTTCATTGGTCGTTGCTCCTGGCGTTAAGCCATTGAGGTGACACCGACTCCCGCCGGATCAGATCTTCGTATGTTTCCCGCAAAGTGATGACGGCAAACTGGCCGTTGTCCACGAGCACTTCGGCCGCTCGCGGGCGAGCGTTGTAATTGGAAGACATGCTGTAACCGTACGCGCCCACAGTGCGCACGCACAGCAGTTCACCCACACCAACGCGCGGCATCATGCGCGCGAGGGCGAAGAAATCGCCGGTCTCGCAGATCGGGCCAACGATATCGTGCGACGACACGGACCGCTCATCATGCGCCGAGACCGGGTCGATGCGGTGGAACGCGGCATACAACGATGGACGCAGCAGGTCGTTCATTCCGGCGTCGGTCACGAGGATTTCGTGTCCATCGGTGCCTCCAGCCTTTCGATAGAGCACTCGCGTGAGCAGCGCCCCGGATTCGGCGACCAGAAACCGCCCCGGTTCAACAATCAGCGTGAGGCCGAGTCGCGTGATGACTGGGGCAACCAGCGCCCGATACGCGGCCAGATCGATCGGAGTCTCGGAATCATAGGGGACGAAAAAACCACCGCCGAGATCCAACGCTTCAAGGGTGCTGATTCCCGCCGCACGTATTCGGGTAACAAGTTCCTCGAGCCGAGCCAGACCATCGGCATATGCATTGAACTGCGAGATCTGCGATCCCACGTGCATCCCGATCGCAACCAGATGCACCTGAGGAAGTGCCGCGGCTGTTACCGCGGCCTCGTAGGCCCGATCGATCGGAATACCGAACTTGGCGCCCTTTTCACCCGTTTTGATGTAACTGTGGAACGCATCAACCCGGACTTCGGGATTGACACGCAGCCCAACACGCGCCACAACATTCAGCTGCTCGGCTACCCGATTAATAAGATGCACTTCATCAAGGGATTCAGCGCTGATGACATGGACACCGGCCCGGAGCGCTTCACCAAGCTCCCGTTCAGTCTTGCCCACGCCGCCGAAAATGATCTGATCAGCAGCAAAACCCGCAGCCTGCGCACGGAACAGCTCGCCACCAGACACCACGTCCACCGCGACACCGGACTCGAGCAACACACGAAGAATCCCGAGGCTGCCGTTTGCTTTGCAGGCGTAGTGAATGCTGTGGGGCACACCTTCGAGCGCGCGCTGCAGTTGTGCAACCCGCGCGCGGATGACTCCCGCGTCGTATACGAACGCGGGGGTCCCAACGGCGGTCGCGATGTCGTCTGCACTGACTCCCCCCAGCTGAAGTCCGGACGTGGCAACAACAGGAGAGGTCATCAGTACGCCTTCGCCCACAGCACCTGATGTTTCGCAGGCTGGCCCGTCACCATGCACGTCGTCGGTCCATCTGGTGTGAGAAACTCACTCTGCGGGATACATCGGATCGTCGCTTTCGTCTCGTCTTTCACCTGCGCCTCCACCGCCGGGTCACCGTTCCAACCCGCGTACACAAAGGCACCGTCACCTTCCATGATCTCCTTGAATCGATCATAGGTGACAGGTTCGCGTACAGACGCGGCTTCCCTCCGAGCTTTCGCAGCATTGAACAGGTCGCGTTGCATTTGATCCAGCATCGCGGCCAAAGCGGATGGCAATCCCTCGAGCGGAAGTGATGTCTTCTCCCTGGTATCACGTCGCGCAACCATGCAAGCCTGCTTGTCCAGATCCCGCGGGCCGATTTCCAGACGCAAGGGAATACCACGCAGCTCCCACTCGTAATATTTCGCTCCCGGCTTAATCCCTTCCCGTTTATCAACGTGCACACGCAGCGCGTCCGCGCCGCGTCCATCCCAACCGTTCAGCTCCCGTTGCAATTGCGCAGCCGCTTCGAGCACACGGCCACGTTCATCGTCGCCGCGCCAGATTGGCACGATAACAATTTCGATCGGCGCGAGTTTGGGAGGAGTGACCAAGCCGTTGTCGTCTCCATGCGTCATAACGAGGCCGCCAATCATGCGCGTGGAGACACCCCAGCTGGTGTTCCAGGCGTGCACCATCTGACCGCTCTCGTCCTGAAAATCGAGATCGAAGGCTTTGGCGAAGTTCTGGCCGAGGTTGTGTGATGTCCCGGCCTGCAGAGCTTTGCGGTCCTGCATCATGGCTTCGAGGCAATACGTGCGCAGTGCCCCGGCAAACTTTTCGCTCTCGGTCTTCAGACCGGTCACTACCGGCATCGCCATCCAATCTTCCATAAAGCTGCGGTACTCGCCCAGAATGAGCAGCGTTTCGGCTTCCGCTTCGTCGTGTGTTGCATGTGCGGTGTGTCCCTCCTGCCACAGGAACTCAAGCGTCCGCAGGAACAGTCGCGTCCGCATCTCCCATCGCACGACGTTGGCCCATTGATTCATCAGAATGGGCAGATCGCGGTAACTCTGCACCCATTTGGCGAACATGGAGTAGATGATCGTCTCAGACGTCGGGCGTATAACCAGCGGTTCGTCCAGCTTTTTGCCGCCGCCGTGCGTGACCACCGCCGCCTCGGGTGCGAAACCTTCGACGTGCTGCGCCTCTTTATGAAGGTAGCTCTCGGGGATCAGCAACGGGAAATATGCGTTCTGATGTCCGGTGGCCTTGAACTTGTCGTCCAGCGCCCGTTGCATGCGCTCCCAGATGCCGTACCCGTTCGGGCGAATGACCATACAGCCGCGTACCGGGGCGTAATCCGCCAATTCAGCGCGAAGGACAAGTTCATTGTACCACGCGCTGAAATCCGCAGCGCGCGTGGTGAGTTTCTGATCGCTCATGGTACGGAAGGAAGGGAACGGGAAGTGTGCCCGGCGCGGACGCGGAAGCGTGTCACGACGTCGTCGACCGAAGCAGTAAACTGCTCGCCCTCCGCCAGTGATTTGACATCGACGGTGCCGGCCCGCTCCAGCGCATCGCCAACCATAACCACATGGCGGGCGCCTGCCGCAACGGCAGCTTTGAATTGTTTACCCAGGGCCTGAGCACGCAGCGGCATCTCCACCGTCGCTCCGGCCTGCCGCAACCTTGTCGCGACAGTCACCGCGGCCACGGTATGACGCACGTCGAGCGGGGCGACCCACGCATCGACGCCTGGCGTCCCCGAAGGCATGAGTCCGCGTGCACGCAGCAGTTCAGACAGCACGACATCGCCCAGTCCGAAGCCGAGCGCAGGCAGATCGGCGCCTCCTAACGATTGCAGCAGGGTGTCGTAGCGTCCACCACCACAAATGGCCCGGAACTCTCCCTTGCGATCGAAGAGCTCGAACACGATGCCCGTGTAGTAAGCCAACCCTCGCACAATCGACAGATCCAGCCGCACATAGTCGGCGACGTCGTGCGCGCGCAAGACCTCCATATACGTGTCGAATCGATCGAGCGCTTCCGCAACGTCGGTGTCCCCGGGAAAGCCGGCACGCAGCTGAGCAAAATCCGATATGCGGGCGAAGGACAGCACACGCGCACCGAGCCCGCGCGAGACGCCGCCGGTCTCCATCGTGGTCAGCAAGGCCTCCTCGTTCTCCCGCTCAATCTTGTCGACGGCAGCAAACACAACACCACGCTGCTCGTCGTCTATCCCGACGCCGCGGATGATTGCACTAAGCAAGCGCCGGTCAGAGACACGCGCGACGACATCTGATGGGCCCAGTCCGCACGCGCGCATGATGTTGCACGCGACGGCGAGCAGTTCGGCGTCCGCGGTGACATCCGTTTCGCCGAAGATGTCGACGTTCAGCTGAAAGTGTTCACGAAGTCGCCCCTTTTGTTGACGCTCATAACGAAAGAGCTGCGGTATCGAGAACCAGCGAACCGGCTTGCGCAACGCGTTCGCGCGCGCACCGACCATCCGGGCTACGGTCGGCGTCATCTCCGGGCGCAAGGCCACGGCGCGCTCACCCTTGTCTACAAAGTTGTAGAGCTGCCCTACGATTTCTTCCCCACTCTTGCGCGTATAGAGGTCGAGAGGCTCAAGAGGTGGGCCGTCGTACTCCACATAGCCGAATTCGGCGGCCACGCGACGCCATTGACTGAAAAGCCAGGCGCGTTGCGCAAACTCGGCGGGATAGAAATCGCGAAAACCTGGAAGTGCTCCTCCTGACATCCTGATAAGCTATCGGGCGAGAGGATCTACCTGCAAGCGAGACATGGCATCGCCCACAGTGTGAAAGGATCCGGTGACGATCACCGTGGCGCCAAGATCGGCTGCCTGTCGCAGTGCCTCGTCGAAGTCCGGTTGCGCGTGAGCGCGCCACCCATTCGCCTCAGCAAACGCTTTGACCGCATCAAGCGACCAGGAACGGCTGTCCGGCGCGGTCGGTGCATTCGTAAGCACAAAGACGTCAGTGACGCCGGAGAGGGCCATCAGGAGGCCCCGCCAGTCCTTGTCGTCCAGAACGCACACAAGGGCCGCCACGGGCCGTTCCGGCGCAATGGTCGTGAGCGTGCGCGCCAAAACGCGGGCACCGTCGGGATTGTGAGCGACATCAAAGATGAACGCCCCTTCACGATGAAAGCGACCGGGAAGGCGCACGGAGGCCAATGATGCCAGGGCCTTCTCCCACCCGGGCCACCATTTATCGCCGGCCAGCCGAAGTGCATGCATTGCTGCGAGTGTATTCGAGGCCTGATGCGCTCCGGCCAGCGGCGCGTGCGCCTGATAATCCCTTCCCTCCATCTCAAAACAAAACGACGTTCCACGCTCCGACACCTCCACGTCGCGCGCCGGGGTTTCACGCCACACATCATACAATGGTGCAGCTTTGCGTTGTGCCGCATGGTCCATCAACAGCGCGGCAAGATGTGCATCGGGCTCTCCGATCACGGCCGGCGTTCCGGCCTTGAATATCCCGGCTTTTTCCCAGGCAATCGACGCACGCGTGAAACCAAGCTGTTCCGTGTGATCGATGCCGATGGATGTGACGGACGCGACAAGCGGCTGCACGACGTTGGATGAATCCAACCGCCCGCCGAGTCCCGTCTCAACAATCACGATATCCGCATCCTGCTCGGCAAACCACGCCATCGCCATCGCCGTGGTGGCCTCGAAGAAGGTTGCGCCAATCCGTTCGATCCGCGGCATGTTCGCGTCGATGAACGATGCCACATAACCTTCGGCAATCGCCGTCCCGTTGACGAGGGCACGTTCCCTGAAATCAACGAGGTGTGGCGACGTGTAGCGACCGACGCGATGGCCCTGCGTGCGCAACACCGATTCCATCGTCGCGCACACACTGCCCTTGCCGTTGGTGCCGGCCACATGCAGCGTAGGCATTGTAAGATGTGGATTACCGATCTCAGCGAGGAGCGCGGTGGTCCGTTCAAGCCCGAGTCTGCTCTTTCCCGTCGTGCGTTCAAAGAGCGCCTCGAGTGCGCGTTGCGAAACGCTCAGTGTTCGGCCCATCCCGCGGCCGCAGGGCGCCCCGCCATGTGCCGCAGGAGTCGACCAAGCGTCTGCTTGAGCTCCTTGCGATGTACGACGTCATCAAGCATGCCGTGTTCCAGCAGGAACTCTGCGGTCTGAAAGCCCTCGGGGAGATCCTGGCCCAGTGTCTGCTTAATGACGCGAGGACCGGCAAAACCGATCACTGCGCCAGGCTCTGCGATGATCGCATCACCAAGCATTGCATAGCTGGCGGAGACCCCGCCCGTGGTCGGGTTGGTTAATACAGATACATAGGGCACTCCGCGGTCTCCGAGCTGTGACAAGACCGCGGACACTTTTCCCATCTGCATCAGGGACAGTACGCCTTCCTGCATGCGCGCGCCCCCCGATGCGGACACGATAATCAATGGCTGCTTGCGTTCGATGGATCGCTGCGTCAGGCGCGCAATCTTCTCCCCGACCACCGAGCCCATGGAGCCTCCCATGAATGCAAAATCCATGACACCCAGATTCACGGGCATGTCTCCACTCTTGCCGGCTACTGTAAGAATGGCGTCGGTGTCTCCCGCCTTCGCTCGCGATTTCTTAAGACGTTCCGGATAGTCAGGGAATCCCAAAGGATCCACCGAGCGCAAATCGACTTCGGTTTCGTCCCACGCGTTTTCGTCCATGATGATCTGGACGTAGTCGATGGCGCGTATGCGACGGTGGTAGTCGCAATTCGGGCAGACGTTCAGGTTGCGCGCAAACTTCTCCCTGATGTCAGGATGATCACACGCCTCACACTTCTCCCACACATCGGCGGGTATTTCATGCCGCTCGCGCCGGGGTGCGCGGACCTTTTTTTCTTTCCGGAACCAAGCCATGGGCTCAAAGATGGGGGGTCCGGTTGCGCTTGGGTAGGCCGGGTGGAGGACTCCTCCCGCACAAATCGGACGAGTTGGCCGGCCGAGCCGGCGACCTAACGACGCAACCCGATGGGGAGCCCGTCAGCCTCGCCTCTTCCTTCGCTCGAGATGCGGACGAGTATCCCAATGGCCAGCCAGCACGACAAAAGGAACGATCCGCCGTACGAAAAGAATGGAAGTGGAATCCCGGTGATCGGCATGAGGTTCAGGGTCATGCCAACGTTCACCGTGACATGCACAAACCAGCTGCCGAGCAACCCGAATGCCAGGAGCGAACTGAAGGAATCGGAGGCGCGGGAGGCCACGCGGATGACCCGCAGGAACAGGAACAGAAATAGAGTCAGCGCGACGGATACGCCGATGAAGCCAAGTTCCTCACCCACAACCGAAAAGATGAAATCGGTGGTCTGTTCGGGCAGGAATGCGCCTCGTTTCTGCGTCCCATCGAGGTACCCCAACCCACTCCACCCTCCCGAGCCGATGGCAATCTGCGACTGAATAACGTGATAACCTGTGCGTTTCGGATCGTTGGAGGGATCGAGAAAGACCAGCAAACGGGATTGTTGAAAAGGGCTGAGAAATCGCGACCACAGCAGAGGGGCCGCCACGCCCATCATCACGTTGGTGGCGATAATCACCACCCCTTCGACCACGTACGGTTTATACCAGAGGACCACCGCGATCAGGATCAGGAACCAGGCGCCCCACAATCCCGTGCTGAACGCCAGCACCAGTGAAATAGCCGGACTCGCGGCAAGCAGCAGCAACGGCCACGCCACTCCGGCCCAGAACAGCATGGCGAAAAAGATGCCAATGAATACCATCCCTGTACCGAGGTCGGGTTGCTGCATAACGAGAACCCATGGAACCAGAACAATGAGCCCGGGTCTCCACAGGTCCAGCAGGGATTTGGGTGGTTCACGGCGCGCTGACAGCACCTTGGCCAACATCAAAACGACCGTCAGCTTAGCGATTTCGGCCGGTTGACCGAGCCGCACGCCTCCGATCGTTAACCAGCCACGCATGCTGCTCGCGGTTCCGGCACCGGTGCCTGCCACCAGCGTCACAATCAGCAGCACGATAGCGACGATATACGCCGGCGTGGCCACCCATTCCAGAAAGCGTACCGAGGCGCGTGACAGAGCGAACGCCCCGGCCACACCAAGCACAAACCAAACCAGCTGCCGCTGATACGCCATCATGTCGGCAAGGTTTCTCACGTCCGTCTGCCCAGCTGAATACACCACGGCAATGCCAAAGGCAGAGAGCAACAGTGCGATGATACCCAGCGGGTAGTCGGCGACAACCCGGCGCATCAGATACCCTCAACGAGTGTAGGTACGATCGCAGGCCGCTTGAGGTAGTGCGAAATAACCTTGGACGCGATGCGCGCCGCCGCGTAGCCGTGCTCTCCCTGATAGAGAATGACCGCAACAACGATCGTCGGCGCCTCCTGTGGCGCGAAACCCACGAACCAGGCGTGGTCGATGTTCGTCTCGTTTTGTGCGGTTCCGGTTTTCCCCGCCAGCTGAACGCCCTGAATGGCGGCGCTGCCGGCCGTACCGCGACCGGACACCACATCGCCCATGGCGGAACGCAATCCCGCCATCTGCTCCGACGTGAGATTCATGATCTGCGTGCGCTCGGGTTCATGCACTGCTACCGCCGGTGTTGGAGCGAAACCGTCCGTGGCCAGTGCCGCGTAAAACCTGGCCATGGTCAAAACCGTTTGTGTGTTTTGACCCTGCCCTATGGACAGATTCAGCGTCACACCGTTTGTCCACTTGCCTGCGCCAAAGAGTCGATCAAAATACGTCACCGCTTCGGGCCAGATCGGCGCCTGCTCGTTCGGCAGGTCAATGCCGGTGCGCTCAGCAAACTTCAATGACACGCCGCCGGCCAGCAGCTTCGACAATGTCAGGCGCAGGCCGAGTTGATAAAAATACGTGTCGCACGACTGCGCGATCGCCTGCGTGAGCGTGACGTTGCCGTGGCCTTCGCGCTTCCAGCACTTCCAATAGCGCCCGTACGAATACCCGCCAGTGCACGGCCGCTCCATGCGCGTGTCAAAGTCCGCGAGACCTTCCTGCAGCGCGAGCGCTGCGGTCGCGAGCTTGAAGGTCGACGCGGGAGGATAACGTCCCTGGAGCGCCTTGTTGTACAGCGGCACGCGCGGATCGTCTGAGAGCTCGCGCCAATACGAGGTGGGAATGCCGCCAATGAATCGATTGGGATCGAATGCCGGGGAGCTGTGCAGCGCGAGGACCGCACCCGTTGCAGGATCCATCGCCACAACGCCCGCCACCAATGAATCACCGAGCAACGCTGCAACAAAACGTTGCAGATCCAGATCGATGTTGGTTTTCAGCGCCTTGCCAGCTACCGGAAGCAGATCGTCGCGCGCTCCCTGTTCCCGCACCACGCGACCGCGCGCATCGACTTCAACAAAGCGCGACCCTTCCTGCCCACGCAATTCAAGTTCGTATTGCTGTTCCAACCCGCCCTTTCCGATTTCCTGTCCACCCTTGTAGTTCTCGTAACGCGGCAACGCGAGTTCCCGCTCGGAGATCTGTCCGGTATATCCTGAGAAGGCGGCGACAGCCGGACCATCCGGATAGTATCGCTTCGGAGCACTCTGAATGATTAAGCTGGGGAAGTCCATGCGATGTTCCTCCAGCACACTCACCTGATCAAACGTGGCGTCCGAGAGAATGACCGTCGGTCGATTGGGCTCCCGTTTCAGGCGGCCCACGGCAGCTTCAACCGCGCCAGGGCTCAACGCGATCACGCCGGACAGGCGCTGCAGTGTGGCACGCAGCGAGTCTTCCCGCACCGTCAGCACGGACACCGAATACCCCGGGACATTTTCCGCGATGATCTGTCCGCGTCGATCGTAGATCACACCGCGTGCGGCAGGAATCGGCACCTCACGGAGCCGATTGCGCTCAGACGAGAGTCGATAGCGTGCGGTGTCCAGAACCTGCGCGCGAAAAAACGCCGAGGCCAGCCATAAAATGACCAGTGCCGCCAGACCGCTGGCCACGCGCGCGCGGCGCGACACGTCGTTTGGATGAAAGCTCATGATCCGCTCGTCTCCAGCATCCCGCGAAAGAGCATCAGTACCAGCAGACCGCCGACGGCTGTAGCTCCCGCCGCAAGTGGCGACCAGAGCAGCAGCTGCGTGACAATATCTGTAGCATTGCGCTGCTGCTCGGCCAGAACGTAGACGATGTCAAACGTCCATTTGCCGATAAAGAAGAAGAACGCGTGAAGCAAAATGTTGTCAGAGAAGAATACTGCCTTGAGCCATGATGCGGCAAAACCTATGAGCGTAAGCGCCAGGGCCGCGGCTCCGAAGGCCGTGGGCGCCAATGAATCACTGACCAGTCCGGTTGCGAATCCGATCATCGCCGCGGCGCCGGGACGCACTCTCACCGACATCAGGAGTACGGCGATCACAAGGAAATCCGCCGTCACTCGCCAGGGGAGCAGCGGGCGCACAAAGAAATGCAGCACCAGCAACAGCGAGAAGATGACAATCGCCCGACCACCACGCTGAAAGTTCATCGGAGCGCGATGGAGTCAGGTATCGGCCGCGCCAGGAGAGCCGACGAATCAATACGGGGGCGCGCCAGATCGATTGAGTCACGCACTTGGGCCTGCCGCACGCTGTCGGCGGCACGCACGATGCCATCGACGGTGAGCGCGCTTGCCGAGGGTGTCGCCCAGGCGTTCTCGAGACTGTCCCGCGCCACCTGCTGCGGAGAGAGTACAAGCACACTGGTGATGTCACGCGGGTGCATGGCCGGACGAAGCAGGTAGGTGCGCGTCCATTGCACGGGTGTTTCGATTTCACCCATCACAGTGCCGATCGGAATGCCGCGAGGAAACACGCCGCCCAGGCCTGAGGAGGCAATAATGGTCCCTGGCTTCAGGACGCCCCGGAACGGAACCCCGCGTAGCTCAAGCAGATACCGGTCCGCGGTTTCGCAGCCACCCGGGAGACTTCCACACGACGTGCTACCGGCCAAATGTGGCGACACGATGCCGAAGGCGCTGCCATCCTGAGCCATGGCGCTGACACGAAAATCCGGATGAGACCACGACATTGCATTTGACGTGGTGCTGCCGACAAAACTGACGAGTCCAACCAGCCCTGCCGGCGCAACAACAGCTGAACGAAGTGCGACTCCGGCGTTGGCGCCGGCGGTCAACAGCAACGTGTGCGGATCGCCCGCTGCATTCCCATTCAGTGCCTCCGCCGGAATAAACCCCCAGCGAATAGCTCGACTCAGGGAGAGCAGTCCGCGCAATTCCGCGTTCTCTGCATCGAGCACTTGAAGGTCGCGCACGCGAACCGTGAGTGAATCAACCGTAAGCGTTAGGCGCTCACGCTCCGAAAAAGCAGACCTCGCGCGCTCGGCGCGGGCCTGCATGGCGAGGAACGGCGCCGCAACCGTGCGCTGCAGCGAAGCAGCGATCGCGTAGCGCGTAGCCGCCGGCAGCACGAGGCACAGTAGCGCGAGGAGTCCGCACGCTGCGAGCAGAGCGAAATCGGTTCGCGAGCCTGTCTGCGTGGCGCGCGCCATCGGCGAATCTCCCTAGGACGTCAAGACGGACCAGTACTTCTGCTCGTCGTCGAGGATGCGCCCGACTCCCCGTACGACGCACGTGAGCGGATCTTCGTCCACGTGAATGGGAAGACCTGTTTCCTGACTCAGCACGATATCGAGTCCCCGTATCAGCGCGCCACCGCCAGTCATCACAATGCCGCGATCCACGATATCCGAAGCGAGCTCGGGTGGCGTAATCTCCAGGGCGCGCCGTACGGCGTCGACAATCTGCTGAATGGGCTCCTGAATGGCTTCGCGAATTTCGGTGGAGTGGATACGAACGATTTTTGGAATGCCCGATACCAGATCGCGCCCTTTTACGTCCATTTCCCGCTCTTCACCCTGCGGCGCGGCAGATCCCACCTGAATTTTGATCAATTCAGCCGTAGGCTCACCGATGAGGAGATTGTAGTTCTTCCGCATGAACTGCACGATGGCTGTGTCCAGTTCATCGCCGGCCGTGCGAATGGAGGTGTCGCTGACGATCCCGGACAGCGCGATGACGGCGATCTCGGTGGTCCCGCCGCCGATATCAATCACCATGTTTCCGGTGGGTGTCTCGATAGGCAGTCCGACGCCGATTGCGGCAGCCATCGGTTCGGCGACCATAAACACTTCCTTGGCACCAGCGCCGAGTGCCGAATCGCGCACGGCACGCCGTTCGACCTCGGTGATCCCGGACGGCACGCACACGATTACGCGCGGCTTGATCTTGAACATCCGGTTTTTGATGATGAGCTCCAGGAAGTAGCGGAGCATTTTTTCGGTGACGTCGAAGTCGGCGATCACGCCGTCTTTCATCGGGCGGACCGCGACGATGCCTTCGGGCGTTCGCCCGAGCATCCGTTTTGCCTCAAGACCGACCCCTTTGACCTTTTTGGTCTCGCGGTCGAGGGCAACGACAGAGGGTTCGTTCAGGACGATACCCTCGCCCTTGACGTAGATCAGCGTGTTCGCTGTCCCAAGGTCAACCGCGATAGCGTTCGCGGAGAAGAGTTTTCCGGGCTGAAGAAAGGGCCAGCGCATGCTTATCAGAAATCCTGGCGCCGCTCGCAGCAGGCCGGTGGATGTAGCAGTCAGTTAGTTAGCGTAAGCTAGTTCTCGATGTGAAGTGCTGCAAGACGTTGCCACATCACAACCTAGCGCACAAAAACGCGCGCCCGGAATAGGCGAGCTTTCCGCCGGAATTGCAGCGTGACAGGGCGCCGAGTTCCGGTCCGATTCGGGCGCCTCGGTTCGATATCAGGACGACAGTTTGACCGGTCGAGCAACGGGCGTGACGGGCTTACCCCGTGCTGCCGAAACCGCCAGCACCACGCTCTGTGTCCGACAACACCTCGTGTGCATCGAGCTGCGGCGTCAGAAAGGGCGCAAACACGAGCTGCGCAATGCGATCGCCCCGCTGAATGGTCACGGGCCGCGCGCCTCCGTTCTGCATGATCACCTTCAGCTCACCGCGGTAGTCGGGATCGATGGTTCCCGGCGCGTTAGGCAGCGTAATGCCGTGCTTCAACGCGAGCCCCGACCTCGGCCGCACCTGCATTTCAACGCCGGGCGGAAGTTCAAAGGATAAACCTGTGGAGACGGCGCGACGCTCGTTAGGTGCGAGTTCAAAATCTTCGTCAGCTGACGCCACGTCGTAACCGGCAGACCCGTCCGTCTGCCGCGAGGGCAACGGAAGGTCCGCGTTGTTCAGCAGGCGACGGACCCGGACCACGTCCGGACCCACCCGAGACTGCTTATCTGTCACGCCTGCAGGAACGTCGCGGGATCATGCGACTCCATGTCGAAGGCTTCGGCCACGCCAGCGTAGGTCACTTTGCCGTCGATCATGTTCAGACCTTTCAGCAATGCCGGATTGTCGGTCAATGCCTTTTTCCATCCCTTGTTGGCCAGCTGCATCGCGTAGGGCAACGTGGCATTGGTCAGGGCAAAGGTCGACGTACGGGGGACGCCACCGGGCATGTTGGCTACGCCATAGTGAATCACGCCGTCCACGACATACACAGGGTTCTCGTGGGTGGTGGCCTTGATGGTTTCCACGCAGCCGCCCTGATCGATCGCCACGTCCACAATCACCGATCCCTGCTGCATCAACTTCAGATCGTCCCGTCGAATGAGCTTGGGGGCCTTGGCGCCCGGGATCAACACACCGCCAACCACCAGGTCGGCCGTGGCAATCTGTTCAAGAACGTTCTGGCGGTTGGAATAAATAAGCTGCACGTTCGCCGGCATGACATCACTCAGGTAGCGCAAGCGATCCAGCGAAACGTCGAGAATGACAACCTTGGCACCGAGCCCCGCCGCCATTTTGGCCGCGTTGATCCCGACAATGCCGCCGCCGAGAATGACCACCTTGGCTGGAGCGACCCCGGGCACGCCACCGAGCAGCACGCCACGACCGCCATACAGCTTCTCGAGATACTTCGCTCCCTCCTGCACCGCCATGCGGCCGGCAACTTCCGACATCGGAGTAAGCAGCGGCAGTTCGCCCGAAGACAGTTCAACGGTTTCGTACGCAATGCAGGTGGCACCGGAGGCCAGATGCGCCCTGGTCAACGCTTCGTCTGCAGCAAAATGAAAGTAGGTGAACAAGGTCTGACCGCGGCGCATGTGCGGCCACTCCACGGCGATCGGTTCCTTTACTTTCATGATCATGTCTGCCTGCGCCCACACCGCGGCCGCGTCGGGCGCAATCGTCGCTCCGACCGCGCTGTACGCGTCATCGGCGAAGCCACTTCCCTCACCCGCGCCGTGCTCTACGACAACTTTGTGGCCGGCGGCAACCATCGTCTCAGCGCCCGCAGGTACGACTGCAATCCGGTTCTCATTCGTCTTGATCTCTTTCGGAACGCCGATAAGCATGGTTGTTATTCTCGGAAGGGGGTCACGCAGCGGCGCCGGGCGTTGGCCCAAGCGATACCACGGTCTGCTGATCCGTCGCC
>JBGTBX010000229.1:0-5313 GCA_041749115.1 Gemmatimonadaceae bacterium
AGCCGTGCCGTGACGCGCCTCGTCGACCGTGGCGGCGTTCCGCGGGGGGTGTTGGTGGCTCTCGCTGCCCTGGCGACCCTCGCGCCCCTGGTTTCGCCGTTTGCCCCGGACGCACTCGATCTCGCCGTGCGCCGCGGCGCGCCGTCGCTCTCGCATTGGTTCGGCACCGATGAGCTGGGGCGCGATGTGCTGGCCCGGGTGTTGTATGGGGGGCGGGTGTCACTCGCGATCGGTGTGCTCTCAGCGCTGCTCTCAGTTACGTTAGGCACATTGATCGGCACGTTGGCGGGGCTGCTGCGCGGCATCACCGAAGGGGTGCTCATGCGGATCACCGACGCCGTCCTGGCGATTCCACGGCTGCCCCTGCTGATGATTCTCTCGGCCATCATGCAACCGTCGATTCCGCTGCTGATCGTTCTGGTTGGCTCAACCGGATGGATGGAAACGGCGCGTGTCGTCCGTGCCGAAGTGCTGACGCTGGTGGATCGCGGGTTCGTGGAAGCTGCACACGCTGCCGGCAGCCCGACACCGTTGATTGTATGGCGGCACCTGCTTCCTAACGTCGCCGCAACGATCGGCGTTGCCGCGACGCTGTCCGTGGGTCGCGCACTGCTGCTCGAAAGTGCGCTGTCGTTCTTTGGAGTCGGCGTTCAACCCCCGGATGCGAGCTGGGGTAACATGCTCTATCAGGCCCAATCGACCATGACCACCGAACCGTGGCTGGCACTCTTCCCCGGCCTCGCGATCTTTATCACCGTGTTCTTCGTCAATTCGCTGGGTCAGCGGCTGGCTCCTGTTGAGCGCCGATGAACCTCGTCGACCTCTTCGATCAATCGCTCCTTCGCCGCGCCGATACAGCCGCGTTGGAGTGGCAAACGTCACAAGGGAGTATGCAGCGGCGCACCTTTGGCGACGTTGAACACAGGAGCAATCAAGTCGCACACGCGCTTGTGTCGCGCGGTGTGAGCGCGGGAGACAGATTGTGCGTGTATCTGCGCAATTCCGTAGAGTTCATTGAGCTGTTTATCGCGTGTTCCAAACTCGGTATCCTGCTGGTTCCGATCAACATTTTGTACCGCGAGCGGGAACTGGGGCACATCATCGAGGACGCTCAACCTATGGCGCTCATCATCGATGAAGATGGCCTGCCATTTCCTCTCGAGGTCCCGGCGTGGCAGCTGAGTGAGTTGTTCGCCGAGGCGACAGATCTCCCGGGATCGCGAAATTTTGAGAGCCGCTCTGCCAACGATCCGGCGGCGCTCATTTACACCTCGGGCACGACCGGACGAGCAAAGGGAGCAGTGCTAAGCCACGCGAACTTTGTCGCGAACGCCCTCGCTCTCTGTACGGCGTGGCATATCACGAACGAAGACCGATATCTGGCCGCATTGCCCCTCTTTCACGTGCATGGTCTGGGCAATGGCGTCGTGAGCTGGCTCGCCAGCGGTTGCCTCATGCGCCTGCTGGAGCGTTTTGAGGCGGCGACTATTGTGCAGGAATTCGACGACTTCGTCCCCACTCTTTTTTTTGGCGTTCCAACCATGTACGTCCGTCTGCTCGAGCTGGATCGTGCAACTACTGAACGCATCGGCGCGTCGATGCGTCTGTTCGTATCGGGGTCGGCGCCTCTGCCGGCAAGCACCCACGAAGCTTTCCTTGCGGCCTACGGCCACGTGGTCCTCGAGCGATACGGCATGAGCGAAACTTTGATGAACTGCAGCAATCCATACGTTGGGGAACGGCGCGCCGGCTCCGTGGGACCGCCGCTTCCAGGAGTATCGATACGCATCGTGAACGACGCGGGGACTGATGTGGAGCCCGGCACCATTGGCGAAGTTGTGGTGCGGGGCGCGAACGTGTTCGCCGGCTACTGGCGACAACCCGAAGCCACGGAGTCCGCCTTTGTTCAGGGTTGGTTTCGCACCGGTGATCTCGGAGAACTCAGCAGCGACGGGTACGTCACATTGCGAGGGCGGCGGTCTGAGCTGATCATCAGTGGCGGATTCAACATTTATCCGCGCGAAATCGAAGAGCTCCTGCTGGAACTGACAGGCGTCCACGAGGCTGCCGTGGTCGGAGTCGCCGATCCTCGCCGCGGGGAAGTGCCGGTCGCATACCTCGTGGCGGATACCAGCGTCGCAGACAGCGCTCTCGCTGATCACTGTCGCCAGCATCTGGCCTCGTTCAAACTCCCTCGCGCATTTGTCCGCGTGGACGCGCTTCCTCGCACCGCACTCGGCAAGGTGCAAAAGGCATTGCTTCCTCCCTGGTCCCCCGCTGACGTGACATCGTGAATCCGGCCATTGCGACGCTCATCGCCGTGATTGCGGCGATCGCCATTTCGATGTTCGCCCGGCTTAACGTCGGGCTGCTCGCGCTCGCGCTCGCCTGGATCGTCGGCACTGTGGTCGCCGGTGTGAGCTCGAACGACATCGTCGCCGGATTTCCCTCGAGCCTCTTCGTTACGCTGGCTGGTGTCACACTCCTCTTCGCCATCGCGGAGGCAAACGGCACGCTCGGGCAGCTTGCACACGGTGCGGTCCGCGCCGCCGGAGGTAATGCGCGTCTCGTGCCGATCCTGCTCTTTGGTATCGCACTGATCCTGTCCTCGGCCGGACCGGGCAGCATCTCCACGGTGGCATTGCTTATTCCTCTTTCCATGTCGATCGGACGGCGAGTCGGTGCGTCACCGTTTTTGACATCGCTCATGGTCGCCAACGGAGCCAACGCCGGCAACCTGTCTCCGGTTGCATCAGTCGGCGTCATTGCCAACAGTAAAATGGCTGAGGTCGGGCTGGGCGGGCACGAAGGAAAAGTGTGGCTGGCAAACTTCGCGGCGCACGCTGCCGTGGCGCTCGTGGCGTACTTCATGCTCGGCGGACATAAGCTGACGACACAGGCCGCTGCGCACGCCGAAGATCAGCCAGAACGCGGCCTCAGCCCTCTGCAACTCATGAGCGCGGGCCTTGTGCTGCTTTGGATTATTGGTGTTGTGGTCTTTAAGCTGCACCTGGGTCTGAGTGCATTTGCCATGGCTGTGGTCCTGCTGTTGCTGAAGGCTGCCGATGAGAACACCGCCATACGCGGTGTACCGTGGGGCGTGATTATGCTGGTGACCGGTGTGTCCACGCTGATTGCTTTACTGGAACGGACGGGTGGTATGGAGTTGTTTTCCGCCCTGCTCTCCCGACTGGCAACTCCGGACACGGTCAACGGCATGATTGCTTTCCTTACCGGCATCATTTCGATGTACAGCAGTACGGCTGGCGTCGTGTTACCGACGTTTCTTCCGACTGTCCCCGGCCTGGCCGCTAATCTGGGTGGAGGAGATCCGCTTGCCATCGCACTGAGCATCAATGTGGGCGCGAGCGTTGTTGATGTCTCGCCGCTGTCTACACTTGGGGCGCTGTGCGTCGCAGCAGTGACCGACCCCGAGGCTTCACGACGCCTGTTTCAGCGATTGCTCGCGTGGGGATTAGCCATGAGTGTTGCTGGTGCTGTGATGTGCCAGTTGTTCGCCGGACTTCTGGCCCGCTGGTAGGTCGAACCTCCAACATTCAGCTGCGGGGGCGCAACGTTTGGTTCGGCCGCACTCGTAGGCACACGTCCCCATTGCAAGCCGCCAGCAGAGGCATCGCCATCGTAGCATGCGCGTGGCTCTCCCGTCGGCCGTGACACCCTCTGCCTCAGTTCGCGGCGCGAGACCTTCCGACGCATCAGGAACTCGACGGATCAGTCCACTATGTCGACATCGCCCTGACCGCTTATTCGGCGCGACAGGTGTGACCATGACATGCCCACTGCGAGAATAATCGCAACACCGACGAGTACGAGACGTGTGATGCCCCGCGAGCTCGACGCGCTCATGAGGTTGCTGTCGATAAGAAACCAGATGATTCCACCGCAGATCGCCCCCACCAGCAGCGCACCGGCGACGCCAAGCGATCGGCGGGCAGCCTGCAGAAAAATGACCCATGCGACCACGAGCACTATGCCGGCCAGAAACTTCACGGCGCTGAAACCACCGGCCCCTTCTATCAGCGGTTCCAGCGCCCAGTGATAGTAGGACGTGCCCTCGGCGTTATAGGTCGCAAAAACGAGGACAAGCGCCGCGACGAGCCGCCCGATGATGCTGCCCCAGGAGAATTGTTCAGCGGCCATGATCGCAGTTGTGGATGAGTGTAGCGGGATACCTAACGACCGTCAGGTCAAAGTTCAACACGGGGCCGGTAGCTCGGCGCCTTCCGGACTCTGGTGGCCTGTTCAAAGCTGTACGCATACCCGATCAGGCGACTCTCGCTCCAGGCCGGTCCCATGATGGTGAGCCCTACCGGAAGGCCCGACACAAATCCTGCCGGTACCGTGATCGCCGGATATCCGGAGACCGCGCACAGCGAGGAGCTGCCACCACCAAAGTGATCACCGTTTACCAAATCCGTGAGCCAGGCCGGTCCTCCTGTGGGAGCAACCAGTGCGTCGAGCCTGTACTCCGCAAGAACCCGGTCCATGCCCTCCCGCCTCGTGAGACGTTGCGCCGCGGCGAGTGCGTCCCGATACGCTGCATCGGTCAGTGGCCCCTTCGCTTCGGCGATCAGGAATATTTCCTGCCCGAAGTGCGGCATTTCGCGCACAGCATTGTCTTTGTTGAACTGTATGAGATCTGCCAGCGTGCGATATTTGCTGCTCGCCCCGCGCGATTCCAGGTACGCGGCCATCGCAGCCTTCAGCTCGTAGGCAAGGATGGTGAAGCTGTGCTGCTGCAACGCATCCATGGACGGAATCGCCACCGGATCCACCAGTACCGCCCCTGCGTCCTGCATCGCCTTGAGCGACACGTCCATCACCTCGTCAACGCCGGGGCCGGCGTTGAACATCTGACGGACCACGCCGATACGAGCGCCCTTGAGTGCACTGGCGTCGCAGGCTGCGGTGTAATCCGTACTGATATTCCCCGCCGCTGGCGCGGTCGCAGGATCGCGCGCGTCCACGCCGGCGAGGACCGAGAGAAGCGCAGCGGCGTCGCGCACCGTGCGGCACATCGGGCCAGCCGTATCCTGCGTATGGGATATCGGCACAATGCCGGCACGGCTTACGAGACCAACTGTCGGCTTAATGCCAACGAGTCCGTTCACGTGCGCCGGGCACACGATCGAGCCATCCGTCTCTGTACCAACCCCGACCGCAGCGAGACTGGCCGCGATCGCCGCACCGCTCCCGGAGCTTGATCCGCATGCGTTGCGGTCGAGGGCGTAGGGATTGCGCGTCAATCCCCCTCGCGCGCTCCATCCACTGGTTGAACGGGTGGATCGAATA
>JBGTBX010000230.1:0-20442 GCA_041749115.1 Gemmatimonadaceae bacterium
GCCGGCGCCGCCGCGGCGACGACTGAAAGCGCCGCGAGGGATGTGATGAGGCGCCGCGCGCCTTGGCTGGTGTGTCTGTGCGGCAACGAGCGACCGGCCACCGACGTCTGCAGGAGTCGAATCATACGCTCAGGTAGCTCCATTCCTTGCTGAAGGGGATGCTGCTCATGAGAACACCGCCGTCCGGTTTTACGAGAAGCCGGTCACTCGGATTAATGCCGATTCCGCTTTTCTCATCGTAGAGTCCCGGCTCGACCGAGAACGTCATTCCCGCCTCGATGGGGGTGTGGTCGCCTAACGCCAGAAAAGGTGGCTGATGACCCACGAAGTTCTGGCCCTGTCCATGTCCCGGGCGATGATAGATGAACTCCTGCATACCCTCCGCCACCTGATATCGATGCACCCTTTCGGCGATATCTGAACAGATCGCACCCGGTTTCGCTTCCTCGGTAATCATCTGTACCGTGTCGGCGACAACCTGCCACATGCGATCATGCGCTGGTGTGGACGGCAGCAGAATGTAGTTGCGATAACCTTCACCGCCGTATCCACCCAACAGAATGTCACAATTCACGTATACCGGCTGTCCCTTGTTCACTGGTGCGTGAAAAAACTGGTTCGGATGAGGATAGGCGGTTGCCACGCCGGTGCGCACGTAGTTGCCCGTGACCTCCATGCCAACCGCACTGTGCGGCTTCCCGTCGCGGCGGATGTCCCGCATCATCAGATTGATGCCATACGATGAGAGTGCCTGCCCGATTGCGTAGTCGGTCGTCGACGTGCCGTTCTCCAGGAGAAAGTCTCTCGCGAAGGCGTGCACCTGATCGAAGTAACGATAGGCCCGTTGTGTCAGGGCGATTTCTTCTTGCGTCTTAATGATCTGAAGCTGCAGGCAGAGATCGCTGATGTTCACGACCTTGGTGCGCGGCAATATGCGATCGAACGTGCGCTGTGCGGAGGGCGTCAGCTCGCGGTCCAGTCCGATGGTTTTTCCTGCGTAGCCGGCGTCGGCGAGGTGCTTCAGGGCCCATTCCCACAGATCAACGCGTGTACCGCGATGACCGATCTCGCCGCGATTGGGGTAGCCGCCTTCGGCATGCGGATAACAGAAGTAGTACTCGTTGATGGTGGCCCACCAGCTCGTGATGAGATCGCGATCAATCGCAGGCGATAGCCAGTGTAACGTCTCGGGTTCATTCACCGGCAGCACGGCCCACGTGGTCCGTTCGCCGCTGGACCTGAAGCAACCGGTGAAGTAGACCAGATTGGTATCACTCTGGAGCACCACGACGTCCGCGCCGCGTGACCGTGCCTGGTCCCGCAGCGTGCGCGACTGGCGCTTGTACCAGTCCAGCGGGAGCCGGTCTGTGCCGACGGGAGCGGGTTCGGGGTGTCTGGGATTCGGCACGAGAAGCAGCTCGGAGCCCTGGGGCCGTCCTGCAGGCTGACAGGCGAGGGCCTCGGCCGAAGCGCCTGCTGCGGCGAGGCCAACGCCCATTTGTCGAACGAAGTCGCGGCGCGTGTGGGGCATGTCTGGTGTCTGCGGGTGAGGGAAGTCGCTCAGGCAAGATGCGCATCGGCGCCCCCTCTGGCGACCCTGGTTCGTGAGGAGCCGCGCGCTGTACTCGCCTACTGGCCATGTCGGGTTCCGAATGCACATTAGGCGGAGACACCTCTTCACACTCAGCCGGATACAGTGCGTGACCACACATCATGACTACCTGGATCAGCTCGAAACCGAGCTGCGTGCCGTCGACGAAGGCGACCTCGCTGCCAGCGGCTTGGATCGGCGATCGTTCGTTTTTCTGTCGTTGGTCTCTGCGGCGGCGACCACTTTCGGGTCGGCAGCGGCGACCACGTTGCGCGCGCAACAGCCGGGGGGGCGGGCGCAACAACCCCCGCCGTACCCGTTAGGCAACGGTGACTCACCGGCTCTGCAGTTCATGCCGCATCCGGGTGGTACGGGAGCCCTGATGCAGAAGCTCATGCGTGAGCGTGGCGCTGCGGCGTTCGAGCGGTCGACATTCACGGTGGAGCGGTGGCGTGGTGCCGTCCCGGTCAGCGATGAGGATCTCGCCTTTCTGCCAGCGCATCGCATCTCCGCGCTGTTGCGCGAAAAGCGGGTCACCTCGGTCCGCATGACAGAGATCTATCTGTCGCGGCTCAAGCGACTCAACCCGCAGTTGAATTGTATTGTTACTCTGATGGAAGATTCAGCTATGGCGGAGGCCAGACAGGCCGACGACGAAATCCGTCGTGGGAACTATCGTGGGCCCCTGCATGGTGTGCCCTATGGCCTCAAGGACCTGTTTGCCACCAAGGGGGTGCCCACGATCTGGGGGAGCAAGGATTTCGAAACTCAGGTGCCCGACTACGACGCCGAAATCGTCGTTCGGTTGCGAGAAGCAGGAGCCGTGCTGCTTGCCAAGCTGGCGACCGGGCTCTTTGCGCAGGGGGATCAGTGGTATCGCGGCCGGACCAACAATCCCTGGAATCTGTCGCAGGGAGCGAGCGGGTCGTCCACGGGTCCCGGCTCGGCGACGCCCGCCGGCTGCGTGGCTTTCTCGATCGGGACCGAAACCCAGGGATCGATTGTGTCACCAGCCATCCGCAACGGGCTGAGCGCCTTGCGTCCCACGTTCGGTCGTGTGAGTCGGCACGGCGGCATGGTGCTGGCGTGGTCCATGGATCGTGTCGGCCCCATGTGTCGCACCGTCGAAGATTGCGCGATGGTGTTTAATGTGTTGCATGGTGTGGATGAGAAAGACCCATCCACCGTGATGACACCGTTCAGTTTTCAGCGAAATGTTGACCTCGGCCGTCTCCGCATTGGCGTCGATCCCAACGCACCGCCGGAATTCATTGCTAAACTGCGCGATCTGGGCATGCGCCCGCGCGATGTAGGGCCGCGTCCGACCGTGGCGGGAGTCGGGAATGCCATCGGCGTCGAAGGGGCTGCGTTCTTCGATGCCTTCGTTCAGCAGAAGGCGAAAGAGCTGAACATTGATCTGGATGCGCTCCTCGCGGTTCCTCCTGCCGGCGGCGGCGGCGGTGGAGGAGGAGGGGGAGGAGCTGGTGGTGGTGTGGCCGGGGCCGGCGGTGGCGCGCCGGCTGACCCGCTGAGGAATTCCAACTGGAATCCACGCTTTGTGAACGGTCGCGCTCCGCGCGCGTTTGACTTCGTGCAGTCCCAGCGACGCCGTCACGTGATGATCGTGCAGTGGGGGGAATACATGAAGGATCTCGACATGTTTATCGGTTCACCTACGGCAGATATTGGCGCGAACGCGCAGACCGGCCACCCCTGTGTTGTCGTTCCGTACAAGTTTGATGTGCCGGCGGTGCAGCAGGGCCCGGGGGGACCGGCTGCGGCCGCGGCGACGCCGACTCCGCTGGCTCCGCAGCTGAATGCGCAGCCGATCTGCGCCGTTATCGTTGGTGCGTTGTACAATGATGACGGCATTCTGTCGGTCGCCCATCGCTTTCAGGCAGCGACAGACTTCCACACGAAACGCCCCTCGCTGTAGTTGCGTATTCTCACCGTGCCCCCAGATGAACACCTTCGAGTTGCGCTCCCGAATGCAGGCCACCGCTCACATCCAGCGAGCGCACCGTGCGATCGAGGGGCAACCGTGAGGGGTCAGACGCTAGGCCGCATACGGCGCAAATCCCATCGCGCGCGGGTGCCCGCCGCATGCTCATGGATTCCTGTGCTCGCACTGGTTGGTGCAGCTGGATGCGCTGCGGCTGCTCAAGGTGAACCGGAACTGGTGCTGCATCGCTTTGATCGTACCCTGCTGCTCGAAACCACGTCCGAGACGTCAGCGAACGTCAGTTTCGGAGACGTGAACGGCGATGGTACGCTCGACATAGTCCTCGCGAAGGGGCGTCACTGGCCGCTCGTCGACCGCGTTCTGCTTGGAGATGGCAAAGGAAACATCACGTCGGCCTACGACCTCGGCGTGGCCTCCGATCGCTCGTATTCGGGCCGGTTGATTGATCTGGATCGTGATGGAGATCTGGATGTCGTGATAAGCAATGACAAACCCGACCCCAAGCTGGTCTACCTGAACGACGGGAAAGGGACCTTTCGCGTTGGATCAAGCTATGGATTGCCGGAATGGCCGATGCGGAACGCGAACGTGGGAGATCTTAACGGTGATGGGCTGCCCGACATTGTCGTGGCGAACCGGTCGCCAAAGATTGGCAACTTTGTCTGTCTCAACCGCGGGCAGGGTCGCTTCGATGATCAGTGTCTCAATTTTTCGAAGGAACCCGCGACAACCGTGACTCCGACGGACATCAATGGCGACGGGATGCTGGATCTTATCGTGCCGTACCGCGACAGCGGGCAGAGCTACGTATATCTGAACAGCGGCGACGCCACCTTTTCGCGGAAGGTTCCGTTTGGTCCGGCGGACGCGCGCATGCGAATGGCTGAAGTCGCGGATCTCGATCGCGATGGGTTGGCCGACATCGTAGCAATAAATGGCGACCGCGGAGTGGTCGTGTTTTTTGGCAAAACAGACGGGACGTTCTCCGAGGGCTTGCCCATCGGGTCCGGCGACGAGACACCGCAGGCCCTGATTCTGGGTGACCTGAACGCCGACGGAGCGATCGACATCGTGGTCGGGCATCAGGAGGCGCCATCGGTTGTGTACTTCAACGATGCATCCGGTCGCCGCTACGTGCCCATCAAGTTCGGCGACAACAAGGGGGCCGTGTACGGTTTTGCGATCGCCGATTTTGATGGTGATGGCTTGCCCGATATCGCGGCCGCGCGGTCCGAGGCGCCGAACATTCTGTATTTCGCTGAGCGTCAGAAGAAGCAATGATGGCTCAGTGGCCTCGCTGATGCGCGGGCGCTAGGCTCCCTGCCCGGTCTCGGTTATCCGGGCCACCGAGGGCGTTCGCACCGACTGGAGCCGCTTAGCCACGGCCTCGGTCTTTCGCATCACGCGCAGCACATTCCCTCCCATTATCGCCTGCACATGAGCGTCGCTGTAACCCCGCCGCAGTAACTCAGCCACGAGATTGGGGAACATCGAGATGTCGTCGAGTCCCGTGGGGTGTTTATCAATGGCACCCAGATCGGCACCAATGCCGACATGTTCAACACCGATCAGTGTGGCGATGTAATCAATGTGATCGACATACCGGTCAAGCGTGGTGTTCGGAACCGAGTTGATAAAGGCCAGGAACGCCGAATCCACCTTCTGAGGATCGTTAGGCCATTGTGCAATGAATTTTCGCTGCACACCAAAGACATCGCGCATCATCTCGGCGGTCGAGGAATCGACAAACGCAGGGAAGGCGTTCACCATCACCACGCCGTCTTTCTCCCTGACTTTCCGCAGGATGGAATCCGGAACATTGCGAGGGTGATTCGCCAGCGCGCGAACCGATGAGTGACTGAAGAAGAGCGGCGCCTCGCTTATGCGCGCCACATCGCTCATTACGGCATCTGACACATGCGAGAGATCCACCATCATGCCGAGTCGATTCATCTCACGCACAATCTCCTGACCGAACGGCGAGAGACCGCTGTGTTTTGCTGCGTCGGTGGATGCGTCGGCCCATGCGGTCGATGAGCCGTGGGTCAGCGTCATGTAGCGAACGCCCAGCTCCGAAACAAGACGCAGGATGCCCATGGAGTTGTCGATTGCATGCCCGCCCTCAATGCCGATCAGCGAGGCGATCCTGCCTGCCCGGTGAATGCGAACGATGTCGTCAGCAGTGGTCGCGAGTTCCAGGTGCGGCGATCGTGCGATCATCCGTCGAATGAGGTCGATCTCTTCAAGAACCATTGTACTGGCGCCGTTGCCTTCGTACTGCGACGGAACGTACGCGGCCCAGAACTGCCCACCTACCAATCCGCGCCGTGCGCGTGGGATGTCGGTATCGATGTCGGGGAGCGCACCGTCGGGGTCGTACTTGTCGAGGTTGAAGGCGCCTTTCAGCCGAATCATTTCTGGCAAATCGTTATGCGTGTCGATGAACGGCGCAGCGCCCATCAACTCTCTGGCACGCGGAAGGAAACTCTCGCGACTGGCCTGCGCCTCGGCCAGTGACGGGGCGACTATCAGCAAGCATGCGACGGACTGGCGCGCCCACGTGGCGAACAACATGGCGGAGGTTGTTTGAGGAGACTGCCATTTTGCACCGTTGTCAGTGCACCCTCAAGCTGCTCGTTCATGCGGGGTACGGGGTTTCCCCGGCATCATGGTCGCTAAAGGTCTGCTCTCATGGAGCGTTGTTCCACCGGATGGTGCCGCCGAACTGGACTGAGGCGAACCTTTCGCGTCTGAAATCTGTCGTACAGAACATGAGTCTCTCTTTGGAACCGGCCGCATGGCAGCTCACGCACTCCGCGACCGGCGAGACATCCGCCCGGCGCGCACTCCTGCGACGGTGTGCCTCGGCGCTGACAACGTTCTGGCTGGTGGGCTGCGGAGGAACAACGATTGTCGATCCACCGATCTGTTCCCCTGGATCCTCCCTCGAAGGCGATCAATGCAGAGTATATGCGGAACGGACGGTGGAGCGTATCGCGACGTCCTTGATGGAGGGTGGAGGCGCGGTGAACCTGCAGATGATCGTGTACAGGCCGCTAAGCAGCGCACCATACCCGACGCTGATCTTTCATCACGGTTCAACGGGAAACGGGGACGATCCGTCGCTGTTCAGCCAGGTGTATTCCAGCGAAACTTTGGCAAAAGCGTTTGTCGACCGTGGCTTTATGGTGTTGTTCCCGCAACGGAGGGGCCGCGGTGGGTCAGGCGGGCTTTATGACGAAGGGTTTGAGGCCGATCGCTCGCGCTATTCCTGCTCGCGCTCGCTGGCGCTGGCCGGCCTCGAACGGGCGCTCGAAGATGCCGACGCAATTCGCGCGCACGTGCTCACCCGCGCCGATGTGAATACGGCCCGAATCGTGGTGGGTGGCATCTCTCGCGGAGGTATTCTCGCCGTCGCCCATGCCGCGCGTCATCCTGCACCGTATCGGGGCGTCGTGAACTTCGTCGGGGGCTGGATTGGTGAATTGTGCAGCGATGCTGTTGCGGTCAACAAAACCACGTTCACCGCCGCCGCAGCCGCGACCCTGCCTACATTGTGGTTGTACGGCGAGAACGATCCCTTCTACAGCGTCGCACACAGTCGTGCCAACTTCGACGCATTCAGGAGCGCGGGCGGCAACGGCACATTTCATGTGTATCGGCGAAGCAATCCGACCTTCAGCGGCCATTTTATCATCAACGAACCGACGCTGTGGGACACCGATCTGCGCAGCTTCATCAATCAGGTGTCGCCCTGAGGGTCCCGCTGACAAGAGGAGAGGTGCCAGCGGACACTGCGTGCGGAATCCCCGTTCTACGTTCTCGTCCCGCCTACAGATGCATTAAACGGCGATCTGGTGTCCTGGAACCTTTCGCATCGCCGAAGCGGTCCATAATACCCAAAGCGCCTGTGCGATCATCACCGCGCCGAATCCGTGGACGTCCAGACGCAAATGACCGCTCAGAATTCCCGCGAGTGCAAGAACGCCTACGGTGTAGCCGAGCCATGACAGCGCAACGGGGAAGTGCGCGCTGCTGCGCATGGCCCGCGACCACAGGATCAGTGCCGCCGCCATCATCCCGACATACACTTTGGCGAACGCCTGATTAATCGCACCAGCCAGATGCACCTGGCTCATCGTTGCCTCCAGCTGCACACCGGTTTGTCCCACCGCGTCAGCGATGAGATCCATGGAGATCAAACCACTGGCCGCCGCGGCGATCATTACGGCCACAATGCCAAGCGCGAAAGCAATAAAGGCGGTAACGGCCATGTCGAGCGCTTGCCGCAACTGCAGCGTCAGTACCAGCATGCCGGCGATAAGCAGTGGCTGAACCGCAAGAGCCAGCACGTGCACGCCCTTGCCGACGATATTCGAGCCGCCGTGCGACGCACTCTGCATGCTCTCGGCGCCGGTTGGGTGCAGGCCCATGGTGACCAGCGTCCCGATCGTGCCAACGACCAACGCGAGCGCGGCCTTGTTCTCTCTTGTCATTGCGGTATCAGTCCTTGGGGAATAGGCTGTTGGAAGTTTGCCGACCTGTCCGGCGCAAAGTCTAGCATGGGGCACCTTCCAATGAGTCGGATAATGAACGGCGAGGCCAGTGATGTTCAGGTAGACCCACGCGTCCTGCGGTCGACCCGCGCCCTCGGACACGCCATGGCTACGCTGCTCGCCGAACAACGCTTCGACAAAATTACGGTCCAGCAGATCCTGGACCGAGCGAGTGTGTCGCGGGCGACGTTCTACAAGTACTTTCGCGGAAAGGACGACGCGCTGTTCTCCAGTTATGAGGGAATGTTCAGCTGGCTTGAGGCGCAGCTTGATGCGAATGATGGCGCACGGAGCGGGGCAGGGAACGGGAGGCGGCTGGCACCCGTTGCGGAGTTTCTTGGTCATCTGGACGGATCGCGCGCTGTAGTCGCGTCGTTGCGTGGATCGGACCGGATGGAAGAAATCTGGGAGTTGGGCGTCGCGTTCATGGCCGCGATCATCGATCGGCGCCTGCGGATTCTTCCGGGACAGGCTACCGCAGCAGGAACGTTTGCTCAGCAGGAGCGTCTGCCGAGTGCCCTCGCGGCGCGGATGTTGAGCGGAGCCGTGATGGAGATGGCGAAGTGGTGGCTCGACCGTCCGGGGAATGCAGGCCCCGAGCAAATGGACGCGCAGTTCCACCTCATGGCACATCGTGCCATGCTCCCGTTCGGGTACGGGTGGTGATCAGCAGCCGCGAGCCGTCACGCTGGCGTTTCGATTCTGCCGGTCGTAACGTGGAGCGTTCGAGCGCGTAATTGGAGTGTCACCGAAAGAACGGCTTTCTAGCAGGGGACCCATGACGAATGATGTGTTCGATTCCGCTGGTGTTGCAGATCTCGTGGAGCGGATCAACAAGCTGACGCCAACCACGAAGCCGGAGTGGGGCAGAATGTCGGTGGACCAGATGTTGGCTCACTGCAATGTGGCCTACGAGATGGTCTACGAGGACATTCACAAGAAGCCCGGTTTTCTGTTGAGCTTCTTTCTCAAGACGTTGGTGAAGAAGAAGGTGGTCGGTCCTGACCCCTACCCGCGCAATTCGCCGACTGCTCCGGCCTTCAAGCAGACCACCCCCAAAGACTTCGCGAAGGAGAAAGCGCGGCTCGTGGGCTTTCTGGAGAGGGTGCAGAAAGATGGAGTTGCCCGCTTTGAGGGACGCGAGTCGCCATCATTCGGTGCGCTCACGTCGAGCGAGTGGCAGGTGCTGTTTTACAAACATTTGAATCACCATCTCACCCAGTTCGGGGTGTAGCTGGTCCTGTGACGGCGCAGGCAGGGAACCGTGCTGGACTCCCGCGGGGGTTCATGCCGCGTATCGCGGGGCGTCGTCCGCGCATGACTTGGCGCCTGCGCTTGTTATTGCCCTGCGCTTGCGCTGCAGCTGCACTACCGTCCACGGTGGATGGACAGGTATCGTCCATCTCGGGCGTGGTCTACGACAGCGTGGCCAGGCGACCACTATCGGGAGCCACTGTTCAGCTGGTGGACACGGCCAACGCGGTGAAAGCGTACTCGATCATCACCGGCGACAACGGCGCCTATCGTTTCGATAGCGTCGCGACAGGCATTTATCTGCTCGGTTTCTTCCATCGCACGTTGGATTCGCTCGGAATTGCGCCACCGTTGTTGCAGTTGACGGTTACGACGGCAGCGCAGATACGGGCGCCTCTGGCGGTGCCATCGGCCGCGTCCGTCGTTCGGGCGCATTGCGGCACGGCCGCCGATTCGGGAGGGGCGTGGATTGGCGCCGCACGTTCCGCTGTGACCGGTTTGCCTGTACGGGGTGCCAGGGTCAAAGTGCAGTGGAGTTCGATTGCTGTGGAGGACAAACGTATCGTGCGGGAGATTCCGGAAGTGGAGGCGGTATCAGGTGAGACCGGCTTTTTTGTCGCCTGCTACCTGCCACGGGACGAAATAATCGTCGCACATGCGACGCTGGACGCCGATTCGAGTGGTGTGCTCACAGTCCTTGTCCCTCCGGACGGCATGGTATTGCGCGATGTGTTCATTGCGCCGATTACACTAAGTAGCAAGCGAGTGATGCCGGATTCGCTGGATGCCGACTCCGGTGTTGTGATCGACGTGCGATCCGGATCGGGGACGGTGCGCGGTCGCGTAACGGCCAAAGGTGGTAAGCCCGTCAGCGGCGCGCGCGTACGCCTTGGAGAAACCGGCGCCGAAGGGGAAACGAATCAGGACGGTTACTACGCACTGGATTCGCTGCCGCTTGGTTCGTTCAACTTTGATGTCAGGGCAATCGGCTACCTGCCTACGATAAGACCTCTCGATGTTCAGGCCAACCAACTCGCCGTCGCCGATTTTGAACTGCAGTCGCGGGCCGCGTTCCTCGATACAGTACGGGTCACGGGCAGACGGATTCTCGAGAGCAGCCCCTACACGGAGTTTCTGGAACGGCAGAAGAGTGGTTTCGGACGCTTTTTTGATGAAGCGGAAATGGTGAAGCGGGATCCGTACTACGTGTCGGATTTGTTGCGGCAGGTGCCCGGGGCCTTGGTGTTGCCCGGATCCTTTGGTGGGCGCGTGCTCTTCAGGGGCTTTGGAGGAACCACAGCTTACTGTTCACCGCTCGTATTTATCGACGGAATGCGGATGGGCAATGTGAGTGCCGGCGGTCTGGAGTACGTGAATGCGCGGGACGTACGAGCGATGGAAGTGTACACCCGATCGTCGAACGTTCCGATGCAGTTCAGGGGATGGGAGAACTGTGGTGCCATCGTGATCACAACGGGACGGCGTGAACCGGAACGCATTCCGCGTTAGGCGCTTACAGTCCCGGGGACGAGCCACACCGGCATCGGGCGGGGTTGGCGGCGGAGGTTTTTATCAGCGCGGGGTGACTTTGTCCTGCTGTTTGGATTCCTCGTCCGCTGTCTGGCCGAACGAACGGATGCGTCGGGCGCTACTGGCTGAGTTGCTTATCAGGGGGAGGAAGGTCTTCCCACGGAGCCGCAGCGCCAACTACAATATCCCCTCACTGCAGCCCGAAGCGTCTCCTGATGATACGAAAAGCCGCTGGCCCATCAACCGTTAATGCATATATCAAGGCGTTTCCGCCCGCAGTGCGATCGATCCTGCAGCAGGTGCGACGTACGATCGCGTCTGTCGCGCCACAGGCAACAGAAGCAATAAAGTACGGAATCCCGACGTTTGTGTTACATGGCAATCTCGTTCACTTCGCTGCCTTCAAAAAGCACATTGGGTTCTTTCCGGCACCCAGTGCCATTGAACACTTCCGCAAAGAACTGAAGGAATACGTGACATCAAAAGGTACGGTGCGGTTCCCGTTGGATACGCCGATACCGATGGACCTCGTGAAGCGCATGGTCGCGTTCCGGCTTGCAGAGAACGTGCAGAAGGCCGGCGGCTCCGAAACGCGTTGAACACGAAGGAACACACGTGGGCGTCGAGCCGATCTCCCGCTGCCACAGCTGTGGCGCAGCCGCGCCTATCATGCGAGAATGATCGTGTGAGAAAACAAGTCTTGATCTACGGACTGTTGGGCGGCGTTCTCATCGCGCTGCTCAAGGTCGTTGAGTATCGCTATCTCGTCATAGAACGCTCCTACGAGATATACGGTGGTGCCATTGCGGTGCTTTTCGCCGCGCTCGGTATCTGGCTCGGCGTTCGCATGACAGGGCGAAAGGAGCGGATCGTTGTGCACCAGGTCCCGGCGCCTCGCGAGTTCGTACGTGACGACGAGAAGCTCTCCGCGATTGGCATGACGAAGCGCGAATTGGAGATGCTTGAACTCCTTGCGCTCGGCTTGAGCAACAGGGAAATCGCCGAGCGTGTATTTCTCAGCGAGAATACTGTGAAGACCCATCTGACGCGCGTGTTTGAGAAGCTCGGAGCGAGGCGTCGCACCCAGGCCGTGCAACTGGGCAAGCAGCTGCGCCTGATTCCGTGAGTTTTGAGTCACTCGAACGGGTGATTTTGGGTCACCGCAGGCGAAATCGCCCGAAAGCATGATGCGCGCCGGAGAGAGTGAACCGATGTTGACGCCGGTTCACAGAGTTCATTCTCTTACAAAGGAGTTCAGATGAAGCGTATTGTTTGGACGTTCGGGCTGATCGCCGGTGCAGTGTTGGCGGTGATGATGGTCGTCACCGTGCCTTTCATGGACACACTCGGTTCGGATCGGGCGGAGGTCATTGGTTATACCACGATGGTCGTTGCCTTCCTGATGATCTACTTTGGTATCCGTTCGTATCGTGACAACGTGCTCGATGGCGAGATACGGTTTGGACGCGGATTTCAGGTAGGGATACTCATCGCATTGATCGCGTCGGCATGCTACGTCGTTACATGGGAAGTCATCTACTATACGACGGCCCCCGATTTCGTCGAGCGGTACGCATCGACGGCACTCGAGAAGGTGCGCGCTTCGGGGGCAACGGAGGCGCAACTCGCTGCAAAGGAAGCGGAAATGGCGAGATTCGCGGAGCTCTACAGGAATCCGCTGTTTAATGTCGGCATCACGTTTCTCGAAGTGTTTCCGGTTGGCCTGATTGTCGCGCTCATCAGTGCGGCCGTGCTCAGTCGGCGAAGCACATCGCGGCTGGGTCAGGCGACCGCAGGTTGACACGGCACGCCTTCACACTTCAACAAACACGCACATGAATCTTGGCAACTTTTCCATCAGCCTGGCGGTGAAAGACATTGCGGCGTCACGTCAGTTCTACGAAAAATTCGGTTTCTCGGTATTTGGAGGAAAGCAGGAAGAGAACTGGTTAATAATGAAGAACGGTGATCACCTGATCGGGCTGTTTCAGGGCATGTTCGAGAAGAACGCGTTGACGTTCAACCCTGGCTGGGACAGCAACGCCAGCAGGCTTGATTCGTTCAGTGACGTGCGTGAGCTGCAGCGCCAGCTTAAGGCAGCGGGAGTGCAATTGACGGCCGAGGCTGACGAATCGACCTCAGGTCCGGCATTCATTTCAGCTGTGGATCCCGACGGCAATCCCATCCTTATTGACCAGCACGTGTAGCGACCGGTGTCGCCGCGTACTTGGTGACGCAGCGGCATGTCCCGTACCCTCTGGTCCCGCGCGGACGGCAATGCCCTCGGTCTGTGTTTGTCGCGGTAGCGGTCATTGTGACCTACTGACCACTCTGGTCAGGGTATTGCTTGTTGCCGAAAAAAAGGCTAGTTCAGTGGTGCTGCAAGGCAATGCAGCGCCCACTTACTATTGTGTTCTGGAGGTTCCTATGCGCATGGCGAAGGCACGCACCAACGTTTTTTCCGCTCTTATCCCGGCATTCGTTCTTTTTGGAGTGGGTTGTGCGGAAGCACCCATTGAACCGTCGGCGGATGCGCCGAGTGTCCTGTTGGACAGGAAGGTAGGCAGCGTACAGTCGAGTCCCGCTGCGCTCGCTAATCTGGTACGCGTAGAGACCTCTCGCTTTCACAGTCAGCAACAGGCGACTCGTGCCGGCTATGCGGTGGCTTCGGCCTGCGTTTCAGTACCGGGACTGGGCGGCATGGGGTACCACTGGCTCAACGGTGGTTTGGTAGATCCCGTGTTCGAGCCGCTCCGGCCAGAGGCGGTGCTGTATGCGCCGCTGAACAACGGCAACCTGAAATTGGTGGCGGTGGAATACATCGTCATCAACGTCGGCCAGCCTGCGCCGACATTCGCCGGTCATCCCTTTGACGTCGGCGGCACGCCAGTGCCCGTTCCGCACTGGAGCCTGCATGTATGGCTCCACGAGGAGAATCCCGCGGGCATGTTCACTCGGTTCAACCCAACGATCTCCTGCGCTGGGCAGTCGTAACGAGTCAGGCGGTTTGGGGCCCGTGAACTCTTCCGGGTCCTGAACTGCCCGGTCTCCTGCGCTACTAAGTCGAAGCGAGCCTGACGGTTTCGGGGCCTGTGAATCCTGCGGGTCCTGCACACGTCAGGGAGGGGAAGGTCGGCGCCCATGTCTCCGGTTGGTGGCCGAAGCCGCCGGGGCGCCAAAGCACAAGAGCCCGATCAGCTCTCCCTTTGGCCGTCGTGACATCCCCTCCAAAGGCACACGTGCCAGGCAATCGATCCTCCAATTGGCGGACACCGGCAGGAGTCGGTGCGAAGGTGAGCCCCGAGTCAGATAGCGCTCGTTGCCGCTGGTGCCCGGTCAAAACTCCAAAGCCAGCTCGTCAGGACTCCTTCCAGGGGTTGTTCGCGAAGACTGCGAACTCGGGGATCAGCGCCCTGCGCTCAAGTGACAGTGCGGACATGATCGTATCGGCAATGTCCTCGGCGAACAGCTTATTGGGGTTGTTGCGTCCGATGCGACCGCCAAAGTTGGTCTGCACCTCCGAAGGACACACGCAGATCACGCGGATGCCATGCGGTCGGAGTTCTGCCTGCCAGCATTGGCTGATGCCGCGCACGGCCCACTTGCTGCCGCTGTACGACGTGCTGCCTGCGCTACCCTTCATGCCCGATGTGGACGCAATGTTGACGATGTCTCCATGCGCGGCAACTTTCATCTGAGGCACCACGCGATTGGTGATATCGATCAGACCGAACACGTTCACATCAAACATCGCGCGCATGGCGTCCATGTCCATGTCACCGATCTCTGCACGATAAGCGTAGCCTGCATTGTTTATCAGCACATCAATCCCGCCCATATAGTCCATGCAGTCTTTCACGGTGCGCGCGTTGTCGTCGGTGTTCGCGACGTCTGCGGCGATGCCGCGTGCGCCTGTGGACGCGGCGAGTTGCTCGAGGCGGGCGCTATCGCGACCGGTGAAGACGACCTGATGCCCGGCACGCCGAGCTTGTTCGACGAGGGCGGCGCCGATGCCCTGGCTGCCGCCGGTGATGAGATAACGCTGTGATGAAATTGTCATGTGAGATGATTCTGGTGAGGGGCCGACAACTAAAGTTGACCCACGTGCGAGCTTTCGCCACCCAAGGTCCGCCCGTGCACAGCCCCGCTGGAGTCCGAAACCCCGCGATCAGGCTGGCGTACGATCCTCGGGATGCACCGCCAGTCTGCCGCGCATTGCCACGCGTATACCGCTCGGGAGACGTCTGATGTTCCGTGAGATGGCCAGCGATTTCAAATTTGCGTTTCGCGTGCTGCGGCGGGCGCCCTTGTTCACCGTTGTCTCGGTGGTGATCATCGCGTTAGGCGTCGGTGCCGTCACCACCGCTTTCAGCGCGATGGAGTCGCTGCTGTTGCGGCCGGTTGCGGGCACGCGTGATGCCGAGCGGGTGATGGGGTTCGAGTTGCTCGCTGCAGACGGAGATTTTACGATGACGGCGTCTCCGGATCTTATTGAACTGTGGCAGAAGCGCGCGCGTCTGATCGACGGTGTCGCCGGGCACACGCGCAACGAGCTCACGCTGACGATCGCAGGCACCGGGATTGCCGCAGAAGGAGGAGTGGTGACGGCAAGTTTCCTCCAGCTGCTGAATGTAGCACCGTCGGTAGGGCGATTGTTTTCGCCGGCTGACGACAGCACCGGCGCGGTACCGGTTGCTGTACTCTCGCACGATTTCTGGACATTGCACTTCGGTGCAAACCCTGGCGTGGTCGGTAGCGTTGTCGCGATCAATGGCCATGCGACGACGATCGTTGGGGTAGCCGGCGCGGACTTCGTTGGTGCGATGAGCATCATTCCGCAGGATCTCTGGATTACACGGGCCGCAGCTCAGCAGTTGCTGCCCGACCGACGCTCGTGGCTGCGACCGATTGCTGCGCTCAAGGAGGGAGTGTCCGCAGATGCCGCGGCACGCGAACTGTCAGCGTTGCTGGCACAGCGCGTGCTGGAACCGGATTCGCTGCCTGACGGCATTAAGCGGACCATCGTACGGCTCTCGCCTCTTCGGGCGATACCAGCTGACGCTCGTGGCGATTTTATGAGTTTCCTGGGTCTCCTGCTTGCCGGCTCTGCGCTCGTGCTCATCATCGCCAGTGTAAATGTCGGCACAATGCTTTCAGCGCGGTCGATAGCCCGGCAACGTGAGATGGCCTTGCGGGCAGCACTTGGTGCCGGACGGTTCCGCCTCATTCGGCAGCTTATGGCCGAAAGTGTTCTACTGTATGTGAGCGGCGGCGTGATCGGCGCAGCGTTGGCAGTGTTTCTTACCGGTGCCGTTGAGCAGATTCGCGTTCCAATCGATGTAAACCTGCGGCTTGAGATCTCTCCGAACCCCACGGTGTTCCTGTTTGCGCTCACCGCTGCATTGCTGACTGGATTGATCTTCGGACTTGGCCCTGCCGTCGCTGCATCGCGTACAGATATCTCGCGACGCTTGCGCGACGAGAGCGCGGGAGGCGGTCGCAAGCGCTCCCGCGGCACGAGTGTTCTTATCGTGGGCCAACTTGCTGCGTCGCTGGTGTTGCTGGTCTGTGCTGCCCTGTTCACGCGTGCGCTCGATCGTGGACGCAGGATGGACAAGGGCTTCGACGCGACCAACGTGGCGACCATGCAACTGCGGTCCAGCCAGTGGGGGTACAGCGACGAACGAATGAAAGCGTTTCAGGCGGACTTTCAGCAGCGTGCGAGCGCGCTTCCTGGCGTCGAAGAGGTGTCGTATGCGGCCCAGCTCCCGCTGACTGCGTCGAGTGAAGGGGGACGGTTTATCATTACCGGCCAATCGCAGACGATGCGGGCAGACGGAACCCCCGCCGGGGTGCAGCTGAGTGTGGCAAAGGTGGGTCCGTCGTATTTTCGCCTGCTTCGAATGCCGTTGCGCAGCGGTCGCTCGATTGCGGAAAGCGACGGACAGGCGGCTCCTCGTGTGGCTGTGATTAATGAAACGATGGCTCAGCGCTTCTGGCCGGCGGGTGACGCGGTGGGCCGGACGTTCATGTTTCGTGATTCGTTGCACACCGTCGTGGGCGTGGTGCGCGATGCGCAATATCAATCGCTGAACGACGCGATTCCGTCGGTTGTCTACGTGCCGCTTCTGCAGCATTGGCAACCCGACCAGATGTTGTTGGTGCGCGGGTCCGGCGATGTGGTGCGCACGGCGCGCGCGATGTCCGATCTCCTTGCGTTGATGGACCCAATGCTGCCGCGGCCGCCAGTGATTCCGCTGCAGCGAGCGAATGGAATTGTACTGGTGCCGCAGCAGATCGCGGCCGTGGCAACCGGCCTGATGGGTCTCGTGGGGCTGGTACTCGCTGTGGTTGGATTGTACGGCATCGTATCATATTCAGCTGGTCGGCGCACGCGCGAGATCGGCGTGCGAATGGCCATCGGTGCGAGCGAGCGTGCGGTACTTCGCCTGATGGTTGGTGAAGGACTAAGCTTGACGCTGTATGGCGTCATAGCGGGCGCTGTGCTGTCTGTCGGGGCTGCCCGACTGGCGTCGTCGTTCCTGCTGAATGCAGGTCCCTTCGATGCCACGAGTTTTGTTGCAGTTCCGGCCTTCTTCGCCTGTGTGGCCGCGTTCGCCAGCTACATCCCGGCTCGGCGGGCAGCGTCGCAGGATCCGCTCATTGCGCTGCAGGCCGAGTAGGGGTGGGTGGGACAGATTCGGCCGCAGGAGCGGCTTCTGTGTGCATTGGTCCGGTGTCGGAACATGGAGATCGCAACCGGTGATCGCCGTCGCGGGCTGAATGCACGTGCCGTCGGTTCGTCCCTATACCCTGTCGTTGAGCCCGCAGAACAGCTAGCGTCCATCGCAACAGCGTGCAGGAGCCGACTCGTTCTCGTGGGCTCTCACACGGCCTTCCCCCGCATCCGCCGACCCTCGTGTATACGACCTGCACGTATTGTTATCACGCTTTGGGTAGCAACGAGCTCCTGGAATGGTTTCCGGTGGCTCGGCGCGTGGCGTTTGATTCAGCAAAGGGCTGTCTGTGGGCGGTGTGTCCGGTGTGCACCCGATGGAATCTGGCGCCGATGCAGGAGCGGTGGGAGGCGACCGAAGAGTGCGAGCGGTACTTTCGCGGCACGTCGCTCCGGTATTCGTCCGGGAACATCGGTCTTGCCTGGCTGCCGGGAGATGTGGAACTCATCCGCATCGGTACAGCTTTACGGCCCGAGATCGCGTCGTGGCGGTACGGGCGTGTCCTTTCGCGCCGCCGACCGTTGCGCGATCAGGTGACGTTCCGTGCGGCTCGACTGGCGTCCCATCTGATGTCGCATGTCCTACCGATGCGATCCCGCGCGCCCCGCGACGCTCGCGCGATCGCGTCGCGTTTTGCGGCGATGCTTCATGGGAACCGCGTGCTTGATCTCGTGCCGGTCCACGACGGAACCACCGGTGGTGCGCTGGACCCCACGTGGCATGATCATGACGGACCGTGCAACGATGCTCCTGTTGCGGTCGTGCGATATCGGCATCTGCTGGACGCGGCACTGGTGCGTCCTGAGTCGGGACGTCCCTGGTCGCTGCGGATACCTCACGATCACGGGGTGCTTGCGGTCGCCGGGGATCGCGGCGTTCAGCTGGCGGGGCGATTGCTCTCGGTGATCAACGGGTCCGAGCGAGGGGGTGGATTCTCCCGCGATATGCTTGAGGCTGCTGTGGCCAAGGTCGGAGACAGCGCTCAGCCGGACAGCTATTTCAACCGGGTATTGGCGATTGCCATGCGGACGCGGTGGGGCAGGGACGGTGAGCGGCGCACACTGGACGAGACCGCAAACATTACGATGATTGAACGTGATCCCTCACAGACGGAGCGCCTTGCGCTTGCCTTGACGGGCAGGACGTTCTGGGGGAATGGCGGGATAGGGAGTGAGCCGGCCACCGCACTTTTGGATGTACCGCTCGTTGATCGTCTCGCATTGGAGATGGCCGCCCACGAGGAGTCGGAGCGGCAGGCGCTGGATGGTGAATTGGCGGCGCTGACAGCTGCGTGGCGCGAAGCCGCGGAGATTGCTGCGATCGCCGACGCGTTGATTCCGACGTCCTGATGTCTGCGAACAGCGTCCATGTCTGATTCCTATCAGCGCCTTCGCGAACACTTCGCAGACACGTACGAGATTGTGCGCGAGCTCAGCGGCGGCGGGATGTCGCAGGTCGTGCTCGCGATGGACCTCCGGCATCAGCGCCGCGTAGTGATTAAGCTGCTCCCGCAGAGCGTCTCTGCCGCGATTTCGGCCGAACGTTTCGAGCGGGAAATCATGGTGTCTGCGCGTTTGCAGCATCCCAATATCGTTCCGGTCCTTTCTTCGGGGCGTATCGGCGGCTTGCCGTACTACATCATGCCGTTCATTGAGGGCGAATCAGTGCGCACCCGTGTGCGGCGCGGTCCGCTGTCGGTGCGCGAGACAGTGAACATCCTCAAGGACGTTACCCGGGCGTTGATCTTTGCGCACGAGCACGGCGTTATCCATCGGGACATTAAACCGGACAATGTGCTCCTCTCGACTGGAGCGGGTGCTGCCGTGGTGGCCGATTTCGGCGTGGCCAAGGCCCTTTCGGTGGCGTTGACGACGAGTGCGCCTGCGCATCCCGGCATGACCGGCGCCGGGATGTCGATTGGGACCCCGGCCTATATGGCACCGGAGCAGGCGGCGGCCGATCCGAGCGTGGACCATCGGGTGGATCTGTATGCGTTAGGCATTCTGGGGTACGAAATGCTCGCGGGGTCTCCGCCGTTCCACGGGCGCTCCCCCCACGAGCTTCTGGCCGCCCAAATGACTGAAATACCGGCGCCGCTGCATGTGCGCCGCTACGATGTGCCGAAGGCGCTGAACGATCTCGTCATGAACTGTCTCGAAAAAACTCCCGCACAACGGCCGCGCTCAGCGGCTGCCCTGCTGAAGTTGCTTGAGCAGCCCGAGGTGACGAGTGGCATTTTTGCGGCACCGACGTCGACGCGGGTGAAAGATTGGAAAACCGTCGCGGCGTTCCTCGGCGTGGTGGCTGTGCTGGTGTTCGGCGTGGACAAACTGCGCGATCGCCTGCGTCCTGAAGCGCCGGCGGTTCCCGCCATTACCCTTTCAGGGTCCGACACTTCCGCCATCTCTGTCGCGGTGCTGCCCTTCCGTGTGCTGGGATCCGACGCACGAGCCGGTGCAATCGGGACGGCACTGAGTGCTGAGGTAGCGACGGCGATTACGTCGGTACCACGGCTGCGCGTCGCGTCGGCGACCTCCATTAGCGCGTTAGGCGACAGTGCGCGGTCGCTCGTTGCCACGGCTCGGCTTTTGGGAGTGACGCATTTAGTCGAAGGCACCATTCAGCGGGAGCGGTCGCGGGTGCGTGCTACCCTCAGGGTACTGCGCGCCGCAAACGATTCGAGCGTCTGGGCCGAGACGTTCACCGGTAGTGCTGACAGTACGTTTGAGTTTCAGGAGCGCGTGGCGCGAGGGGTACGTGGGGGGCTGCTGCGACGCTGACCTGACACATGTGCAACCTTCTGATCTCTTT
>JBGTBX010000231.1:0-4101 GCA_041749115.1 Gemmatimonadaceae bacterium
CTTCCCACTGCCGCAGGGACACGGGTCATTGCGTCCCGCGGTACTGAAGTCTACCGGACCAGAGGACTGCGCATCGAGTGATCGGATCGCGCCCGCGCCAATCACGCGCGGTGCGGCCGGAGCCGCTGGCAACGCGGCAGACGGTGTCTCCGCCGCATCCAGTCTCGGCGATTCCGCGTTCGACAACTCTTCTGCGGGCACATCTTCAAGCATTCCCATGGCGTTGAAACGCTTCGTGGGTCGGCCTTCGGGCGCGCGCGTGACGATCGGCGGCATCGGCGCTGGCGCCGGCTGCTCGAACACCAGCTGCGCCTTGAGAAACCGCTCCATGAACGTGTGCGACAGATCATGCATGAGATCTTCGAACATCGTGAAGGCCTCGTGCTTGTACTCAATCAGCGGATCCTTCTGTCCCCACGAGCGATAGTGAATGCTCGCGCGCAACTGGTCGAGATCATAGAGGTGATCCTTCCACTTCTCGTCAATCACGTTGAGCGTCACCAATGCCAACAGGCGCGCGCCAAATCCACTGCCGTCCTGATCCTTCACCGCGTCAAGCGTTTCCATCTTGCGATCGAATGCTTCGAGGGCAGCCGCCACCGCCGCGTCTTTCGCCTCGGCCAACGTGGTCGGGTACGGTTCTGCCTCGAATGATGGCACGGTGAGCATGTAGTGCATCAACAAGTCCTGCTGCAGCAGTGCGAAGTCCCACTGATCGGCCGAGTCATAGATCGCGAGCGCTGTTTCCACTCGACGCGCCGCCGCACGTTCCATGAACTTGCGGGCTTCACCCTTGAGCTCTTCACCACCCTCAAGCGCGAACGCACGCTGCGAGTAGATCACTTCGCGCTGCTGGTTCATGACGTCGTCATAATCAAGCAAGCGCTTGCGCGACTGGAAGTTCTGCAACTCCACACGCTTCTGCGCCTGTTCAATGGAACGCGTGATGATAGGATGCGTCAGCACCTCACCTTCCTGCGCACCCATGCGGTCCATCAGCTTTGCAATACGATCGGTGCCGAAGAGACGCATGAGGTCATCTTCGAGCGACAGGAAAAACTGCGATGATCCAGGATCACCCTGTCGTCCGGCACGACCACGAAGCTGGCGGTCAATGCGGCGCGACTCATGTCGCTCCGAGCCGATAATGTGCAGACCCCCAATTTCGGTGATCTCCACTTCCTTCCCATCGAGATCCTTGACCGTGCTCAGCTTGGACTCGCGCACGTTGCCGCCAAGTTTGATGTCGGTACCACGACCGGCCATGTTCGTGGCGATCGTAATGGCACCAGGCTGTCCGGCAAGCGCCACGATTTCGGCTTCACGCTGGTGATACTTGGCGTTCAGCACGTTGTGCTTGAGGCCGCCGCGCGCAAACATGCGCGCCAGCGTTTCGGAGGCTTCCACGCTTGCGGTACCAACCAGCACGGGGAAACCGAGCCCGTGCAAACGGCGCGTTTCCTCGACGATCGCGTTGTACTTCTCACGCCGGGTCTTGTATACCCAGTCATCACGATCATCACGAATGATCGGACGGTTCGTGGGAATCACCGAGACTTCAAGCGTATAGATCTGATGGAACTCGTTCTCTTCCGTTTCTGCGGTGCCCGTCATGCCGGACAGCTTCTCGTACATGCGGAAATAGTTCTGGATCGTGATGGTAGCGAGCGTCTGTGTTTCGCCCTTCACCTGCACGCCTTCCTTTGCTTCCACCGCCTGATGCAATCCTTCTGACCAGCGACGGCCCGGCATGGTGCGACCGGTGAACTCGTCAACGATCAGCACCTGCCCTTCCTGCACCACGTAGTTCACATCACGCTCATACAACGCGTGGGCCCGCAGCAGCTGATGAATGATGTTGAGCGTCTGACTCTTGATCGCGTATTCCTGCTCGATCGCCTGACGCTGTGCCAACCGCTCCGCCGGCTCGAGATCAAGGTCGCGTTCGAGCTTGTGAACCGCCGTGGAGATATCGGGCAGCACCATGGAATCGTGATCATCCGGCGACATGAAGTCGACGCCCTGATCCGTGAGGTGTACCGTGTGTCCCTTCTCGTCGAGAATGTACAGCAGCTCGCTCTCGATATCCGGGAAGTTGCGACGCGCCATCGGCAACTTGCGATCGGCAATGTGCTCAAGTTCCATCTTCTGCACGAGCGTTTTCACACCCGTTTCGTTGAGCACCTTCTGTAGTCGCTTGTTCTTGGGCGCGCCTTGCTGCGCCTTGTACAGCTGCATACCTGCGGTGCCGGTATCACCCGCTTCAAGCGCGCGCTCACCGTCGGCCACCAGCTGATTGGCCAGGTCCGTCTGGCGACGCACGAGCCGACCGACCGCCGCGTTGTAGTGTGCGTACTGCACATCACCTTCGTTGCCTACCGGACCCGAGATGATGAGCGGCGTACGCGCTTCGTCGATGAGAATCGAATCCACTTCGTCGATGATCGCGAACACGTGCGGACGCTGCACACGCTGCTCCGTGCTCACCACCATGTTGTCGCGCAGATAGTCGAAACCGAACTCGTTGTTCGTCCCGTACGTGATATCTGCGGCGTACGCGGCGCGACGCTGCGGCGAACCCGGTTCCGTATCATCAAGACACGCAACGGTGAGCCCAAGCCACTGGTACAGGTAGCCCATCCACTGCGAGTCACGTCGCGCGAGATAGGTATTCACCGTGACCAGGTGTACGCCACGACCAGGCAGCGCATTCAGGTACGCCGGAAGTGTTGCCACCAACGTTTTGCCTTCACCGGTCGCCATTTCTGCAATGCGGCCAAGGTGCAGCTGAATGCCGCCCACGAGCTGCACGTCATACGGCACCATGTCCCACGCGAGCTCCTGTCCGGTCACCATAACGGTGTTGCCCACGAGGCGGCGACACGCTTCTCGCACGGTCGCAAAGGCTTCGGGGAGCAACTCGTCGAGCATGTCCGCAATGACCTGGCGCAACTCGCCTTCCAGGCCACCCCGCCCATCGGCACCACCCAGCTCGTCATCAATGCGTTCGCGTTCCGCCGCGTCACGCGCCTGATGCTTGGAGTCCTTGAGCTCGGCAATGCGGCGCTCGAGATCGCTGGTACGCTCGGCCAAACGCGCCCGGAACAGTGCCGTCTGCCCTTGCAGCTCGGCATCGGACATTGCGCTCAATGTCTCTTCCATCGACTTGATATCGTCGATGATTGGCTTGACGCGCTTCTGTTCCCGCTCGTGACGCGTGCCAAACACGCGATTGATCAATCCCTTCAGCATGCGTTCCTCGCAAGGTACAGCCCCGATGCCGCGATATACGATGCGACAGACTCGGGGACGAATCCATAAATTGGGCGACCAGACGCAACCCGCGTCCGAATTTCCGAAGACGAAACGTCGATTCGCCGGGTTGCCAGCCGCAGCGGCGATCGAATATCGGGCCAGTCTCGCCAGGGCTCTGCAGCCGACGCGTCTGCAACATTCGATCGGTCCAGCACTACCAACTGCACCAGGCTGAGGAGCCGCTGCGGGTCGCGCCACTGGCCCAGCGATGACGCCGAGTCTGCGCCCAGCAACAGGAAGAGCTCCGCGTCCGGCCAGGACCGGGCAAAGTGCTCCGCTGTCTCAACCATGTAAGATAACCCGGCCCGCTCGATTTCGATCGTGTCGACGGCGACTCGTGGGAGCCCCGCAAATGCGGCCCGGACCATGGCCAAGCGGTGGTCCGCCGAAACGGCGACGTCACCCTTGAGCGGCTGGACGCTGGCCGGCACGATCCGCAGTTCGTCAAGCGCCAGTGCTTCGATCGCATCGTTGGCCATGAGGACGTGCCCCATGTGCGGCGGATCAAAGCTTCCGCCGAAAATCCCGATGCGCCGTGGCGCGCCCGACGAGGATCGCCCGGCGCTCACTTAGTTGGTGAGCGGTGGGCGAAGCGGCGTGGCCGGGACGGTATCGGTCGGCGCACGAGGAGGTGGTCCGCAGAGCTCGACCACCTCGGCGTCACCTTGATAGCGCTGATGTAGCTCAACGCACGTTTCGACGGCTTCTTCGTTCCACTTCCGGGCCCGATATGCGCGCACCTTGGCCAGCCACGCCTTCTTGGCGTGTGGCGTGGACGGGTACGTC
>JBGTBX010000232.1:0-3232 GCA_041749115.1 Gemmatimonadaceae bacterium
GGTGCCGGGCATCGACGCCGATGAAAAGGTGACGAATGGAGGGAAGCTGTTCATGGAAGCCGTCGAAGTGCTAGAGCGTGCAGTTGCGCTGGGCTACGAGGAGGCAGAAGAGGAGTTGGCAGCCTTTCTGCTTCCTGGCCTTGAAACCTCCGCCAAGTTCATCGGAGTGCCGGTGTCGAAACTACCTAAGTCACTTCGCGGCGATGTTGACAAGGCTCTCGTCCTCTACCGGAGAGCCGCGCTTCGTGGTAGTCCTGAATCGCTAGTGGCCATGTATCGGATTCACAGTGATGAACGGTGGAAGCGAATGGATGCGGCGTCCGCCAGGAAATGGAAAGCCGAGATCGATAGCATCCGAGATCCGGCGCGTGCCGCCGTGGCTGGTGAGCGCCTCTACAACGGGTTTATGCTTTCCGAGCATGATTCCGACTCATCGGAGGCCAAGACGCTTCGAAGTCGGGAGGCACTTCCACTTCTCCGCATCGCTGCAGAAGGTGGGGTCACGTCTTCCCAAGCCTACTTGGCTCACATCCTCGCGAACGGTTTGGACGGGTCGCGGAAGAACCCAGCGGAAGCCGCAAAATGGTTACAAGCTGCATCAGATTCCGGAGAGCCGTATCCTGCATACGCGCTGGCTCTTATGTATCTCTCGGGTACGGGAGTGTTGCAGGATCACGCGCGCGCGGCGCAGCTCCTACACAAGGCTGCGAATAGCGATGATCCTTCGAACGTCGTGTGGGACGCTCGATACACGCTCGGATGGGCGTATGAGAACGGTGTGGGCGTTCCTCGGCATTTGGTCCAGGCACACGCTTGGTACAACCTAGCTGCGTTGCACGAAATAGAGGATGCAGCAGCGCGTCGAGATGCAATCGGTATGAAATTGTCCCCTGCTCAGCTTGCAAAGGCGCAGGCATGGGCCGCCGCGTGGCGCCCCGGCCACGGAAAAATGTTCCGCGCGAGCGAAAACTGAAGAATCGCCATGGAGGTGAGACGAGGCCGCGCGCAGAGGGCTTCGACTACATCGAACGCTTCCACAACCCGCGCAAGCAACGGCCACTTCACACGCAGGATCAGAAGTTCATAGCCTTAATTCAACCGTCCGCGAAAACGGGGTAGAGCCCGTAGCAGGACACGCCGGCTTGAGGACTACCTGAAGAAGGCTGAGAAGGCGCTCGACGATGACGCGGGGCAACGAACCGTGCTGCACCTAATGGCCCGGCTGGGTTTGTCAGAAGAAGAGGCTTACAATGCCGGCTTTCGAAGCAAGAAAGTGAAGCCTAAGACCAAGAGCGGGGCAGACGGCTTGGGAACGCACGTGCTCTTCGAGTACATCGACACGTAAGCAGAATGTCGCAGATGAACCTAGCGAAGTTGCGCATCCGCCCACCCACAGCTCAGGGACAGCACGACCAATACGACATGAAAATTAATGAGTCCTGGGTAGTTCTGCTCGCCGGCCTCTTGTTTCCCATAGCGACCATGGGAACGGACCTGGGGCTCGAAGCATTGCGAGACCAAGCCATGGCCGGCGATATCGACGCTCAAGTCGCTGTTGGCGAACTATATGACTTTGGCATCGGCGTCGCCGAGGACAATCACGAAGCCGCGAAGTGGTATCGCATGGCGGCAGAGCAGGGTGCAGAATCTGCTCAGCACAATCTCGGCAACATTCTGCGCGGTGTCGGTAGCGACGTTCAAAAGGACGAGGCAGAGGCGTTTAAGTGGTATCAACTAGCAGCGGAACAAGGTAACGCGGGTTCGCAACACAACGTCGCAAAGATGCTTTCCTTGGGAGCGGGCATTCCCCAAAATCACGCCGAGGCTTTCAAGTGGATGCGCTTGTCCGCCGAACAGGGACTTGCGGACTCGCAAAGAGAGCTGGCTGGGATGTATCAAAAAGGCAACGGTGTCGTCGAAAATGATGTTGAGGCAGTCAAGTGGCTTCGACTCGCGGCAGAGCAGGGCGACCCGCGTGCGCAAGCTGCGCTCGGGAATATGTACGAGGACGGGAAGGGGATTACTCAAAATCTCCCGGAAGCGAACAAGTGGTACCGAAGGGCGGCGGCGCAAGGCCAGCCCGATGCGCAAAACAATCTAGGAGCGATGTACTACAACGGGCAAGGAGTGCCCGAGAACGACGCTGAAGCGTATTTTTGGTTCTTACTCGCCGCCGCCACTGATTCGAAGAACAATTCGAATCGGGAGCTGGCACGAGTGCAACTTTCGCAAGCACAGGTCGCGGACGTGCAGGCGCGCGCTGCAACGTGGCGTCCGATCATGGAAGTTCCCAACCCACGTCCGAAGGGACCCAAACCGGTTGCGTCTCCTTCTCGACCGCCTCCGCTGGCGACTCTGCCGGACACTCATAGCTCAGAACAGCCCAGCCAGAGTTCGCTCTCCGTAGACACCGCTGTGACAACGTCCTCGGCGAGGATCAGGGAGACGCCCAACGGGACCGTGATTCTCACGGTTGCACAAGGCGCCAGTCTCGCCCTCATTGATCCGAACGGTAAGGATGGTTGGTATGAAGTCATCGACATCGATTCAGGCACGCACGGCTGGATTCATGAGTCGGTTGCGAACATAGCGCTCGCACCAGATGCGCCTGCGGTGCCCCTTTTCACCGCGACGCCCACGGGAGCCGACGGAGCCCCTGCCGTGCACATTGGGAATCGAACGTCCCGGACGATCTGGCTGCGAGTGGCGGGCCGCACACACAGCGTCGCACCACATGGAGAACTGGATATTGAGCTCGAATCCGGATCTCACCGCTATGTCGCGTGGGCTCCCGGAGTCGTTCCTTCGATCGGCTCAGAGGCGTTCGAGCGCGGCCATTCCTATACGTGGGATTTCTCTATCGTCACCCGGACAACGGGGCGGCGGCGCACTCGCCGATAACAAGGTCTCGTGCGCAGCGGCAGCATTCCGCTCGTGTTTACCGTGCTTGCAGCAATAACCCGATCTTGGCAGCTCGACGTGCGTCAACTTGAACGCCGGTGTGTTGAACATGGACGTCGAGAATCAGGCTAGCAGGCGACCGAAACTATGCGCGAGCTTGAAAACGTGCACACCATGCTGTGGGTCAACGACGATTGGACTGACGCCAGCGACGTGCCCGGAGGCGTTCCAATTCCGCGGCTGTTTCGGCGTCGATCCGATCTAGAGCCAGTTCCAGCATGTTGTGGCGCCACATCATCTCCGCAGCGCCCCGGTCCGTAAGACGTTCATA
>JBGTBX010000233.1:0-2287 GCA_041749115.1 Gemmatimonadaceae bacterium
AGACCGTCATCAACTTGCTGCCCCATGACTGGTGGCCGAAGCGAGAACTGGCCTATGACGAGGCGCTGGCACAAACCGCCGTCGTGCTGGCCGAAATGGAGCGTCGCGGCTGGATCGAAGTGCCCGGCGAGCAAGAGCGCACGGGACTGGTCAACGACGCCACAATGCACGCCGTCGGCAAGTTCGACGAGATCATGCGCAGCCACACATTGCAGCAAATCGCCGCGTTTAGGCGCGACCTCGGAGTTCGACTCAGCCGCACGGCGGTCTCGTATGTCCTCGCAAGCATGAAGGACGCAGGTCACCTGTCCGAAGACCCGCCGCAGGACGTGATTGATGCGATGGTCGAAGGGCTGGGCGCGGAACAACGCGACCGCCTGGCGGCGGGTCCGGATCTGGTGACGAGCACGCAAATTGCGCAGCAAATCGTCGAACAACTGGTCGATCACAAACTGATTGCCCATCAGGCGGACCTGCTCGTGCTGCAGCGGACCGCCCTCGGCGAACTCGCGGCCAATGTCCAGGAACTTCTTGGTCAGAAGCGGGCGACGTACTTCACCCAACTCCACGACCGCGTGCAGCGTAAGTACGAGGAGGCATGGGCTGAGCGCATGCGGACGCTGAATTGGGAACTCGTCGATATGGCGGGGCCTGCTTACACCTGGCAGGCCGTTGAGTTCCTGAAGAGCGAAGCGGATAGCAAGGGATTCTGGAAGACCGCTGATCCATCCCCCGGCGACCTCCAAGCCGCGCGCCGCGACGCCGAGCAGCCATTCGCGGCTGACCTGATTCTGTGGCGAAAGACTAAAGACGGGCTCATCAAGGAGATGGACACGGTCGTCCAAATGCCGGGCTGGGGCAACATCTGGACCCAGCCCATCATCAATCGCGTCGACATGCTCGCGACCGGAGTTCGCACGATGCTCGGCGTAAAAGTTTACGGTGATGACCTGAATGAGATTCAAGCGGTCGCCGAAAATGTGGCCCAAGTTCTCAAGGGCATTCGCGGCGCGGTGGACGTCTTTCCCGATCAGGTCGTTGGCGAGGGCTATCTTGAAATTGACATCGATCGCGAGAAGGCGGCGCGCTACGGCGTCAACGTAGGCGACATCCAAGACGTAGTCGAAGTGGCCCTCGGCGGCCAAACGATCACCACAACGGTCGAAGGCCGTGAGCGGTTTCCGGTGCGCATTCGCTACGCGCGAGATTTTCGCCTGGATGAAGAGTCCGTCAAGCAACTTCTCGTAAGTGGGTCCTCGGGTGAGGGCATGGGCAGGGAGGGCGCTGCCGGTGGAACTGCCGATTCGTCGCCGCCGCAACAAGTGCCCTTAGCGTCAGTCGCCGATATCCGCATCGTCGAAGGACCGTCGATGATCAAGAGCGAGAACGGACTCCTCCGCGCCTACGTCCAACTCAACGTCCGCGACCGCGACATCGTCGGATTCGTGGAAGAAGCGCAGCGCGCGGTTGCCGAGCAAGTCAAACTGCCGCCCGGCATGTACTTGGAATGGAGCGGACAGTTTGAGCACCAGATGCGTGCACGACGGACGTTATCGGTGGTGTTTCCGCTGGTCATCGTCCTAATTTTTCTCATCCTCTTCGTCACCTACCACGACTTCGTCGACACGCTGTTGGTCATGGGGCTGGCTGTGCCCGGCGCCATCGCAGGCGGCGTGTTGTTCCAGTTTATTTTCGGGTTCAACTTTAGCGTGGCGGTGTGGGTCGGTTACATCGCCTGCTTTGGACTGGCAACTGAGAACGGCCTCGTGATGCTGGTCTACCTCCGCGAGGCCATCGAGGACCGCGGCGGCCTGGCGAAGATGACGCTGGAAGAAGTTCGCGAAGCGGTGATGCAAGGCGCGGTGCATCGCACCCGGCCCAAACTCTTGACCGAACTCACCACGATGCTCGGCCTCGCTCCCATGCTGTGGGCCACCGGCACGGGGTCAGAAATCATCCGGCCCATGGCGGCGCCGGTGCTCGGCGGCATTCTCGTTTCCGATGAGGTCGTCGATTTGCTGCTTCCTGTATTGTTTTTTCATGTGCGTCGTTGGCGATGGCGCCGCATCCATGGCGTCGAAAAGGGCGACCAACTACCTGCGATCATGAGTCGCCCGCCTGAGGCGGTTACGGTCGGTGTCTAAGCGGTGGTTTTCCAACTTTCCCCAAGGAAACTTTTCATGATTCGTCAAAGAAACCTGCTCGTCGCGGCATCCGCGCTGTTAGGGCTCGTGATTCTTACGGGATGCGGGCAACAGGAAGCCGCACCTTTACCTGCAACGAAGTC
>JBGTBX010000234.1:0-3268 GCA_041749115.1 Gemmatimonadaceae bacterium
GACCGCTCCGATTGCCAAAGGCAACACCATGCCGCCCTACGGTGGTGTGGCCGTGACCTGGAAGCTTATCCAGCACGCCTAGGAAACTTTCGATTCTCGTTCGTCCTGAGGAGAGACCTCCTCAGGGCCTTTCTCTAAATGGCACTCACCAAGTGTCATCCTTTAACCAGCCGTTCAGCGGCACTCATCATGGCTAAGAAGCCTATTTCGCCTGGCACCCCAGCTCCCACGAGCGGGCAGTATGGAGTTGTCGGCCCTCGTGGGGGAAGTCGTGGCCGTGAGGTCACAAGCACCCAGGGCAAACCGCTCCCCCCAACCCCGAAACCAGGTGAGAGGTACGTCCTCGTTGATCCTACGAAGCACAAGCGATAGCACCGCTCGACTCTTCAAAGAGAGACAAACAGCCCTCCCGGAGCTTCCGGGAGGGCTGTTTGTCTAGAGCGATCATGGCTCCAGTTTCACTCAGACCCATCGGGCGTCCGATGATCCGAACTCGCATGTTTTAGGATTGTGCCAAACCGCCTCGAAGCGACTTCGTAGTCCGACGAGGACTCGTCAACCACATTAAAGAAACTGGTGCCAGCCGCAAGCATTAATACTCTTGGTTTCGATTTTTTATTGACGCTAGCTCGATGCACCATTCACGCTGGTACCTGTAGGCCTCGACATCGTCCGAGCGCCGCCGCGACTATCGGGTCGAAGCGGCAGCCCCACGCGGGAATTCGCACGGCCGATCCCAGAATACGCCGTTTGATGCAATGATCTGCGTGAGTTGCCTAGTGACGTCGGGTCCTCCCCCGATCAGGTTCCGGAAGCCCAACACTTGAGGAGTGAGTCGGACTCCATCCTCATCCATAGGGAATGATGCTTTGATGCCACCCATTGAGAGAATCGCGTTCTGAATTGTCCCCTCATTGAGTTGGGTGGGTATGGGTACCGCGGTAGAGATCGGCCCGCCACTTACCCCGAGTGTCTCGACCGTCAGCATACCGCTAATTCGCTCTGCTTGAGCCTCAGCAGCGAGTCCGATGAGGCTAGCCACCTTTACTTCCCCTTTGAGTACGGTCACATTTGCTGTAAGGCGCACTCCAACACCAATGAGAATAGGAAGTGCAACTACATAGCCATCTCCCAGAAGAATAGAATTTCCCGCTTCGTCGACATCTAGAATTCGGTTGCCTTCGGCGTCAGTGATGAAATTTCCATCGTCACCCATCTTGTTTCTGTAAAACGCCCTGCGAAGATCGTATGAAGTAATGGTTCCTTGGCTATCTACTCTCTCTGTCACACCAATGGGTATTGTGATAGTATCTGAATTTGCATAGTCAAGTACAACTACATAGCTCTCGTTTTTTACGGCAGCAGCCGCGACTGGGCCAAAGGCTACCGAACCCGAACTGGTCACTTTCCCAATAGCGAGTCTCGATATGATGTTAGGGAGTGCGTCGAGAAGGGGCGTTGCCGGCACGGTATCGTTCTTCACACATCCGATTCCAGCGTTCTCGGTGATCCGATACGGAGAGAGCGGAACGTAGTCCACAGACGCGGCAAGCTCTGAGAGCGTTGCGTTCCGCTGAGAAGACGTGCGCTGGGCTGGTGTTCCCGTAGGAGGTGCCATGCCGGTACACCCACAGACCATTGAGGCGGCTAAGACGACCGCGAGGTGCGTGATGGAGGACGTATTCATGTTTTCGAGTGGTCTAAGCCCTTAGGGAAACACGTAGATACGAAAAATGAGACGATTGGCAGCCATCGCCGTTGATCTGACCCGTTCCCCTTCAATCGATTCATGGGATCATCAGGGACGCCCGTGCAACAGTACCGCCAGCCCAAGCGATCAAAATCTATTGTGAGGTGAAGTGGCGGTGGTGTATCATAAAGGACGTTATGCAACGCCCTGATCCGATGCCCCTCGTCCCGACCGCGAAGGCCCGCTCACTCACCCTCCAGGCTGCCGACCAGGCCAACTTGCCCGAAGTTGTCGTGGCCGCCGGCGACGAGGCACGCGTCGCCTTCCTGGAGTTCTTCCTAGCGACGATCCGCAACCCGAACACTCGGGCCGCCTATGCGCGGGCAGTACGGCAGTTCTTCCGTTGGTGCGGAGACCGTGAGATTGCGCTTGATCAGATCGAGCCGGTCGTCGTAGCTGCATATATAGAGGAGCACCCATCAGCGCCAGCCACGGTGAAGCAGCACCTCGCGGCCATCCGGATGCTGTTTGACTACTTCGTCCAGCGCCAGGTGCTGCGCTCGAACCCGGCCTCGGTTGTGCGTGGTCCGAAGCATGTCGTCAAGAAGGGTAAGACGCCCGTCTTATCGCGCGACGATGCTAAGGCGCTCATCGACGCGATTCCGACTGGGTTAGTAATCGGCTTGCGCGACCGCGCCTTGATCGCAACGATGCTCTACAGCTTCGCTCGCGTCGGCGCCGTCACCGCCATGTCCGTCGGCGACTACTACGCCGTCGGCAAGCGCAATTGGCTACGGCTGACCGAGAAGGGCGGCAAGCATCATGAGGTGCCGGCCCACCACCTTGTTCAGGAGTACCTCGATGCTTATCTCGATACCGGGCAGCTCATCGAGCGTAAGACGCCGCTCTTCCAGTCGGTAGACCGCGCAGGCGCGTTAACGGGGCGAGCGTTGCATCGCAACAACGCGAAGGGCGTGGTCGAGCGCCGGTGCCGGCAAGCCGGTCTAGAAGGCCGTTTTACTCCGCACTCGCTTCGAGCGACGGGGATCACCGTCTACATGGAGAACGGCGGGACGTTGGAGAACGCGCAGGCCATTGCTGCCCACGAGTCGCCCCGGACGACGAAGCTCTATGATCGGACGTCCGATACGCTCTCGCTCGATGAGATCGAGCGGATCGCTCTGTAGATATGCTGAAACGTTAGCGCACTAGTGTGAGGCGCTGAACGAACGAACGAACGGATCCGGCCTCTGTTGACGTTGTGGCACGCACGAGGTACACCCCAGGAGTGAGTCTTCCGCCCTCCAGACGTGTTTGGTACCGGCCGGCTTCGTATCGACCAGAAGCTACGGTGGCGACCTGTCGACCGAGTAGATCGTAAATCCCTACCTCGACGTCGGCTGCCTCTGGCAACTCGAACGGGATTGTCACCGATCCACGCGATGGGTTTGGGTAGGTCGCACCGAGTGCAAACTGCGTGGGTATGTCAGTCTCACTAAGTGCCGTGCGTGCAGCCATGTTGTTAGCTGTCGAATCAACTGTGGTTTCGACTGCACGACTAGCAACGTCTTTGCTCTC
>JBGTBX010000235.1:0-5437 GCA_041749115.1 Gemmatimonadaceae bacterium
AAGAGGGCGTCATGTGCGACGCCTTCTGGTGCCTGGAGCGCCTTGACGCCATAGAAGTCGGAGCCAGGGAAGTTCTTGTCGACGATTCCGCCGAGCTCGATCGCGGTCCGGACGTCTCGCTCCTGGAAGAACTTCCACGGAACCGTGACTCCGACCTTTGAGGCTATCGCGCCAAGGATGGCGCAATCGAAGCTTGGAGACTTTGCCCAGACGTTGACCTTCCTCTCGGCGTAGGCGGCGAAGGCCTTAGAGAGGATGTTCAGAGCGTTCGCTGGAGAGAGTCCTGGCCGGTTGAGCATGTCCTGGAGCCTGTCGGCCGATTGCCCTGCCCACCAGCTGACGGTGTCGTCGTCGATGTCGAGACCCGCCTCGCATGACTTGTCCACCGAGAGGATCAGTTTTGCCGTCATCATCTCGGTGTCGTTTGGGTCGCGCCTGAAGAAGACCACGCCGATTTCAGGCACGATCGGAACTCGAGACCCTCGGAGATGACCGAGGGTCTCGATGTCAATCATCACATCAGAGAATAGTTTCAATTCTCTGAATCGTCAGGGAATCAAGAGCGGAAGATACTGGAGGATGACCAGTGAGAGCACCAGCCACCAGACTGAGGATCGAAACTCGCGGTTGAGGAAGGCGAACACCAGGCCAACAATCACCGCGACGACGCCGAGAATAAGAACGAGATCCATATTGCGTTTCTCCTGTGGGGTTAAGGATTCCGAGCGGGCTTCAAGCGTGGTTCTCCATTGTCGCACTCCCTGTCATACGTCTCCTTGTAGTCTGGCCAGCCACGATCAGGATCTATCCTGTACATGGCGACCATCTGACAGTATTGTCTCTGGGTGAACTCCTCATCAGAGGGGCCAGCGATCATCAGAAAGGCTCCAATGATCATCGCCAGGGCCGTGGCTATTCCAATGAGCAGCGCCTTCTGGTCATAGGTACTCATGTGACGTCCTCAATGCTGTTGTAGAACTCGTCTGTGAACGGTCCATCAAAATCCGCGTCGGCGACATCCATGAGGACTTCCTCAACGGAGAGCATCTGGCGAAACGGGGTGACCGCGTTGGCGCTGAAGATCCTGTTGAACTGGTCGCGCGCGTCATGCTCGCTTGTCGCGACGATCTGAATCATGATAGAGTCTCCATCGACACTGGTGTAGCTGATTTGGAAGATCTTGCTCATGGGTGGGCACTCCTGGTTCGTGTGGTTTCAGAGGTTCAGTGAGAACATCTTATCACATCGAGCGCTGAAGTAAACAACTCCTATCCAGGTGGCATGTCTTTGGGCAAGAAGATCCCGAGAAAGAAGCTGATGCCCAGGATCAGCATCATTGTCCTTCCTCCTCAATCGCCCTCACCGCGCCGTGGATCATGCCTGCGGTAATCTCCCTCCCAACGATACCGCCAACGATAGGCAAGTCGTCCGGCCACGCGTTCGGCAACGCTGCATCCATCGCCCTCACCAGCGCCACGACTTCGGGCGGGATCATGGCCACGTCCTGTGATTCTCGGCAACGTGCTCTAAGCCATCGTAGTAGTGAATGTGCCATTCGACATCATCGGGGATGTCTACTATCTCAAGCCCCGCATACCCGCTGCTTGCTGCTCTCCCTAATTCTTCGACGACCTGAATCAGTAATGGGTCGGCGCGGTCAAACTCACCATAAGAGGGCGGTGGCTTGTCCAATCCTTTGAGTTCAGCGTAACGCTCGCACGCGGCAACACTCAGCGAGAACCCGCCGAAACACGTATTGATTACGACTTTCATCACCCTTCCTCCTCTATCTGTTGCGCAATCTTTGATTGCGACCCGCTACTGGCGTAGCGACGTGCCCACGCGAGTGCGGTCTTGCCCGCTGTTGTGATTTCTCCGGCCTCATCGGCCCGCCAAAGCGCGGCCACCTCCGGTGGCGTCTGAACGCTGGGAGCGTTCGCCCGCGCTGCGTCCCATTCTGCGCGAGCGCGGCGGAAGTGTCCGTAGGTGGTTTCGCCGCCGTAGATGGTTTCGTCATCGCCCATCGGTCCACCGTTTTCGCCAGCAATCTCGGCGTCGTCTCGCGCGAACACGGTGAGCAGTTCCCCCACCGCTTGTGGCGAGACATTGCCAGTTGTGCATAACTGTCTAGCTTCTGCCCCCGACTCCCCGCGCTGGATCGCCTGCCGCTTGGCTTGGGACTTGGGGAGTGGGGCGGCGGGTGCATTGACCAGCGCATCAGCGACTCGCTTGGCCTGTTCGTGGGTCGGAAACAACAGATGGACCGGGGCGAGTATGTCCGGCGACACGTTAGGCGCTTTGGCACCGACAACGCCCGGCGATGGCGCAACGTCCAAGATCACGGCAGGTTCGCCGTCATAAGTTCCGGTGTTGACGATAATCCCGCCGATCCCGAATCGGACGCCGATAGGTGGTACGGGTGCCTGCGCTGCGATGTGTCGCGAGAGTGCGATGTGCCATTCTGCAATTAGCACGTCAACGGACGTGGCGTAGTCGCCCCTTGTGGCGCGCCACTTCCGCATCTCCGACTCTAACTCATCAAGCGTCATAGTCATGGCTGCGGCCTCACTGTTCGCTGAACGCACACAGTAGATGCCAGCACCCGCGTGTTGCGTTCGCTGGCCCTCGCCTTCCACGCTTCGCCAGCGGCCACACATTGACTGTGACTTGGGAATGCGCCGACCGTTTCAACAGACACCGCTACCTCACGATATCCACCAGCGAACAACGTCAGGATGAGTACCCACTCAATCAACATGTATTTTCTCCATCTCGCCGCGCGCGCGGCGATTGAACGCGGCGATGGTCGCGGCGCCTTTGGGTGCGTCTCTGAACGACACAACGGCGCTGCACGTATCGCAGCACAGCACGTACGTTACTTCGATAATGGTGCTTCGGTGATCCAAGTAAACAGGGCCACCGCAAAACGGGCATGGGCTTGGCGCGTCTGTCCGGTCACTCACGGCTAAGGTCCTCGATGACGGGGACGACGGTATAGATGCCGTCTGTGCTCGCTTGCTGGTAGTCCGCCGCAAACCTAGTCGCGTTTTCGTGAGACAGGATTCCGCTATACGCCTCGTTGTTGCGCATCACAACCCACCACCGTCGCGGCTCCGGGGCGAGGCGGTATTTGCACTGCGGTAACCATGTTGGGTTGTTGTCGCGCTCCCATTCATTGAGGAGTATCTCAACCTTCCGCCCCGCCTTGTGCCCCTCTACAACCTTGATCCGCCCCACCGCTCTGGCGATATCGCCATGCGCATCGACGATCACTTGGTTAAGGCGGGCAATCTCTGCGTCGTTTGCGTTCATGGTGTCGGTTCCTTCTGTGCGTCTAGAGCGGATAGGTAGGCGCGACCAGCGTCAACTGCTGCCATGTCGTCGTACTCGCCAACTGTTCCGCGCAACAACTCACGCGCCTCCGCTAGCTCGGCAGTCAGGCGGGCGACCTCGGCAGTCAGTGCGGCTTTGTCGTCCGATAGCCCGCGATGCTGTAGGAGGGCGGAGGTCATGAGGTTGCGCTCTGGTGCACGAACGAACTATCCCAACCCTTGATTGCCTTCCATGTCGCAAGCGTGGCGGCGAACACTTCCCGCCCGTGGGCCACTTCGTTTTCCGTCCAGACATGGGCGAACACTGCGCCTGGTTGGCTGCGGGAAACAAAGATGTTGGCGCAGGGTGCCAGCGGCAGATTCAGGCCGGTTTGATACGCACCCAGCTGCCAATTCTGATCCCAATGAAACCGCTTTTCTGACCCCCTCCCGCTCGTCCGTCGTTTTGTAGTCCACGACGATCCCGGTTGATGGGGAATGCAGGTCAACCTTTCCGCCGTAACCGGACTCGTGGGCGAAGGATTGCTCTGCGATCCAGTCGGTGACGTTGGGGAATAGCTCGCGCAGTTTGTTGCTTGCGCCGAGCACATGCTGGATATAACGGGGCGGAAATTCTCGCCCCTTCATGCTCATTTCGCAGGCATCGTGGATGCGTGAGCCTTCCTCCGCAGCGGCCTTCCCTTGCGCTCGGCTGTCTTCCTTCACCCTGCGGAGGAAGGCTTCCTCTGGCTCACCTGGCGCGCGTGGCAGGGTTAGGGCGGCGAGGATTCCTTGGTCCACCATCCAGTTCGTAAGCGCGGGCTTTGCCAGCAGTGAGAGCACCGTCGTGACTGACGGCGTGAGTCCCAACCGCTTTGCGTCCCGAATGTCCGTGCCACGGAAGCCACCCGCACGGGTCACCTGCCGATAGGCAGGCGCACCGTCGCGTGTGTACCAATGGCCTGAGTCTTCCTGTGCGGGTTTGGCCCCCGTAGGCGCGGAGACGAGCATCTAGAACGGAATGTCGTCGTTTACGTCTTCCGCAGCCGCCTTCGCTGGCGTCCCATTCCGCGCCGCGTACTCGTCTGACTTTTCGATCAGCCCCTTTATCCCCTTCGTCAGCCCCTCGAACGCCTCGCCGCCAATGTCGGCGATGTCGAAGTAGATAGATGGGTTCACCTGTTCGGGCACGGTCATGCCCTTCGGCGATGACATAACGGCCTGCACCTTTGCCCGGTCCTTTTTGTTGCGCCCGACTTGCACCATGCAGGGTTTCCCCAGCAGGTTTTTCAGGTCGAACCCGCGCAACTCGTCTTCGCTAAACGGCTTGCCGCGCCAGCTTTCCAGCATGGGCCGCAGCTTGGACTTCTCACCGAGCGAGAGTGTGTAGAACTCCGACACGGTGAACGGCTGGCCCGCGTATTCGCCGTCCGAGATAAGTTCCCCTGGCAGTTCCCAGCCAATGATGATCTGGTGGCGCACGTTGGGGACGCCTTCGTATTCCCCGTGATGGGTGCCAATGTCGATGAGCTTGATGCAGCGTGCCATGTGGGCGCCGATTGGGGCCTGTTCAAATTCAGTCCCGCCGCCGTTGTCTGATGCAATCATGTGGTGCTCCTAGAATGGGTTGTGTGTGAAGTCGTGATCCTGCAATTCCGCCGCGACCCTGGCGCTTAGAACGTCCCAATCTGCGCGCTCCAGTGGCTCACCGTTAACAATCTTGCTGGCCGCCTCTTTGCAGGCGTGATCGAATGGGTCTTCCCATGGAAAGTTGTCTTCGTTCATGGCGAATCCTCGTTGCTGAATCAGCGCGCGCTTCCGACACCCGGGCGCGCGCCGGGTTCTGAACTCTGCGCGCCGGGGAAAGCGCGCAGACGGCGGTCGGATCGCCGGGGGTTGTAAATCGCATACCAGCGAGCGGCCCATGTGGACATCCGCTCGTGGTGTAGCGGTTGCGAGTCCGTCCGCCACAACAGCGGCGCGTCGTCTCTGTGGTGCCTGCGTAGGCGGCGGATTGCTACCAGTTCGCGGCGCTCGCGGAATGAGAGGGGACTCATGGCTGCGCACCTAGTGAGCGCAACGCACCCAGCATGGATTTTCGCTCGGCCATTAATTCACGGCTCCGC
>JBGTBX010000236.1:0-6035 GCA_041749115.1 Gemmatimonadaceae bacterium
CGCCGAACTCGAAGAAGTTGGTGTTCGTCCCCCAGCAGAACACCGCCCCCGTCGAGTCGATCGCGCAGGCGGCATGCTCGCTCGCCATCAGCCGGCTGGTGAGGGGAACCGCCGGTGTGGGCCCGGTCGAGTCACAGCCCACGGCGATGCAGAGTCCGGCGAGCGTGGATCGAATGCGCATCAGCTAAAGAGAGTGTGAGGTGGCGTTTGCGCGCAATACGACCGGGAGCGCGCGTTACATTCACGGCATGCAGAGACTCGCGCGCCGGCTGGCCGTCCTCGCCCTGCTGGGTGCCGTTCCCCTGGGCGCTCAGCGCTACCGCATCGAATACACCATTGCGATGCCGGACCCTGCGTCGCACCTGTATTCGATTTCCATGTTCATCAGCGGGTTCGCCGGAACACCGGTGCAGCTCCAGCTTCCCGTGTGGTCGCCCGGTCGCTACGGCAAGATGGACTTTGCCAAGAACGTGCAGGAGTTCACCGCGCTCGCGAGTGATGGCAAGCCCATGCGTTGGGACAAGACGAGTGGCTCCACCTGGCGCGTGTTTCCGGGAAGCGCGCGCAGCATGCGCGTGAGCTACCGCGTGTTCGCGAACGCGCCGCTGTCGGGAACGTTCTCGGTGCTGGACACGCTCCATGCCAACTGGAACGGGCCGTCGCTCTTCATGTACGTGGAGGGCCACAAGCAGGACTCCGTGACGCTGTCCATCCTGCCGCCCGAGAACTGGATCATCATCAACGGGGAAGTCACCCGTCCGGGGCAGCGGTTCTTCAACTTCCCGAATTACGACCAGATGGTGGACACGCCCACGGAGGTGGCGCCCGCCGGATCATTGCTGCTGGACACCTTCGTGGTGGACAATCGCTACTACCGGATCATGGTGCACCACAATGGACCGGTGTCCGACAGCACCCGGGTGCGTTTCGTGCGCGACATCGAGAACATCGTCCGCTACCAGAACTCGGTCTTCGGGCCGCCGCCGCTGGAGCAGTTCACCTTCCTGTTCAACATCGGCTTTCCGGGGGGCGACGGCATGGAGCACCTCTACTCCACGCAGATCTCCAACCCCCGTCCGTGGGACGACACGACCCGAATCCTTCCCGGCATCACCACGGCGTCGCACGAATACTTCCATGTGTGGAACGTGAAGCGTGTGCGCCCCGTGGCGCTCGGCCCGTTCGACTACACCCGGGAGCAGTACCAGCCGTCGCTGTGGGTCGCGGAGGGCTGGACCACGTACTACGGCATGGTGACGCTGCGTCGGGGCGGCATCGAGGACACGCCGGCCTTCTATGACCGCATGGCGGCGCTCATCCAGCAGAACCTCACCGCGCCCGGCCGCAAGGAGGTCTCGGCGCGCATGTCGTCGTTCCACGCGCCATTCTGGGACGGCACGCCCCAGGCGCAGCCCACCAACCGTGGTGAGACATTCTTCAGCTACTACACCAAGGGCGCCGGGCTCGCGGCGTATCTCGACCTGTTCATCCGGTATCGGTCGAGCAACGCGCGCTCCCTGAACGACGCCTTCAACCTGCTGAAGACGCGCACGTGGAACGCGCCGAAGGCCACGTACTATCTCCAGGGCAGGGGTTACACGGAGGACGACGTGGAGCGCGTGGTGAGCGAGGCAGCGGGGATGAACATGGCCGACTGGTTCACGCGCCACGTGGACGGCACGGACGACATGAACTACGACGACGCGCTCGGCTGGGCGGGGCTGGAGCTGATTCGCTCGGCGCATGGGCCCTGGCGCATCGTGGAGATGCCGAATCCCACGCCGGAGCAACTGCGCGTGCGACTCGGCTGGGTTACCGGTCGGAGTGACAGATAGTAATGAAAGGCTTGCTTAACCTCCTCTAACTGGTTTCGCGCCTATTCGGGGTTGCATACCACATACCCCGGTTACACCTTCTCGCTGCCCGCGAAGACGCGGTGATGCCCTGTGTCACAGTGATGCCCCTGTGCCGCAGTGAAGCCCCGCGATGACGCGGAGATGGCCCGCGATGACGCGGAAATGACGCGGGCTAATACACCTAGCCTGTGGGCAACATGATCGCCGGCAACCGCCCCCCATTCTGGCCGGCGGGACACCTATCCGCGCAAACACTCATGCATGTCGACATACGCCTGCTTGGCGCCCTGTCACTCTTGCTCGCCAGCGGTTGTAGAGCGCAAACATTGCCGCTCGCAAGTCCGTCGGAGTGGAGCGCCCCGATTGATCTCCCTCAAATGCCGCCGAATCGGCTCCATCGCTGGCCGATCATGACGGCAGTGCACGACACGATCTACATCGCCGCGAACATCTACCCGATCGACGGGACCGAAGTGGGCGCGCGGCCAATCTATCTCGCACGGATCCCCGGCGGGCCTCTCCCCGCTCCCCCTGGTGACTTTCAGTTCGTGTACCCGAAGATAGCCGCCGCGCCAGATGGGGACGTGCATCTGATCTGGGCGGAATTCGATTCGACGCAGCAGAGCATCTCGTCCTGGGACAGCGCTCCGATGACCACGTTGTGGCATTCGGTGTTCGCGAACGCCCGCTGGTCGGTGCCGCGGCAGGTGCTCGAAGCTGACTGGATTGAATGGCCGAGGGGCGGAGGGAATGTCGCGGTCGACGCCGTGGGCCGGGTACACCTGGTCGCCTGGACCGTGCGTGACAGCGTCGCGGGCATTGAGCACGTGATAGGGAGTTCCGCCGGGTGGCGGGCCAATCGCACGCCAGCCAAACGGCGTCATCAAGCAGCAGTCGAGGCCATCGGCGATTCCATCTTCCTCGCCTTCACCGAAGCGAGTTTCGACCCTTCCGATACGACGGGCGTTACCCTCGCTCTTTCCCCGAACGGCGGGACCGAGTGGACGGCGACCGCTGTCATTCAGAGGCTTGGCGGACGGCAGGCCAGCAGTCTGCATTTGATTCGGCGCGGCGCGTCGCTGTATCTGGCCTGGGCAGAATCACCGCCGCGTCAATTTGGGCGCGATACGCTGCGAATCGTCCGACTCGATAGCCGTCTCAGGCCAGCGCCCGTTGCCGCTGTTGCACTCCCGCCGGGCGCCTCGACCGTCGCGGTCACGGAAGCGTGCGATAGTCTCGCCGTTCTCGTTGAGACGTTCTCGCTACGCCCTCGAACGTTCGTGGGCACCATCAACCACAAGGGGGAGGCGTCGCTGAATTCCCTTCGTCCCCCAGATGAGATAGCGGTATTCGCAGCAATCGGCAGTGCCATGCGATCTGTCGCAGTCGTCCTGGCCATCCAGCCGGACCCTGCTGCCCCTGCTCGAGCGGTACTGGTCTCTCGAGCAACCTGCTCGACCACGCACAACCGGTAAAAGAGCGGATTGTGCGAGCTGAGATCGTTGGGGCAAATGCCGCAATCGGTTGAAGCCAACATTCACCAGGGGGAATCTGACTATGCCCAGATCGCCGCAACTTCTGGTATCCGCACTGGCGTTCCTGTTCTCATGCGTGATCACTGCATGCGGCCGGGATCCCGTCGCTGTGCCAGCGGTTTCAGAAGAAGGTGTTCCACGCTCCGATACGCGTGCCGAGTACGCCTATGTGCAGGAACAGATCAGCGCCCTCAAGTCGTTGCTCGCAACCGATGGCGGCCTCGATCAACTGCGCAGTCGCGGCACCGATACCACCCTCATTAATGAACGGCGTCAGCGGGCAGAGGCACAACTGGCGTCCATGCAAGGATTGCTGGCGGAACTCGCATCTGGAACAATCAGGGGCTCGCCGCTTGACGCGGCGATGCAGGGTGGTGAGGAGGAAGTAGAAGCTCCAGCATGTTTCCTGAACTGGAGTTTGGAAGGTTGTTTCCTCTTGTACTATTCAACAATCGATCATCGTGGCTCGGGGACTGTCTATCAGTGGGCATCGACGATTTTCAAGCACAGTACCTCGACGGACATAACTGATAACGGCACGCCACTGGGGGCGCCCCGGACCACGAGCAGCTTGTTCATGGTGCCGGTCCACACCGCCAACTACACTTTTTCGCCCCCGGATCCAAACTGCCAGAGTGGCGATCACGAGATCATCGGGGAGACGAACCATCGCATCAAGTTGAGGATTCGCGGCGTCGGTGAGGTGGCCGCGCAGAAGTCGTCGCGTGATCACAGTGTGTGTTATCGCAAGTACCTCACCGTGTCGCTCAGTGCGAGTGCGATCACAGTCGGTTCCATTGCGAACATCACGGTCGGTCGCCTGCCGAGCGGGGGCTGTGCGTACTGGGTGACGAGCAGCAACACGGAAATTGCGTCGGTCACGGAATACGGCCCAGGCATCTGGGGTGCCATGGGGCTGTCCCCGGGTACAGTCACGATCACCGCGAATTGCAAGGACGGCGGTTCGGGCTCCGCTACTCTCACGGTGACGGGGGCATGCACGCCGCCAGACACCAGTACCACGGTGGCCCGTTCCTGCGTACCGTTGACAACGCCCCCTGGTTCAGGAGGGGGGTCGGAATCTCCGCTGAAGACGCCTGAACCGGATTGTCATTGGGAACGGGACTTCGGCTATTGGCCGGACGGGAAATGGATGTGGCTGGGAGATTGGAGGTATGTCTGTGACGGCCAGGTCATGATGTCCACCGTCGCGTCGAACCAGGCAGCTGCGAACAGGCTGCGGCTGCGTCTCATTGGCACTGGTTCACTGCCCAACGGTCGTTCCGTGACGGTGACTCGGAGCCACGACGCAGGTGTGGCCGCAACCATCGTGATCGACACGGCGCAGGCAACCGCCGCTGATCTGGAGCAGGCGTTCGCCGCGGCTCAGCTGCTATCCGGCAGCAGTGTTGACTTCCCGGTTGATGTCGGAGCCATTGTCAGTAGGGCGACGGAGGCAGCGCGAGCGAAACACGGACCAACCAGTCGGGCAGCGAGATTTCTCAAGGCACTCGGGAGAGCAGCAGCTATGTCTGAGGTGAGACCGTTCGGCAGCGGCCGGTCCATCGAGGTCGAGATCAATGTTCGGACCCTGCGCGTGAATCCTTGAGGGGCAATGGGTTCGGCTGGATGCGCAGCCGCGCATCCGGCCGTCCTCGAGCCCATCGCGCCACCTTGACCGCAGGCATACGTAAGCGTACGTCAGAACGTACGTATCACTTAAGAGGTCGTGCCATGCTGCCAAACCGATCAGCCTCACCGAGTTGCGCGCGAAGCTGTATGCCGTGGTGCGTGAAGTGGCATGTGGCAAGGAGCAGTATCTCGTCACGCCGGGCGACGAGGACGCCGTGGTGATGCTCTCGCGGCGCGACTACAACGATCTGGTGGCGGAACGAGACCTGCTGCGCGACCTGCGGTACGCGGAGGCAGACATCGGCGCCGGTCGATTGCACAGTTCGACCGAGGTTCGCGCATTCCTCGCGACACGGGGCGGCGGAAGGACCGCGAAAGTCGGGAAGACCGCGAAGGCGCGCCGCAAGCGGTGAGGGTCGAGTGGACCTAGCGGGCGCGCGATCGACTCGGCGAGATCCACGACTTCATCGCTCAGGATGCCCCACTCCGGGCCGGGACATTCTGTGATGAGCTGATCGCCGCGTCGGATGGTCTGGCCCGGTTTCCGTACCGCGCGCCGCTGCTGCCAGAAGACCCCGCGTATCGTCAGCTTGTCGTGGCTGGGTATCGCGTGGGGTACCGGGTGACGGAAGAAGTGATCTACATCGCCACCGTGGTGCCACCGCGCCAGCAGCTGACTTCCGGCGAACTGCGATAAAGGCGGGCAGGAGGCCGCGCGAAGCCTAGGCGGTCTGGGGCGTGTCAAGCAACGTCCGCACCCGCGAGCAGAGATCAGCAAGGGTGAACGGCTTCCCCAGGAACTGCGTGTCGACATCGAGCAGCCCGTCATTGGCGATCAGGTCCGCGCTGAACCCGGACATGAAGAGCAACCGCGCGTTGGGTCGCTCGGCCGCGATCACGCGTGCGAGGTCGGGCCCGCTCATCGCCGGCATCATCACGTCGGTGAGCAGGAGGTCGATGGCCGCCGGATGCGCGCGCGAGATCGCCAGCGCCTTCTCCGGCCCGTCGGCGG
>JBGTBX010000237.1:0-2767 GCA_041749115.1 Gemmatimonadaceae bacterium
GCCGTCAGTTGCCTGTCCGCTTCCGAGACGGCGGCCGCTTGAAGCCCACAGGGCCTCGCTAAAGATCCAGCCGATTGTGAGCCGTCTAATGCGCGCGGTTACCGAGCGAGAAGCCTTGACACTGTCTTCTAGTCCGTCGAACCGAAGGATGTATGCAGCACGCGCACTGTACACCGTGGGCCGCAGATGCAAGGCATTTTCGAACGGCACATGAAGCTTGTCCTTTGGGGGTAAGCCCCCACCGATTTTTCAGATCATGCACCGTTCCTATGCCACAAAGTAACACCACAAAACTGCCGATCTCGCTTTCGTCTGCCAAGCTCGACGGATGACGCATAGGTTCGAGAAGGCTTCCTTTCGCTTGCGGAAGTTCAGCGGACGTTGCCGCGGTCGCCGCCAAGATGTCCTGCACTATGCCGTTCCCGACTTCGCTGTATAACGCCGCGATGACTGAACGAACCAGAAAGGTCTCGAAGACCCCGAAGCCAAAGCCTGCAACCGCGCGACGAGCGGCAACCGGGGCACCTACCGGCAAGCCGCCCTCCGGCAAACCGGAGATCCGCATCTTCGTCTCCTACTCGCACAGGGACGCAGGCGCGCAGCAAAAACTGCATACGCACCTCGCGCCTTGGCGGCGTGATGGCGTCACCGTCTGGTACGACGAGAACATTGAGCCGGGCGCGACGATGGGGACTGAGATCGCCCGCGAACTGCGGCGAGCGCACATCTTTGTAGCGCTGTTCAGCCCCTCCTACCTCGACAGTAACTACTGTTGGAACATCGAATATAAGCGCGCGATGGGACGTCGCGCGCGCAAGCTTATTCGGGTAGTCGCGGTGGTAGTGAAGCCGTGTGGATGGAAGCAAACGCCGGCGGCTGGGTTCAAGCTCCTTCCCAGGGATGGAGTGCCTCCGGAACGTTGGTCAAGCCACGACGCAGCATATGTGGACGCCGCCAAGGGAATAGGCGACGTGATCGCGACCGTGCGTCGGGAGCTGGCGTCCCCGGCAAAGCTCTCTGGAACGCTAGGCAAATCCAAGATTAAAGCCGTGAAGCCATCGCCTACACCTACGCGCAAACCACCATCAAAGACTCCAGGCAGGCCTCCCGCGCGCCGAACGTCACTTCGAGTTCGCGGCTCGAAGGCATGAGGTGTGGAGCCTTTCGGCTTTCGCATCCGAATATTGCGGCAGCTGAACACGGACGAACTTGACATGAGTACGCGCTGGAGGAGGCTTAGATGCCACATGGAGTTATCGCGGATGGAAGCGGCGGACTTCCCGTCCTTGAAGAGGTGTGCCCTGCTTGCTCGGGCGATGGTCAAATCCCAGCCCGACGGGTCGGCAACACCATTCATTCCGGCGGCAGCTGCAACGACTGCAACGGCCGTGGCACGAAGGCGACGGAGGACGGGCAGAGGCTACTCGCCTTCATCCGCCGCCACGGGGTCTGACTTGCCGACAACTACCGGTGTAGCAGACCGCAGCAATGGTGCGTCACGAGATCATCGCCACTTGGGTGACTGTCGCATCGCTACGATCATGTCGAAGACCAGCCTCCCCTCCTCGGTCGGCAGTAGACCCCAACCGTCGCAGGTCGTGCAGTCTGATGGTCCCATCTCGCCGTAGCCGATCCTGCGCGTTTCCGGCGGCATGTCGAACCACCGCCCCGAACCGCGGCAGTCCGAACAGGTTCGGATGAGCTTGTTCCCAGTCATTCCCCTCTCCTTCAATCTCGGCTTGCGCGTCTTCATGGTTCGCGGCGTGACGGCCATACTCGCGCGCACGGGACTCGTAGGCATGATTCTGAGAAAACCCACGGCGTAAGCCGTCGCTGCTAATCGGTTGCTTTTTCCGTAACTGTCGTTCGCTGCTGCCGCTTCCACAGCGTTTTACGCGGCTGTGCACCCAAGAAGACTGCGAGGGCGACTTTCCCTATCCCCTCAGCGCGAAGGCCGAGATTACTCCGGGATCGGGAGCACCATTGCGGATTTCAATTGTTCCCGGTATGATCCGATAATGTAGTTAGCAACGAGGCCGTTTTGGACGCCTTCATTTCGTACTCGCATCACGATACCTCGGCGTTGGAGCGCCTTCATGTGCATCTCGCAGTCCTGCGGCGTGACGGTCTGATCCGCGAGTGGTTCGACCGCGACATTCTCGCTGGCGACGATTTGGACGGCCGGATAGCCGATAGGCTAGAGTCCAGCTCCCTCTTCTTGCTGATCATCACGCCGGACTTTCTTAACTCCGACTACTGTGTTGAGCGGGAAATGGCTCGGGCGTTGGAGAGGCAAAAGGCTGGCGAGGCCCGCGTCATCGGCATCATCGTCGAACCCTGCGACTGGCAGTCGACGCCGCTACGCGCCATCAAGGTACTTCCCCGCGACGGCAAGCCCGTCGCGGAGTGGACCAATGCGAATAGTGCATGGCTGAACGTCGTCCAAGAGATCAGGCGGGCGATCCAAGAGGACCGCCAAGTTGGTTCGGAAGCACAGGCCAAAGATGCCGCGTCTGCCTCGGTATCTCGGCCACCCGCGACCGCCAGCCGATATCGAGCGAAGCGCGACTTCGACGACATCGATAGAAGCGAGTTCCGCGAGCGGACCTTTGAGGAGATCAAGGGATATTTCAAGGAGGCTTCGTCGGAACTCGATTCCCTTGACGATTTCAGAGCACGCGTGGTCGACATCTCACCCACTGCGTTCGGCTGCACAATCGTCAACCGCGCCCTGAACCGCGGCACCGCCCACCTGACGGTCCATCGC
>JBGTBX010000238.1:0-26453 GCA_041749115.1 Gemmatimonadaceae bacterium
GGCGGCGGCGCTGGTTGAGCGGGAGCAAAAACTGCGCGAGCGCGAACGTGCTGTGGAACGGGAAGCGCGCAAGGATGCGCGGCGCTACCTGCTCGAGGCCCGCAAGACGGTCGAAGCCACCATTCAGCAGCTGAAATCAACGGATCAGGAGGCGAGAGAAGCGTTCGCACGGGAGGCGCGTCAACGCGTAGAACAGCTGGCGGTCAAGGCCGGCGAACGTCTGGAACAGCTCGATCGCGAGGAGTCAAATGTCAGGCGTCGCCAGCCCACGCCGTTCGCCGGGGCACAGGCTATTGGCGTCGGCGACCGGGTGGAAGTGCTATCGCTGAACGGACGTCAGGGCACGGTGATAGAAATCCGCGACGGTGGCATCGTCGTGGCGTTAGGTGCCATTAAGCTGACGTATCAGTCTGCCGAGCTCAGAGCGGTGGACGCATCACAGGTGAAGACTGAAAAGGTTCCCCTCCTGGGTGACGTGCCGGACGTGTCGGCCCCCTGGGAGATTGATCTGCGTGGGATGCGTGTCACGGAGATAGATGATTTCCTGCTGCGATCTGTTGACGATGCCATCCGCGCTGAACACAAGGAACTGCGTGTGATCCACGGGAAGGGAACCGGGGCGCTGCGCGAGCGCGTGGGCGAGGTTTTGCAAAAGGACACGCGTATCCGGGGCTTTCGCCTTGGCGCATGGAACGAAGGAGGCGCCGGTGTGACGGTGGTTGAACTGTGATCCCCGACGCAGAAGTGGAGCTGGTCCGCGATTCGGCAGACATCGTCGGGATCATCGGCGATTACGTAGACCTCAAGAAGCAGGGGACGGATTTTCGGGGGCCATGCCCGTTTCACCAGGGCACCCATCGCAATTTTTCTGTCTCACCGTCGAAGCGTATGTACTACTGTTTCGTGTGTCATGAAGGGGGCGACATCTTCAGTTTCCTCCAGAAGCGACTCGGCATGGAATGGCCGGAGGCGGTGCGTCTTGTGGCCGGTCGATCCGGCATTGAGCTGCATGAAATCACCAAACGGAATGACGGGCCGGACCCCCGGAGTGCGCTTTGGGAAGCGGGCGCCGCTGCGGCTGAATACTTCGCCCGGATGTTGTGGAACGATCCCGCTGGTCGTGCCGCGCGCGAATACCTCGCACAGCGTGACGTGCCGCGCGAACTGGCCGAACAGTTCGCCATGGGGTTTGCTCCACGTGAGATCGGGCTCATGCGGGCGCATCTCCTGGGCATGGGGATCACCGACGAGGCGATGCTGGGAGCCGGGTTGCTTATTAAGCAGTCTGAAGAACAGGAGCCGCGCCCGCGGTTCCGGCAACGACTGACATTTCCCATCTACGATGCCTCGGGTCACTGCGTGGCGTTTGGTGGTCGTCTGCTGGGTCCCGGTGAACCCAAATACCTCAACAGCGCAGAATCGACGGTGTTCGCCAAAGGGCAAACCCTCTATCACCTCCATGCCGCACGACACGCCGCGCGGCGAGACGATCGGTTGATTGTTGTGGAAGGCTACTTTGATGTGCTGCGCATGGTCGGAGCCGGCGTCGAACACGTGGTGGCACCGATGGGAACCGCGCTCACAGCTGAACAAGCGCAGCTTATCGTGCGCTACACGAAGAATGTGTTCCTCATGTACGACTCTGACGCCGCCGGCCTCAAGGCCACGTTTCGTTCAGGCGATGCGCTGCTCTCCGTAGGGGCGTCGGTGCGTGTGGTCTCGATCCCCGAGGGTGAGGATCCGGACACCTTCGTGCGTCGCCATGGTCGCGACGGACTTGAGCAGCACGTGAATGCGTCGATGGACGTGTTCGAGCGCAAGATTCAGATCCTCGAGCGCGGGGGGTGGTTCAGCGATCTCATTCGACGGCGCAAAGCGATTGATCATCTCCTGCCCACGTTGCGGGCCACCAGCGACGCGCTCACACGGGAACTGTACTTCAGCCGCGCCGCAGAGGTGTCTGGTGTTGACCGGCGGGTGCTGGAGTCCGAAGTGGCGTCCCCGGCGCGGAACGGGAGGGTCCTTCAACCGCCACGTGCTCCCGAACCACCACCACGAAGGTCGTTGGATCCCGACGAGGCACCGGCCGCGCCCCGACCCCGTCGTTTTCGAAAGGGTCCCGGGTGGTCCGCCGAGCGCGAACTGGTGCGCAGCATGCTTGGACTGCGTGCGATGGTGGAGCGGATCGCGGAGCGGATTGGGCCGGAGAGCTTCCACGACCCTCGCTTCCGGCAGATATTTGCTACATTGTTGGAACGGGGCTCAGATGCCACGGCGGAGGAATTGGCCGAGCATCTGCCACCGGAGACCGTCGAATTGCTTCAGGAAATCCTGAGTGAGCCGGACGCGGTACTCCACTTCGAACGAACGGTGGAAGACAGCCTCGTGCGGCTCCAGCTCCGTGAGCTCGAGGTGAGGAACCACGAGATTGATCGCCTCGCCCCTATGGCGTCGGGCGAAGAGAAGGATCGATTGGTAACGGAAAAAATGTCGAACCAGCAGGAGATCAATCGACTTCGCAACAGCATTCAGCAGCAGTAGTTTATTAACCTGAGTCCAGAGGAGACGCCGTGCATCCCGAAGTGACCGCGTTGTTGGCTTTGCAGGAAGAAGATGAAGTGCTCGAAGGCATCCAGTCGCGGATGGACGCGGTGGCTCCACGCCTCCAGGCGCTCGACGCCGCGCGCGAGAAGGCACAGCGAGCCATGCGGCAGCTGCAGGGGTCTATTGAGGTCGATGAGCGCAAGCAACATGAAGTGGCGCATCGGTTGGCTGAGCATAAGATCCGGCACGACCACAACATGGCACAGCTTGATCAAGTCAAACGCATGCGTGAAGCGACCGCCGCCGTGGCGCAGGTCGAGATGGGGCGGAAGGTGCTGGTCGAACTCGAAGGAGAGGTGCGGGACCTGAGCAATCGCGTCACCAACGCGCGTCAGGCGCTGAGTGAACAGCAGGCGAGAATCGCCGAGCTCGACGAGCAACAGGCGTCACTGCGCGAAGAAATCGCTGGCGAAACGAAGGCGCTCGACGCCGAGATGAAGGTGGCACGGGTTGCTCGCGACGCCAAAGCGGCGGACGTGCCGCGTGTCCTGCTCTCGAAGTACGACCGCATCAGAGCACGCCGTCGCTCACGCAGCGTCTTTCCACTCGACGGTGGGGCATGCGGGGCGTGCAACACGGCGATTCCCGTGCAGCGACGGAGCTCGATGGGAACCACCGGAGCGTGCGAGTTTTGCGAGGAGTGCGGCGTATTGATGTACGCCGAGTAACACGGCTTCAATCCGCGGCCACCTATCGGTTAGAATGCGGTCATGACTGCTCCTGCCGCACGACCGCGAATTGCACGCCGATGGTGGACGCCACCGGCTCCTGACCCGGAAATTGTCGCCCGGTTGGAAAGGGAGCTGCGACTGCCACATCTCGTGTGTTCCCTCCTCGGCGCGCGCGGATATCAGGCGCCGGAGGACGCAAAGTTATACCTGCGGCCGAGACTCGAGCACCTCGCCGATCCCATGCTGTTCAAGGGGATGGATCGTGCAGTTGAACGATTGTCAGCTGCCATCCGGAACAAGGAAACCATCCTCGTCCACGGCGACTACGACGTGGACGGGATGTGCAGTACAACCATCATGGTCAAGGTGCTGCGGCATCTCGGCGCGACCGCCGTGCCCTTCGCGCCACATCGCATGACGGACGGATACGACCTGACGGACGCCGGGGTGGATGCGGCGGTACAGGCCGGTGCACGATTGGTGCTCACATGCGATTGCGGCACCAGCGCCCACGCGGCGATCGCGCGGCTGAATGGTCTCGGGGTTGATGTGATCGTGTCCGACCATCATCTGCCGGGCAGTGCCGTTCCCGAGTGTGTCGCCGTGCTGAACCCCCGTCAGGATGGCTGTGCGTATCCGGACAAGGATTTGTGCGCCGCAGGAGTGGCATTCAAGCTGTCGCAAGCGCTCCTCGCCGTACACGGTGCAAGCGAAAACGTCGCGCTGCGCCTTCTGGATCTTGTCGCGCTGGCAACCGTTGCGGATGTCGCGCCGCTGCGCGGTGAAAACCGCACGCTGGTGCGATACGGCTTGCGCCTCATGGCGGATTCGCCGAATCCGGGATTGCGGGCGCTTATGGAAGCGGCGTCACTCCTCCCGGCGCAGCTGAATGCCGGACGGCTCGGGTTCACACTCGGTCCACGGCTTAATGCAGCCGGGCGGGTTGGACACGCGCTGCGTGGAATCGATTTGCTGCTGAGTGACGATCCTGCGGAATGTCGCCGCATTGCCCGGGAACTGGAGGAGATGAATCGGGCCAGGCAGGAAATTGAACTGACGACGCTCGAAGCGGCCCGTGCGCTCGCGGCTCCGCTGGATCTGACCGACACGTGGGGAGTGGCTCTGGGGGCGCCAGGATGGCATCCGGGGGTCATTGGCATTGTGGCATCCCGGATGGTGGAGGAGCTGTGTCGCCCCGTGGTCATGGTGGCGTTCGACGAGGGGATAGGGAAGGGCTCCGGACGCTCGATCCCTGCCTTCGATTTGCATGCCGGACTCTCGGCGTGCAGCGACCTCTTTGAACGCTTCGGGGGGCACAAAGCGGCGGCAGGTATCACCATTCAGGAGTCCCGGATGCCGGAGTTTCAGGAACGGTTCAACACAATCGCACATGAACGTTTGACGGCGGATGATCTGATCCCCGTCATACGGATCGACATTGAGCTGTCCGCAGACGACGTTACCAGTGATCTTGAATCGCTGCTGCGGCATTTTGAACCGTTCGGCATGGGGAATCCGGCACCGCAGCTGGCTGTCAGGGGGGCCCGGGTGGCGGGAGCGCCACGCGCCGTGGGCAAGAATGGCCTCAAGTGCTGGCTGCAATCAAGCAACGGACCGCTCGAGGCGTTGGGCTGGGGAATGTCTGACCGCCTCGGTGAGTTCGGCGCGGGGGACACCATCGACGTTGCGTTCAAGCTGGACCGCGACAGCTATCGCGGAACCAGCAAGCTCGTGGCCAGATTAACAGACGTTCGAATCTGACGTGCGGATTATCGCGGGTGCGTGGCGCGGTCGCACCATCAAGGCGCCCCGCGATAACCGGGTTCGACCGACCGGCGATCGGGCGCGGGAAGCATGGATGAGCATTTTGCAGCACAACGTTCCGGGCGCGCGTGTGGTGGACTTTTTCGCAGGCTCCGGCGCGCTTGGATTCGAAGCGCTGTCCCGAGGAGCGGTCCATTGTGATTTTGTCGAGCTCACGAGCGCCGGCGTGCGGGCCATTCATGAGAACGCCGACACGTTAGGCGCAACCTCCCGGATCACGGTGCATCGTGCAGATGCCCTGCGCTTCGCGGAAAAGTGCGACCGCGCCACCTGGGCTCTGGCGTTCGCGGATCCTCCGTACAACCTCGGTCTGGCCCCCCGGATTGTCTCGCTGTGGCTCGCGAACCCTTTCGCCAGGATTCTCAGCGTGGAGCATGACGTCCATGAAACACTCCCCGCCGACCTGAACAACGGTGGCGAGACCCGTACGTACGGTGGCACGGCAGTCACGATTTACCGGGCGGAGTAGCAAAGACTCAATCGAGGGGTAAATTGTCGCCGTGCCGTGTGACGCGCTCGGCAACCATTCAGATGTTTCGTACGGTTCCGGTGCACCACGGCGGTCGATCTGCCCGATGCGATTTACAGGCCGCCACTCCGGAGCGTTACGCCACATTCTTCAGGACATCCCGACAAATTACCCGTGAACAGACTCGCTATTTACGCTGGTTCATTCGATCCCATTACGAAGGGACACGAGGATCTGATCCGACGGTCGCTCGGATACGTCGATCGGCTGATTGTCGCGGTGGCCACGAACGTCACGAAGACGCCGTTGTTCACAGACGACGAACGGGTCCAGCTTATTCGGGAGACTCTGGCGGACGAACCTCGCGTCGAGGTCGTGCGCTTTCACGGGTTGTTGGTGGATTTTGCAGCGCAGGCAGGAGCGCGTTTACTCATTCGCGGGCTGCGGGCGCAGAGCGATTTCGAGTATGAGTATCAAATGGCACTGATGAATCGGCATCTGGCCGCCGGCATCGAAACGGTGTTCATGGTTCCCAGTCTCGAGACCACCTATATTTCAGCGAGTATGGTCCGTCAGGTGGCGCGCTTCGGCGGTGACCTGACCGACCTGGTTCACCCACGCGTCGCGGAGGCGTTGCGTAAGCGCTTTGCGGCAGAGCAGTGACCACGTTGTCTCCGTTTGTTGTGGGCGTGCGTGAACGCGCCCGCGCCAGGCCGCGTCGCATCGTGTTTCCCGAAACGGCGGATCCCCGGGTCAGACAAGCCATCGCTGCGTTGCACCGCGAGCGCATTGTCGTCCCCGTGGCATTGCTTGATGGATCGCGCCCGGACACGCATGCGGACGTGCGCGCACTCGGGGTGGAAACGATCGATCCCCATCATGACGTGCGCCATCTGGACATAGCGCTGCGATTGTTCAGCAAGCGGTCAGCCAAAGGGCTGTCGAGCGACGATGCTACACATCAGGCGATGGTCCCGCTCTTTTTTGCCGCAGGCCTTGTGGCCATGGGAGTGGTGGACGGATGTGTTGCAGGTGCAGTACACACCACCGCCGATGTGCTGAGAGCAGCGATATGGCTCGTGGAACCACGCGGCGGCTGCGAGACCGTATCCAGTGCGTTCTACATGATTTGTCCGCCGTTTCGGAGCGGCGAGGCGGAGGTGCTTACCTACACCGACTGTGCGGTCGTGCCGGCCCCCACCGAATCGCAGCTTGCTGACATCGCCATTTCTGCCGCTCGCGATCGCGCGCGGATCGTTGGCGATGAGCCTGTGGTTGCCTTCTTGTCGTACTCGACCGCGGCGAGCGCCGAAGGGCGATCAGTGACCAGGGTGCGTGAAGCGGTCCGTCTGACGCGCGAGCGTGCCCCCGAGGTGGTGTGCGACGGTGAACTTCAGGGAGACGCGGCGTTGATTCAATCCATCGCCGCGAAAAAGGCCCCTCTCAGCAAGGTGGCGGGCCGTGCGAATGTGCTGGTGTTTCCGTCGCTCGACGCGGGGAACATCGCGTACAAGATTACTGAGCGGCTCGCCGGGGCCACCGCCATCGGGCCGATCCTTCAGGGACTCAGTCGACCGTGCAACGACTTGTCACGTGGGGCCTCGACAGACGACATTATCTCTGTCGCCGCCGTCACCGCGCTGCAAGCCGTGTAGCTGGGGTGGGCAGAGTGAAAGGCGTCATTTCAGGAGCGCAGCATGGGATTCAGAATTCGTAAGTCGGGAAATGCCTGTGTGGTCGAGGTCGAAGGGCAGCTTATTGTGGGCAATCGCCAGGAGCTCAAGCAGCTCGTGCTCGATGAGCTGGAGCGAGGGGATCGAAAGTTCCTCATCGATTTCACGCAGACCGGCTACATCGACTCGTCCGGTCTTGGCGTGCTTGTCTCCCTGTCCAAGAAGATCAGGGAAGCCGGCGGAGAGCTGCGTCTGGCGGGCCTCAACGAGGATTTGCGGACCCTTTTTGAGCTCACCAAGCTGGACACGTTGTTCAACATCGTCGCGTCCCGTGAGGACGCGCTCGCCGACCTCTGACGACCGAGGAAGGCGAGGTGGCGACGAAGTGGGGCGACTTGGAGTTTGCCCCGGGGCTGCGGGAGTGTGACGACACACGCCAGCGGCGCGTTGTTCAGGTGCAATGACCGAATCCTTCCCTCTGACGGTGGCGGATGTACTCGGCGGAATGGACTCCTTTCCGTTCGATGTCTCATTTCCCAGCGACGTGCGCTATATCGAGCGCGTCGTCAGCATCGTCTCGCGTGGGTGTGCGAAGAGGTCACTGCCTTCCCGTGTGTGCAATCTCTCGGTGCCAGTTGCGCTGAGCGAAGCACTTTCGAACGCAATTCTCTACGGAAATTCGAAGGATCCCTCGAAAAGTGTGCGCCTGCGTGCGTCGCTGGATGAGGTGGCCCTCGTACTGGAGGTTGCTGACGAAGGAGGTGGCTTTGACCTTGAGGCGTGCACGCTGGATCCCACAGGCCCCGAACAGGTGGAGCGCGAAGACGGTCGCGGACTCTTCCTTATGCGGCAATTGATGGATCGGGTTGAGCGCTTTTCGGACGGCGGAAACGTCGTGCGGCTCACCCTCCATCGTACGTGACAGAACTCGCTCACGTCATTCTCAATTTTGAGCAGGTCACGGGCATCCCAGCGGTGCTCTGGACGCGCGGACCCTCCTCCCGATTGGCGGCAGGGGCGGGGCGCTTCGACATACCCGCACCTCCCGTCGTCGACATGCTCGTGCCAGGGGGGCCTACGGCGACCATTGAGACGGAGAACGGCATTCTGCTCGCCGGTGCCGTACCCGGTCGGACGAATGCATGGCTCGGCATCGGGCCGTGCCCTGCATACCGCGTCGCCGAAGCGGATGGTTTTTTGCGCTTCCTCCTGCCCATCGTCGCGCACTACTTCCAGTCGGCGGCTGAGGTTGAACACGTCGCGTACGAACTCTCCGAGCGCTACGAAGAGATTAATCTGCTCTATACAACGAGCGAGATCCTCGGACACACAGTCTCACTTGAAGAGGCTGCCAGGCGCATTCTGGCGGAGATCAGTGAAACAGTGGGTGCGCGTCGCGCCGCCATTCTGGTGCATGAGCGTGCCACCAATGCGCTGCAGGTGGTCACCTCCACCGGGTTTGCCGCGAGTGATGTACAGCCCATCGCCGTAGACGACGTGTGCAGTGTAACGGCGCGCGTTTTTCGAACGAAGCAGGCTGACATTGTGGGGCCCGACGGCGAAGGGTGTGACGCGGAGAAGATCCTGCGTCGCGGGAGCTGCCTGGCGGTACCGATTCTCTGGACCAATCCAGGCCCCACCGGCTCTGTGCCGCTGGGCGTCGTGGTTCTGTCAGACCGGGCGGGGGGAGAAACGTTCAACGAACGCAACGAGAAACTGGTCAGCGCCATTGCGACGCAGATCGGCACGGCGATCCAGAATGCACGCCTGGTGCGTTCATCTGTGGCCCAGCAGCAGATGCTGCATGAGATGCAGCTCGCCAGCGACCTGCAGATGAAGTTGCTTCCCGATCCGGCCTTGGTCGCTCCCGAGGCGCGGGTCGCCGCCCGTGTGGTGCCCGCCGAGAGTGTCGGCGGCGATTTTTATCAGCTGTTTCGTTTATCAGGTGGACGAACGGGTATCATGGTCGGCGACGTGTCAAGCCATGGTTATCGTGCGGCGCTCATCATGGCGCTCGTCATGAGTGCTTCGTCGATTCATGCTCAGGCCACCGACGATCCCGCGGCCATGCTTAATGCACTGCTCCGTACGATCCGTGATGAACTGGAGAGCACCGAGATGTTCATCTCATTGTTTTATGCCGTTCTGGATCCGGCGGCTGAGCGCATGTGCTACGCCAACACCGGCCATCCTCACGCATTTGTTGTTGCCGGAGACGGGAGTATCGAGCGACTCGGCGCCCTCGATCCACCGTTAGGCATGTCGGACGCGCATCCGGCAGCACGAGAGCGCACGTGGGGGACACACTCTGACGTCCTGCTGTTGTTTACCGACGGGGTATCTGACGCGCGCGATCGCAACGATATGCGGCTCGGCGAACAACGCGTGCTCGATCTCGTCCGGTCGGTGCGGGCGTACGAACCGACCACGATCGTCGACCGAGTGATCGGGCTGGTGCAGGACCACACGGGCGGGGCACAACATCGGGATGATCTCACGGTTGTTCTGCTGCGCACCTAGCCGCGCTCATTGAGCGCCGTGGCCCCGAGGGGAGCCGAGGGGCGGCCAGGACCTCGGGGGCGACCGCACAGTCCATTACGTTCCCCCTGTGGCCAAATTACCCGGCAAGCCCCCCGCTCCCCGCAAACGCTTCGGACAGCACTTCCTGACCGATCGTGCTGCCCTTCGGCAGATCGCCGACGCGCTCAACCTCGAACCGGGTGATCATGTCGTGGAAATCGGCCCCGGCAGAGGCGCACTGACCGATGAACTGGTGGATCGGGCAGGTCGGCTGACGGCGATTGAAATCGATACCGATTTGTGCGCCTATCTCCGGGACCGATACGCCCACAAGCCGAACGTTACAATTGTGGAGGGTGACGTTCTCGATACGGACCTCCGCCCCATCGTTGGCACCGAAGCGTACGCGCTCGTGGGCAACGTACCGTACTACATCACAACGCCGATCATCTTCAAGGCGCTCGAACCACCGCGCCCACGCGTTGCGGTATTTCTTGTTCAGCTGGAGGTCGCGGAGCGCATGGCGTCGCCGCCGGGAAGCAAGACGTACGGCGCGCTCAGCGTCAACGTACAGCTGGGTTCCCAAGTGGAACGGGTAGCGCGCGTGCCGGCGGGCGCCTTCCATCCCAAACCAAAAGTTGATTCAGCGGTGGTGCGGATTACGCCGCGGCTGGATGCATTACTGACCGACGAAGAAGCAGGGAACGTTTCGTCGTTCGTCACCGCGATGTTCGGTCAGCGCCGTCGCCAGCTTGGCCGTGCCTTGCGCACGGTAGCGTCGTTAGGTGCGGAAGAGGCGGTGGCGATCGCCGAGCAGCTGGGGTTGGATCCGGCGTGCCGTGCGGAGGACCTGCCCCCGGGCACCTTCCTGTCGCTGGCGCGTGCGGTCAGGCAACAGCGCAGCAGGGCAGCGTCCCCGTCCGCTCCGTAGGAGGTTCAGCGCCTCGTCGGCCGCGATCGCTTGGGCACGCGGCTGGTCAGCTCAAAACTGAGGCTCTCCAACTCCATCGCCATATTCACGGTCCGCACCGCGACGTGCGTGGGAACGTGCAGCTGAACCGGAGCGAAGTTCAAAATGGCGTCGATCTCTGCCTCGATCAATCGGTCAGTCGCCTCCTGCGCAAACTCGGCGGGCACCGCCAGAACGGCGATCTGCGCGTCCAGATCCCGTACGTCGCGCTTCAGCTGAGCAAAATCGCGTACCAGCAGGCCTTCGCGCGTCGTCCCGATCTTGGCGGCGTCCGAATCGTAGACCGCCACAACCTTGAATCCGCGTGCGCCAAATCCGTGGTACTGTGCGAGGGCCGTCCCGATCATGCCTGCGCCGACGATCACCACGTTCCACTCGCGCCCAAGCCCCAGAATCTCCCGCAGCGACGCATTGAGCTCGGGGACCGAATAGCCCAGCCCTCTCTTACCAAACGTACCGAAAAACGAGAGGTCCTTGCGCACCTGGGCGGAGGTCGTGCCGCCGTGTTGTGCAAGCTCTTCACTCGAAATGGTGGGCTGGCCGCGACGTCCCGACTCCTCCAGAAAACGCAAGTAGATCGAGAGGCGTCGGACCGTGCTGTCGGAGATTCGTTTCAATGGCCCGGAGCGCTTGTGAACGATTTCACAAGCTAACCAGCATTCGGCCCACGCAAAAGGTCCGCGACCTCCTGGAAAAGTCCCCCTCAGCGGTGGCGGCGCGACCTATTGCCGCGCCAGCGATCGCAGACCCTGATGCAGGTATTCCACCCGACCGCCGGCTCCGCGCACCATGACCAGAGTCACCTTGGGCGCTCCCGGTGGACTCGCCACGAGGCGATCTTTGCCAACGAGCATCACGGGAAGTGTCGCCGGTCCCTGACGCAGAACCAATCCTCCGTTCTGCTCGGCCAGTTCAACGGTTATCTGACCCATCCGATACGTCCCCACGATCTGGCCCCGCTCCGCGGCCGTTGGCACGCGCTCGGCTGGCAGGGCAGGCGTTGGCGGACGCGTGATGCCCAGCGCGCGCTCCGCAACAAAATCCAGAACGGGCTGCATCGGGGCACCACTGCGATTGTCGATCCAGATCACCGCCCCCTTCCTGTCCGGAAACATCGTCACCTGCGCGTCAAAACCATTGATGGATCCGCCGTGCTGCCACGTACGGTCCGTGCCGGAGGTCCCGATCGCTAAGCCATATCCGTATTTCGACGTCTCGTTGCCCGGCATCGTCATGTGCCCCGTGGTGAGGTTCTTCACCGTCTGCGCCGAGAGGACCTGCGTTCCGTTCAGCTTGCCGTCATTCATCATTGCGATTGTAAAGCGGGCGATCTCGCCGGCACTGGCAATGAGGAATCCCGCTGCCCATTGCGCCGTGTTCTCCGTAAACGGACGCACCAGTGACACCTCTCCGTTGGGCGGGCCGACATGCCCTTGCGAAAAATCACGCACCATTGCTTCGAGCGGCTTGAACGTCGCCGTGGTCATCCCCAGAGGCGCCAGCACCTCATCGTTCACTATCGAAGCGAAACGTTTCTTACTGGCAACCTCTGCGACGTAGCCGGCCATGGAATAACCAGGGTTCGAATACGAAATCACAGAACCGGGATTCGTGAAAAGCAGTGTGTCGGTCACTTCTCTGAAGACTTCGCCGAGTGCGCCTTCACCCATGCGGCCGTAAGGCACCGCGTTGTCAAGCCATCCAGCTGAATGTGTCAGCAACTGGTGGGTCGACACCTGCCCTATGCGTTTACCTGCCAGTTCAGTGACGTAGGTGCTGATGGGGGCATGCAGATCGAGCTGTCCTTTCGTTGCCAGCTGATTCAGCGCCGCGGCGGTGAACATTTTCGTGACAGATCCTACGCGAAAGATGGTTTTCTCGTTCACCGGTCGCCCGCTTTCGTGGTCGGCCACGCCGTAACCAGTGCTGTAGGCCACGGCACCGTCCACGACGACAGCGAGTTGTGCCCCCGGGGTCCCGGTGCGCGCCAGCTCACGGGCGACCACAGAATCCACAGCCTGCGCCCACGCCGGGCGCGCTGCGGCCTGCGCAACGAGCGCCGTTGCAGAACACGGTAGGACGATCAGGGCACTCACGAGGGTTTTCAACATGACGGGCCGGGTTTGGGTGTAATCAATGAAAGTAATTTGCTACCTGAGCCGCTACCTTTCCTAGTATGACCGTTGCCGTTCATTCCGAAATCGGGCGCCTGCGCTCGGTCCTTGTGCATCCTCCCGGGCCTGAGCTCCTCGCCGTGACCCCCGACACGCGCGAAGACTATTTGTACGATGACATTATAGATGTCGAGACCGCGCGGAGCGAACATGGGCGTTTTGTTGCCGTCCTCGAGCGTTTTGCTGATGTGATGCATGTGCGCGATCTGCTGACGGAAATCGCCGATCAGCCTGAGGTGCGCGAGTTGTTAATCCGCACTACCATGGACATCGCGCAGTCAGAGCCACTCGTGCGGGAGCTTACCGAGACGACCGGCCCCACGCTCGTCTCCTGGTTGATCGAAGGAAGGGAACAGCCTCCTGGTTTGCTGGGGCTGACGCTCAATGAAACTGCTTATCAGCTGCCGCCGCTGCCGAATCTCTTCTTTACGCGTGACAGCGCCATGGCCATTGGCGATCGCGTGATGATCGGGTCCATGCGCTACGGCATACGGTGGTCCGAAGAACTCATCATGAAAGCGCTCTTTACGTATCACCCCAAGCTGTCGAACGCCGGTATCCTCTACGACGGGTCAAGCGAACGTCGGAACGCCTACACCATAGAAGGTGGCGACGTCCATCCGGTCCGACGCGACACGCTTATGATCGGGTTTTCCGAGCGATCGAGTCCTTCTGCCATTGATCATCTCGCCAATTTGCTGTTCACCCAGACTGCGGCGGAGCACCTCATCATCGTGGTGATGCCCAAGGAGAACACCGCGATTCACCTCGATATGATTTTTACTCAGGTGGATCACGAGCTCTGCGTCGTGTACCCGCCGCATTTTATTGGACCGGAACGATTGCCGGTCCTGCTGTGGAAGAAAGGAGAGGCGGCACTGCGTGAAATGCCTAACGTGTTCACGGCATTGGCTGAGTGTGGCTTGAAGATGGAACCGATCTTCTGTGGTGGGCCACGCCGCAACTATCAGGATCGCGAGCAATGGGCGAGTGGCTGTAATTTCGTCGCACTCCGCCCGGGCACTGTCACGTCCTATGCGCGCAACGAGCACACGTTGCTGGAGCTGGAGAAGTCCGGATTTGCTGTGATTGAGGCGGACGCATTCCTCACCGGTCAGCAGCGGGTGGCAGACGGTCAGCGCGCGGTGATCACCTTTCCGGGGAGCGAGCTTGTGCGCGGTGGTGGTGGACCGCGGTGCATGACATGCCCGATCACACGTGACGAACTCAACGGCAGTGACTCTGCGGCGCCCGCTCGGGAAAGTGGTCGGCAAACGAAGCCGCCGGCGTGACCCCCGGCGTTCGTTCAGCTGTGGCAGACACTGCCCTCGTTGCGAAAGCGCGACGCGCGCTGGCGGCAGGTTCGTTGACCGATACGGAACTGGTGGCGCAGGTGTTGGGGGTCTCAGGTGCACCGCCTCGAGTAGCGACCCGGCTTGCGACAGCCATGCTGGCCGAACATCCGGAGTTCCAGCGACTGCCCGACGGCTGGAGATACCGGAACGTCGACGGTGCAGCTGAGGTGGCGCCAGACGGATTGCATTCAGCATCAACCAACGCGGCCCCATCGCGGGAGAGCGGAAAGCGTGCTCGCGGGGTCCAGGAGCACTCGGATGAGACCTTCCGGGCCACGCCAGGCCCGGCGACCGGGCGGCGTACCCGTGGGAAAACCATTGACGCACAGATCGCGCTGCCGGGTATGTCGGAATCAGACCCACTGCGGTTGGATCGCATGCGTTTTGCCGTCGTCGACGTTGAGACCACGGGAGGGAGTGCACGCTTCGGCGATCGGATCACCGAGGTCGCGATTGTTCCTGTAGACGGCGGTATCGTGGGACAGCCTTACGAAACATTGATTAATCCGGGTCGCCCCATTCCGCGCATGATCTCCGCGCTGACTGGTATCACCTCGTCGATGGTGCAGGGTGCCCCGCGGTTCGAACATGTCGCAAGTGACGTCCTGAAGCACCTCGAAGGGCGGATCTTTGTCGCACACAACGCGACGTTCGACTGGCGCTTTGTCAACGATGAGGTAACGCGGGCACTGGGACGCTGCCTTACGGGAGACCGGCTGTGCACCGTGCGGCTTACCAGAATGTTGCTGCCGTCGCTCCGCCGCCGAAACCTCGACAGTATCTCCTACTACTTCGGCGTGGAGAACACGGCACGACACCGTGCCGGCGGTGATGCCGTCGCGACCGCCCAAGTGCTCACGCACTTATTACACAGGGCACAGGAAGAAGGCATCGAACGATGGCCGGACCTCATCGCCCGCATCAGTCGGCGCACCGGGCAATCCCGGCGCGTCAAGCGGGGTTTGCCCTCGTGGATCCAGGTTGATCCGTCGCTCTCCGATCCGCCGCCTCTGTCACAGCAGTAAGCTGTAGATTCGCCCGTCACAGACTCCCGAACTTCGCACGGATCCCGTACTCCGGTTCCCGAAGCACCCTGACGCCGGTCAGACGCTGCGCACACATTCCTGTGGGAACTCCCTCGCAGTGGCCGCCGTTCGACGCGTGTACATCGTTCGTCGTCCACACCTCCATGATGGATTTACGGCTATCGAAGCGGATCAGCGGTGCAGTCGCCGTAGCGTGATGGCCGTGCCGTCCCCCACTTCATCAATGTGGTCATGTTCCACAGGAAGTAATCACTCGCAGGAGCGCGTCGCTTTGCGGGCGCTCTCCGTCACCTCACCTGCAGAATTCCGCTCGCAGTCGTGCCATCGCGTGTGCCCACAACGATCCGGATGCACCCTTGATGAATCGGATGTGATGCCCCATCCTGCAATTCCTCCAACATTGAAGCCACGAGGTCTCTTATGAGCATATTTTCGAAATTGCGCGACAAGATTTTCGGCAAGAAGACCGACAGCGTGCCGACTCCGCCGCTGAAGCCGATCGACATCTCGGTCATTGACACCATACCCGTACCGCCGCCGCCGACTCCTTTGGTAGACGTCGAAGCGGTGCTCGCGGGAATGGCCAAGGCCAATCCGCAGAAGCTCAACTGGCGTACGTCGATCGTGGATCTCATGAAGCTGCTTGGCATGGAAAGCAGCCTCGCGGAACGTCGGGAACTTGCCGATGAACTCGGTTTTACAGGGGACAAGAAAGACACCGCGACCATGAACATGTGGCTGCATAAGCAGGTGATGCGGAAGTTTGCAGAGAACGGCGGCACGGTGCCGGCCGACCTCCTCGATTAAGACGCGTTGGCCAACTCAGGGGCGCTACGCAGAGTCGTGGCGTCCCGTTAGCGTTCTCTAATGACCACAGCACGACCGGAAGTCCTTACCAGGCAGCTCGGCCGCTACCGAGTCCACGCGATTCAGGCCGGTATGCAACGTCTGGATGGCGGTGCCATGTTCGGTGTCGTGCCCAAACCGCTGTGGGAGAAGCGGATTCCTGCCGATGAAAGGAATCGGATCAGCCTGGGTATGCGATGCCTCCTCGTCGAGCACGACGACGGGCTGGTCTTGATCGACACGGGGCTCGGCAACAAGGAGAATCAGAAGTTCCGTGACATTTACGGCATCGAGAATCAGCTTGAGGTCGGCTCCGGAAGTACTTGGCTGGAGGATGGTTTACAGAGCATAGGGTACACGCCGCACGACATTACCTTGGTCATAAATACGCACCTGCATTTCGATCATGCAGGAGGCAATACGAGGGCGCTGCAGGACGGTACGGTTGTCCCCACGTTCCCCAAAGCGCGGTATATGGTGCAGGCTGGCGAGTTCTACTGGGCCACACACACAAACGAGCGGACAGCAGCCAGTTACTTCGCCTCCAACTGGGATTGTATTGTGGCGCAGGACCGCCTCGCGGCCGTCGAGGGTGACGGAGAGATCGTCCCAGGGATTGCCGTGATTCGCACCCCCGGTCACGTGCCGCATCACCAGTCCGTGATCATCGACGGGGGTGGCGGAGAGATCGGCTGCTTTCTCGGCGATGTCTGCCCAACGGCGGCGCATCTCCCGTTGCCCTGGATCATGGGCTACGACGTGGAGCCACTGGTCACGCTGGAATCCAAGCGGACCCTGTTGGGGAGGGCGGCGGAAGAGGGCTGGCATCTTGTCTTTGAGCACGACGCAACAGTCCCCTGGGGCCGCATCATACATGACGGCAAGGCCTACGTGCTGAAGCCGTAGCAGCTGGGGATTGCAGCGCCAAGTGCAAGTGGATTACCTTGTTAGCGACAACATGGTCAAGTAGAGCATTGCACGCTCTCACCTTTCGACCCGCGGATCGCGGCGTTGGATGAGTCTCTGGGAACAGCGCAGCGCCCGAAACGTACCGGGGCGGCGTACTTTTTTCGCGGACTCTCAGTGGAGGCCGCGTTTTGTTTTTCAGGACCACGATCGAACACTTACCGGAGGATTACCGACTATTCAGGACAACACCAAACGCACTCGCATTAATCGGCAGATTCGCATCAGCCCCGTACGGGTGATTGGTGCAGATGGCAGTCAGCTCGGCATCATGGAAGTTGATAAAGCGCTGGCGTTGGCCGATGAAGCGGGGCTGGATCTGGTCGAGGTGGCAGCAACGGCTCGTCCTCCGGTTGTTCGAGTGATGGACTTCGGCAAGTACAAGTTCGAAATGGCGAAGCAGCAGCGGCTCGCCAAAAAGAAGCAGCACGTGATTGAACTGAAGGAAGTGAAATTTCGACCGGGTATCGATGAGCATGATTTTGTCACGAAGACACGACATGCACGGCGATTCCTGGGAGACGGCAACAAAGTGAAGGTGACCCTGATGTTCCGGGGGCGGCAGATTGCGCATCCGGAGCTGGGTTTTGCGGTAGTACAACGGGTGGCAACCGACCTCGCGGATGTGGGGAAGGTTGAGAATGCCGCCCGCATGGAAGGAAAAAGTCTGACCATGATTCTCGCGCCGAAATAAGCGCAGGGACTGAGCGATGCCAAAAATGAAAACGCATAAGGGGGCGAAGAAGCGATTCTCCGTCACCGGTACGGGCAAGGTTCGCCGAATGAAGGCGAACAAAAGCCACATTCTCACTAAGAAAGACCCCAAGCGAAAGCGCCGACTGCGTCGCCCAGCGATCGTTGCCACCAAAGGCGAGACGAGGGTCCTCAAGCGCCTCATTCAGGCGTAAGGAGATCACATGACACGAGTCAAGGGAAATCCCCGGCGCCTCAAGCGCAAGAAACAGTACATGAAGGCGGCTCGCGGCTATTTTGGCGGGCGCAGTAAGCTGTGGGGCCCGGCCAAGGAAGCGGTCGAGCGCGCCTGGAGGTATGCCTACCGGGATCGCCGCAACAAGAAGCGCGATTTCCGACGCCTTTGGATCATACGGATTAATGCAGCTGCGCGCCTCAACGACATGAGCTATTCCGTGTTCATGAACGGTCTGAGCAAGGCTGGCATTGAGGTCGATCGGAAGATTCTGGCCGATCTCGCTGTGCACGACGCATCGGCCTTTACTGCGCTCGCCGAAAAGGCGCGCGCCGCACTGGCCGCCTGAGGAGAGCCGGGGCGCTGAGCCCACGGGCTTACCCGGTGTTCGCTTGATGGATCGGCGGCAGCGCGAAGGGGATCTCGCACTGTCGCCGTTTTGTTACGGTTCATGAACTGTTCGTGGGGCGGCGACGTCCCTTTGCCAGGTGAACGGATGACACATTCAGCTGCAACCACCACGCACCTTTCTGTCACACGCTCGCCATGACGCTCGCTGAATTCCATGCAGCATGCGCGGCCCTGCGCGACGAAGCGATGCCCGCCATTGCGGCCGCAGGCACGGTAGACGCGTGGACCGCCGTGCGGACCTCGCTCGTGGGTCGCAAGAGTGGTCGTCTGTCTGATCTGATGGGGCGGTTGCCCCAGCTTCCCGCCGACGATCGGCGCGAGGCCGGTGGCGCAGTCAACGCCATCAAGGTGGAGATCGAAGCGGCGCTTGAGGAGCGACATGCCGTGCTGATCGCGTCGTCGGCACCAGCGACTCGTCTGGATCTGACCATGCCCGCCCGGCAGTCATGGCGGGGCGGCGTACACCCGGTCACGACCGTCATCGACGAGATTGGCGAAATCTTCCGCGAACTCGGTTTTACTGTGGCCCTGGGACCGGAAGCCGAGCGTGACTGGTACAATTTCGGCGCGCTGAACTTTCCAGCCGATCATCCGGCGATGGACCTGCACGACACGCTGTACCTCGGCGAGACGACTGTGCTTCGCACGCACACTTCACCGGTACAGGTGCGCACCATGCAGGCGTGGTCGCCCCCCATCCGCGTGCTCGCACCAGGTAACGTGTATCGTCGTGACTTTTTCGACGCCACGCATGCACCGGCGTTCGCTCAGCTGGAAGGGCTGGCAGTGGATGAAGACATCTCGTTCGCGGATCTCAAGGCCACGCTGAGTCACTTTGCACGTCGGTTTTATGGCGAGCGCACCCGCACACGCTTCGGACCATCGTATTTTCCGTTCACCGAACCGTCGGCCCAGATGGACGTGGAAATCGATCTCGGGGATGGCAAGGGCAAAAGGTGGATTGAAATTATGGGGTGCGGCTTAGTGCATCCTGCCGTGCTCGAATCGGCAGGACTCGACAGCGGTACGTATTCCGGCTGGGCCTTCGGCATGGGTCCGGCACGCATCGCGATGTCCCGGTACGGTATTCCCGACATCCGGCTGCTGTACGATTCGGATATGCGGTTCCTCGAACAATTCGCGTAGATGCTGTACTCCAACGCATGGCTTGAAACCCTCGTTCCGCACGCGCGATCTGCTGATGCGGTGCGTGAACTGATTGGGAGGCACGTTGCGACCGTCGATGACGTCAGGCGTCTGCGCGAAGACCTCAGCGACATTGTGATCGGGCGTGTGGTTCAGGCTGGCCGCCATCCCAATTCCGACCACTTGTGGGTTACCAAAGTGGATGACGGCAGCGGGGAACTGCTGAGTGTGGTGTGTGGAGCGCCTAACGTGATCGAAGGCACCTTGTATCCGTTCGCGCGCGTCGGCGTGACTTTGCCCGGGGGCATTACACTGGATAAGCGCAAGATCCGGGGCGAAACCTCTCAGGGGATGCTGTGCTCGGCCCGCGAACTCGGACTTGGCGCAGATCACGAAGGCATTCTCGCGCTCGACGTGGATGCCACGCCCGGGCAATCATTCATGGACGTTGTGCAGGTCGGCGATGTCCAATTTGATGTTGACGTTCTGCCCAATCGCCCGGACCTGCTGTCGCACCTCGGCATGGCCAGAGAGCTGAGCGCTCTTACGGGGACGCCGATACGGGCTGTGGACGATATCGTGCGCGTTGAACTGGGCACCGCCGAGTCGGCTCCTCCCGTGATCCCCGTTCGGTTTGTCAGCGCCGAGTCGGAAGGCAGGCTCGGCGAGGTGACGGTCCGCATTGATGATGCCGTCGGGTGCCGTCGTTTGCTCGCGGCAGTCATCCGTGGAATTTCTGTAGGCCCCAGTCCCGATTGGTTGGTGCAGCGTCTTGATGCGGCCGGGCTCCGGACTATCTCCAACGTCGTCGACATCACGAACTACGTGATGTATACCTGTGGACAGCCGATGCATGCGTACGACCTGAACGCATTGAGTGGTGCGCGCCTCGTCGCGAGGGCCGCGAGCGCGGGTGAACGCCTCAAAACGCTCGACGGCACCGATCGCACGCTGACCGCTGGAATGCTGGTGATCGCAGATGCAGCCGCGCCGATTGGTGTGGCGGGTGTGATGGGTGGTGAGCTGAGTGAAGTCAGCGAGAAGACTACCGATCTCATTCTTGAGGTCGCCGACTTTGAACCAAAGGGCGTTCGGCAGACGCGAAAGGCACTGGGTGTCTCAAGTGACGCGGCCTACCGTTTCGAGCGGGGCGTGGATCCGGCTGGACAGGAATACGCGATTACGCTGGCTATTCAATTGATCTGTGCGGTGGCCAATGGTTCGCTTGACGGTGACGTGCTGTCGGTTGGCAGACGTCCAACGTTGCCCGCACCGGTGACGCTTGCGGTCGCGCGGACATCGAAGCTGCTTGGCATGTCGGTGACAGCTGAACAAATTACTCAGCACCTGACGGGGATCGGCTTTGAGGTCGCTCCATCGGGGGATGATCTGCGTGTTACTCCACCCAGCTGGCGCGGCGACGTGAGCCGCGACGCCGATCTCCTTGAGGAGGTCGCGCGGCTTATCGGGTATGATGCACTTCCTGATACGCTGAGGCCGGCGCGTCCGGGCACGGTCCCGGATCACCCGCTGCACATGACGTCGCGAAAATTGCGCGACGTGCTCGTGGGGCAAGGCCTCTTTGAGGCGCGACCGTTGCCGTTCGTGCGCGGTGATGACACGACACATGTTCGGGTACTCAATCCGCTTGCCGACGACGAACCGCATTTGCGCACGTCGATTCTGGAGACGCTTTCGCGCCGCGCTGAATACAATCTGTCTCGGCGGGAAGGAAACGTCCGACTGTTCGAGATTGGATCAGTGTTCGCTCCGGTGCCCGGTCACGCTCTGCCGGCCGAATCGCTGGCGGCAGGCGCTGTGCTGATGGGCGCCCGCCGACCCGTACATTTTACTGAGCCACGACCACCATCGTTTGACCAGTGGGATGCAAAATGGTTGGGAGAACGCATGGCTGAATCTGTGCACGGTCCGGTGATCGCAGAGGTGGCCGACGGTGACGTGTTATGGTACCTCATGCATGACGGCAAAAAGATCGGACGCGTTGTGCGGCTGGCGCTGGACAAGCCGGTGTGGGCCTCCGATGCGTTTGGCATTGAAGTGACCTGTGGCTCGATGGACAATGGTGATGTTGCTCGCGGGGCAGAGGTTGAGCCCGGCGGCGCGCGTCAACATGTGCAGTATCGCGATTTGCCGGTGACGCCGCCCGCGGTGTTCGATCTCGCTTTGCTGCTGCCTGTGGATCAGCCCGCCGCCGAGGTCGAGCGCGTGATACAGCAAAGTGGAGGAGACACGCTTGAATCGCTGGTACTTTTTGACGAGTTTGTGGGCTCCGGGGCGGATGGAGAGGTCCCAACGGGTCAACGCAGCGTGGCGTGGCGATTGACCTTCAGGGATCCGAAGCGCACACTACGTGACAAGGAAGTTGAAGGACGTCGGAGCAAAATCCTACAGGCCCTGGAACGGGAGCTTAATGTCAGACCTCGAAGTGGGTGAGTCGCGTTCGTTCCGCCAGCTGGAGCAACTGGTTCGCGGATTGGGTGATGAGCTCGCCACATTCCGCCGACGCGCACAGATATCCGAATCACGGGTGAAAGCACTGGAAAGTGCGGCGCACGAGGGTGTGCCAGAGGCGAGTGTTGAACGCTTGAAGAACCTGGAGAATGAGAACGCGGATCTCAATGAACGGCTGAGCTATGCAACCCGGCGCGTGAGGCAGCTTGCGGCCCGTCTGAAGTTTATGCGTCAACAGTTGAATGTTCCCGGACCCGGAGTAAATGGCGCCGTCGAATCGGCGCCGTCGCAGCGCGGGGCGCGGCAATGAGCCCCCGGAATGTGGTGAAGGTCGAGATCGTCGGTGAGGAATACTCAATTCGCAGCGACGAGTCGCCGGAGCACACGCTGAAGGTCGCCGCCCATCTGGATCAGACCATTCGTGCGTCGATCGCGGGGATGACCGCGAGTGGGCACGCGGTGGATGCGCAGAGGGCGGCCATTCTGGCGGCGCTGCAGATTACCGATGAGATGATGCGGGCCAAGGAGGAGGGAGCGCTCCTGGACGCGCGGATGGATGAGTTGAGTGCGGAGATTCGTCGGTGGCTGCCCCCGTCGAAGCGCGACACGGGCGAGGTTCCCGCGATCTAGCTGTCCCAGGGCGGGACTTTAATCGGTTCGCCTCCCCCACACCGACGACCTGACCCCCGTGCGGCGTTCCTCGCTTGACATGAGGGGTAGAAGTGCACAGCTCGCAGCTGAGTGTCATGAGCGGAGTGACACTCAGCTGCGCACGGTCGTTCAGTCTCCGCGCAGGGAGACCATTGGTTCCACCCGCGACGCACGGCGCGCCGGCAGATAACTCGCCAGCATGCCCACCAGCATCAGGGTTGCCGACATTCCGGCGAACGTCATCCAGTCCACCGCGGGAACGCCGAACAACATGCTGTTTAACAAACGCGTGCTTGCGAGCGCCGCGGCCAGTCCGAGTATCGCACCGACACCTACAACGCGGGCACCCTGGCGGACGACCATGCGCCGCACCTGATCGGTCCGCGCACCCAGTGCCATACGCACGCCGATCTCACGCGTTCGTTCAGCGACGACGTAGGACAGAACGCCGTACAGCCCAATGGTACCAAGGATCAGGGCAAGGACGGACACCACCAGCAACATGATCATGGTGAAGGTGAGCGGCAGCATGGAATCGGCCGCAAGCTGGGCCATCGTGAAGACGCGATACATGGGTGCCTCGGGAGCAAAGTCCCGCACGAGCGCGCGCACTTCAGGCGCGATGGACTCGGCCCGGGCGGTCTTCATAACGTACGCGGGTGACGAGATCATCCAGCTGCGTGCCGTTGGGCCGACGAGGGGAAAGTAGACGAGTGGTTGGGCCGTCTGTCTGAAGTCATCCTGAAGCACGTCCTCAACCACCCCGATCACGGTAAACCATGCGGTGTCGCCCATTTGTTGCAGCCGCCGTCCGATCGGGTCCTGACCGGGCCAGAGCGCATCGGCCGCGGCCTGACTCAGCACCGTTTTGCCCTTCGTCGCATTGAGATCGTTCGCCGGAAACTCCGTACCCTGCCTCAGGGCTATGTCCATTGCAGCAAAGTACTCACCAGCGGCGAATGTCACATTGAGTTGTTTGCCGTCATCGGGACCGTCTCCCGCGCCTTCCGGACGAAAGCGTATCAGCGCAGTACTTTCATTCAAAGGGACGTTCTCAACGAGTCCGACGCGTTCAACACCAGGGAGCCCGCGCAGTCGATCCATGAACTCCATGTCGAATCGTGCCCACGATTCGGCGTCGTTGAGCGTGGGACGATCGGGAGCGATCTGAAAGGTAAAGATGTCCTGCGTGGAATATCCCGGGTCCACACTGCGCAGTTTATCGAAACTGCGGACGAGTAAACCGGAACCGATCAGCAGGACGAGTGCCATGGCGGTTTGCGCCACGACGAGGCCGTCGCGCACCCAGCGCCGGCCGCGTGTCGCACCCCGTCCTCCTTCCCGCAGCCGTGTCAGGTCCGGCGACGACGCCCGGATGGACGGATAGAGTCCGCACACCATCGCGGTAACGAGCACGACCAGCAATGTGAACGCAAAGGTCCACCCATCAACGTGGACGTCACCCATGCGCGGCACGTTGTCGGGGCTCGCACGCACCAGCAGTGGCAATGTGACAGCGGCCAACATTACCGCCAGTACACCTGCGATGGCGGCGATCACCAGCGCCTCGGAAAGCTGCAGGCGAATAAGCTGACCGCGCGCTGCGCCGATTGCGCGTCGCACGGCGAGGTCGCGCTGCCGTCCTTCAGATCTGACGAGAAAGAGGTTGGCCACGTTCGCGCAGGCAATCAGCAGGACGATGCCGACCGCCCCAAAAAGCACCCAGATCGAACGCGAAACCGCGCCGAGTGTCTGTTCTTCGAGCGATCGTACGATCGCGTGGTGTTGCTCAATGATCTGCGCGTACCTTGGCGAGCCGCCGAATCGCTCCGGGAGTTCCTTCGAGAGCGCCGTCAGTTCCCGGGCCGCGGCTTCGTGCGTCGCACCGGGAGCGAGCCGCGCCACCACGCCCGCGCCAAAACGCCCAGGGGTTATTCCTTCGGGGTGAATGGCGTTGGACATCCACAACATCGTGTCGTCATTGGGAAACTTGAAGGTCGGACCCATGATGCCGATGACTGTTCGGTCTGTTCCCGAGATATGGTACGTCTTTCCAATGACTGAGGAATCGCCACTGAACCAATTCTGCCAGAGTGCGTAGCTGATCACTGCGACGCGCTCCGCATCGTCGTCCACCGGAAGCCGCCCGAGTATGGGCTGTACGCCGAGGGTGGAGTACACCGAGTTCGTGGGCTGCGACATTCGAATGCGCTCGACGCGATCCGGGGTCCGCAACGTGCTTGTGAACGACCCGAACGCAGCCAGATCTTCGATAAGCCGCGAGCGTTCCTTGTAGTGCACGACGAACTCGGCCGAGAGGCCGAACTCATCCGGCAGATCAGACCCGGGTGCTGACGCGGCCACGTAGACCAGACGGTCGGCGTTGGCGAAGGGGAGGGGATCGAGCAGCACGGTTTTCACCACGCTGAACAATCCGGCGTTGGCGCCCATCGCGAGTCCGAGTGTTCCCGCGGTTACCACGGTAAACCCCGGGGACCGGAGCAACGCGCGCGCGGCGTGACGAAGGTCGGACATCCACTGTTCAAGAATCGCGCGCATTCCCTTTCTCCGGGTGGTGTTGATGCGTGGAGCCGTCCACGCTGGGCTCCAGTGTTCGGCGACCGCTGATGCAGCTAAATCCGTCGCCGTCGATGCGACGTACCACAGCACAGCACGCGTGCCGCGTAACCGCACTGCCGCCAGGTCACGGTCAATCTGTTCGACCATCTCCGTGGCAAATTCTCCGCGAAACGCACGCGGAAAGGTGCCTACGAGGGCGACCAGCAGTCGCCGCGCCGCAGCGGTCACGGGCGCCCGCCCGAAACACCGAGCCTGCGTTCAGCTACCGAGGCCGTGGCGCGGACGCGTCGTGCCTCAGCGCTTAGTGCGCGTCGCCCGGCGGCCGTGAGTGTGTAGTAGCGCCGCGCGTGTCCCGGATGCGGTGGCGGTGCCTCGTTCGGTACCGCTTCCACGACGAGCTTTGTGCTCATCAGCCGTGCGATGACGCGGTAGAGCGAGCCGGGACGTGGTGTCAGCGTGCCGTGCGAATCGGCTGCGACCGCCTCAGTGACAGCGAACCCGTACAGCGGCCCGCTCGCGAGGGCGAGCAGGACGTGATACTCAAGAGTGCTCATGTGGCGCGAGGGTCAAGGTCCATCCATCAACTCATGCACATAAATACGCCGAAAGAGTATTTATGGAAAGGGGCACGGAACGATTCAGACCATCACGTCTCCGCGTTCGCGAGATTTGACACCCTGCGCCACGTAATGGTGGGCTCGAATACCTTGCTCGTTGCGACGACGCGAGTCGGCGCGGTTGGAAGAGCGCGCATGGCCATGCGGCAATGCCCGCTGTGGGTGAATACAAGGACGGGGTTGATGGCGGGGCAGCGGCCTGCGAGGCCCTGCCCGGCGTGCCGCGTCCGGAGGAGTTTCCGCGAGAGCGGACGCGGTACTTTGTGTCGGGCCGGACGTGGCTGCGGGGTATCAGGTCGCGCTGCCCGAGGTCGGCTACGCAACACGGGTGCCTGCATCAGAAGACTTCCCGACGGGCACCCGTGCCAAACACCTGCCACCCGCTCAGAGGCTCACTTCTTTTTGGCCCCGGCGAGGAGAAGCACAGCTCCGGCCGCGATGCCGCCAACGCCGAGCCATAGCGGAATGTTCACCCGCTCCTGCTCTTTTACGTCGATCGAGATGGGTCCGAGTTCGGCTTTCGTTGTGCT
>JBGTBX010000239.1:0-3424 GCA_041749115.1 Gemmatimonadaceae bacterium
CGGCTGCGTCGGGCAACAAACGACAGGATTGGTTGGAGGACGGTGGCGCGGATGCGCCGGACGGGGCGAGAGCGGTCTTTCTTCTGCGGCATGGGCATTCACTCCGGTTAGGGAGCAGCTGATGTGCTGCCGGGTTTATGAAGCGCGGCGAGGTGCCGCGCGTTGTGAGGCCCTATGAATACTCCAATGAAAATAAGTTGTCAAGTGGTCAAATGCGCTTTTACAAAATAAAGTTTCGGCCGGTTGCGGTTCCGGCGTGTCGCGTTTGGTTGCGCTCTGCTCGGTGGGATGCCTGGCGGCGCTCGTGTGCGCTACCAGCGCGGCGAGGTCGGCCGCCGGCGTGGGCCGTTCGGGATTCCGATGGGGACGTGTTCGGCCTCGGGCTCGAGGATGACAGGCCCGCGCGTGTCGCGTTCGGTGGAAAGCCCGAGCGCATCATTGCAGCTCGTGGCCGCGGTGCTCATCGCTGCCGGGCGTGACGTTTGGCGCAGCGACAGCTCGCGCGCACGTTCCTTCAAATCGGAAACCGGATTCGCGCCTTCAACGATCCCGCCATCGCCCCCCTGTTCCGGCGCGCGATCCGATCTAGGGTCCCGACCCCGGTGGTTTGCGTGGCTATGGAACCGGAAGGCGAATGCCGCAAAAACGCGATCGCCGCCGGCTCGATCATCCGTGGGCGTGACGGGGGCTTCCGCGCCGGATCCGGTGGGTCCCATACACCCCGGGGCACGTTGGGGGTATGGAGCCGGCCGCGTTTTTGCTGTTTCCCGAAGAAAGGCGTCTATGACGAAAGCCTCCGCACGCGATCCGCTGGGCGGCGGAAGCGGCCCCACGGTGGGGTTATGCAAGCGGAGAGATCCCTACAAATCGAAAGGCCGGGGCGTCTAAGCGGTCTCGTGCATTGATCTGCCTTTGGGGCTGATCCGATCATTCCCGGCTAGATAGCTAACCCCGCCGAAATACAAAGAATGACACGACAGCTGCGACAACAGCTACCGCAAGCACTTGCGCGACGGACGAAATGACAGCGAAGAAGAGCGCCCTCTTGAACTGTCGGGAAATCCCCGACCCGCTAAAAACAAGTCGTATTGACCCCACCTCACTCGTCCCGGAGTTCAGAGGCGACATGGCGATATACCTAGGGGTCGTGCTTGACGGTATGGTCCCTCGCAGCACGCTGAGGACACTGACTGAAGCGAGCTCAGCCAGAGGTCGCCCTGAGGGACACTCGTCCATCCACACCTTGCTTGCGACCACAATGCGTTCATCCCTGTCGCAGATCGCCACGACGTCAACGGCCCCTGCATTAACGATTGGGATCTCCAGCCAGGTCCGGAGTCCCTTATCGGTCTCCATAGCCACTCTCCACGGAGTGTCCGGGTTGCGGCTTGTTACAGATTTCATGTAGTAGATGACCATCTGCCTGAGCAAGACTTCCTGATCGATCAGTCCGCGAGCCGTTAACTCAAGTACATTTTGAGTTTGGATTCCCGTTGATACAACCGCCGAGACGGTTACGCCGAGAGCGACCGCGAGCAGAGCGGATCTATAGCGGCGCAGGAATTTGCCGATGCGGTACGTCGCAGATGGCGGACTGGCAGTGACTGGCTCGGCTTTCAGATGCCGCGAGACGTCTGCAGCCAGTTCGGACGCTGACGCGTACCGACGGGTCCGGTCCTTGTCTATCGCCTTAAGCGTGATCCAGTCGAGGTCGGCCTTCAGCTCGCGAAGCAGTTTTGGCAGCTGCGTACGGCGTTGCAGTGCTACCTCATTGGCACCGACTCGCAGCCCACTCAGTCGGGCGCTCGGCCGGAGAGGCTCCTCCTCGCGAATAATGCGTTGAATTTCCGCGTAACCTGCCCGGCGCAAGGTGTCCGGATCAATGGGCGGCGCGCTAACGAGCAACTCGTAGAGCACAACTCCAAGGGAATAGATGTCGGTGGTGGTGTCAACGTCCAATCCACCCATCTCGGCCTGTTCTGGACTCATGTACGCCGGCGTGCCTATGAGCATGCCGTGTTGCGTGAAGACGGTCTTTTCGGTGAGACGCTGATTGGTCGCCTTGGCGACACCGAAATCGATGACTTTTGGAAACGCCTTGCCGTCTTGGACCGACACGAGGAGGTTCGACGGTTTAATATCTCGGTGAATAACCCCCTTTTGATGGGCGTGCTGGATAGCACCACATACCTGCACGAATAGGTCGAGTCGCGCTGGCATCGGCAAGCGGTGTTTGTCGCAGTAATCGGTTATCGAAATGCCCGCGACGTACTCCATCGCGAAGTACGGTCGACCCTCGGCAGTGGCACCTGCGTCGTATACCTGTGCGATGCTCGGATGATCCATGAGGGCGAGCGCCTGGCGTTCAGCCTCAAACCGTGCGATCACCTCCCGGGTCTCCATGCCGAGCTTGATGACCTTCAACGCCACGCGACGGCGAATGGGCCTTTCCTGCTCGGCGAGATAGACAACCCCCATTCCGCCTTCACCGAGCCGCTCGAGAACCCTGTACGGTCCGATGCGGACGGGCGGAATGAGTGTCTCGTTCAAGTCCGAGCGGGTTGTCTCCGAGTGTGGCGGACCGCCCCACTTATGTGTGCAAACTCGACAAACGTCATCCCCCGGTGGGAGTTTTGCGCCGCACTGGGCGCAGAAAATGTTAGGCATGTCAGGCCAGAGGGGCAAGGTGACTCGCTCCGAGCAACAAGCGGCGCCACAGGTCCGAGGCCCCCGTTTCGGTGACTGCGTCGTGCGCGCACGCGCTTACGGTCGCGGCGCGCCTCGGTCTACTTGTGACAAGTTGGCTATCGTGCTCGCTGCATGGCTCTAGGCGATCCGGGGTGGCCCTACGCCTGAAGTTCAGCCATGTATTGCTCAGCTTTCCTCTTATCAGTTGACCGAACCTTCTGCGCCATCGGAATTTGCGCGATAATTCCCGGAAGAAAGGAAGGTGCGAAATGCTCCAGTTGCTTGCCTCATCCTTGCTGATGCTGAGCCCCGTGGCGCAGCCGGCACAGACGCTTGAGCCGCAATGGCGTGTCGAGGACGTCAGGTGGACGAACACCCTCAGCGCTTCAGGTCGCTCCGTATTGGTGGCGGAGTTCTCGCGTGGGTCGGTGGAAAACATCATCGAGCACGGAAACATCATTGCTCTCGAGGAGCAGCTTCTGCGGGCGCGCGCCTCAAATGACCGTGACGTGATCGCGCGGATCCTCAGTGACCACTACGCTGGGACGGATGCGGCAGGGCGGCGAAGGACGAAAGCCGAGACAGTCGAGCAGTGGACGTCGTCACTTACGTCGGTGACCCCGACGACCGCCCAGGTTCGGTCGAGTGCAAACATTGCCATAATCACCGGCGAACAGGTGCACACTGATAGGAGCGGTGCGGCGACCATCCTGTTCACGCGAGTGTATGTGCGAGG
>JBGTBX010000240.1:0-5795 GCA_041749115.1 Gemmatimonadaceae bacterium
GTGGCCGTTTATTTGGCGCTCTTGACGACGAGTTCGGTACATCTGTACCGCGGTGCATTTCCTGAGCGTCGTGGCGGGACCAACTCGTTGATCTACTTCGGCGAGATCGCGAAGCAGCAGGAAAGTGAATTCCTGCACGCGCGCAAGTCCCGATCCTCCGATGCCCTCGTCGATGATCGGCTGGGTCAGGCGTGGCGCAATTCGTCCATCCTGTGCAACAAGTTCGACTCGCTCGAGCGCGCTTACCGCTACATGGCGCTCTCGGCGATTCCGTGGGTCCTGTCGACCCTCTCGCTGGCGCTCGGGTCGTTCCGTTGAGTGGCCTCGACTTCGGACAATCGAAGTCTTCGGATATCCGAAGCAGCCGTTGTGCAAACTTCCTTACCGGACTTTGATTTCGACGTTACCCTTCGACGATCGCCGTCGCAGAGGCTGAGTACCAGGAACGCAAACGTCAGTCCAATGGCACTTCAACGATCGCAGCGAGGCGAACCGCCGCTCAATCCGACCCGGCGCGCACTGAGCGCCGCTGCCTTAATCGTTTACTCCGGTGGCCGTGAGGCGGTTGACGCTAGCGCCACGAGGACCAGCATCGTTGCGAGCATCGCCGAAGCCCAGATGTTCAGACTCGATACCGCCACGGGCGGAACGCCCGCACCCACGACCAGCGGAGCCGACTGCCTGAAAGTCACAACCGGCGGCATCACGGTCGGGTGCTGGTAGTGGATCTCGAAGGTGTAATTGCCCGCAGGTACTCCCGGTGCGTTGAACGAGAGTGTTTCCACCGGATTGTTGCAAAGTGGCGGAGAGTACCGCAGGCCCACCGTCGTCAAGCGCAACACGCTGCCCTGCACCTCGTACCCTCCGGCGGCAAGTGAAAACGCTGGACACGTTTTCGCAGGACGTGACATCGCAACAACTTGAGCATACGCTCGGAGGCGCTACGCGTCAGGGATGAGAGTGAGCGCACGGTTAGGTTGTCCCGGGCAGGCGACCGGCTGTTTCCTTGCAGCGACAACTTAGTCGAATCAATTTACCCAGGGGGATTTATGACACCGAAACGGTTGGATTCCTTGCTCGTAACTCTACTCTTAGGTCTGGCGTTTTCGAACAGTGCCTCCGCAGGGCCATTACCGCGCTCTCCGCTGTCGAAATCGACCGTCGAGATTGTCGACAAGTCCCATATGCTCTATCACGTCTCGGTGAAGTTCATTGACGAAGCGATGGTGCGTATCACCCCCGCCCAAGGTAGCGACGCTTCATCGCTCACCGATTATGACGTAGCGCAATTACAGAGCTTCATCAACACACATCAGCTGGCGTTTCGAAGAGAGATCGATCTTCCCACGTCGACAATTGATGCGTGTGAGCAAGAAGCGTTCGAACGTTCCAACCGGATGCAACCCGACCTCGCAGGTATGTACCGGATCAAATTCGCGACCACGGACCCAGCTCAGCAAGAAAGCATAGCGAACTCCTTGCAGAACCTCGCAATCGTCGAGTACGTGCAAGCTTCGGCGACGCTCCCAGATCCTCCGCAGGCAACCACTCCGCAGTTCGAGCACCTGCAGACGTACTTTGCTCCGACACCGGGGCTTGATGTGGACTACGCCGCGAGTATCGGTCTGCGAGGCGAGACCATGCAGTACGTCGACATCGAGTATTGCTGGATTCCAAACCACGAGGACATTGGCAATCGACTCATCGCGGAATTAGGTCAAACGCCGTTCTTCAACATCAACAACCCCGCCCACTTCAACGTGTGCAGTCACGGCGCCGGTTCCACTGGAGCGTTGAGCGCGGTGCAGAACGCGTTTGGCATGAAGGGGATGGTTCCCAACGCGATCGCCAGGGTTCACCCAGAACTTGTGGAGGCTCCTCCACCTGATGGCCTCCGGCCACGCCGTGCAGAAGCGATTTGCACCGCGATAGATTCGACCAACGAAGGGGACGTCTTGATGCTGGAGATGCAGCAGTGCTCGTTCTCTTGTAACGCGACTTGCACCAACTGCGGGGTTCCTGCGGAATTCGAAAATGGCGTGTGGATCGCCACAAAGATGGCGACCGATGCCAGCCGGGTGGTGGTCGCCGCCGCCGGTAACGGCTCCAAAGATCTAAACGGCCCGTTCTTCGCACAGTATGTCCAGCGGGGTGATAGCGGTGCGATCATCGTCGGCGCCGGGACCAACTCGACTCGCGAGCCGCTCTCGTCAAGCACTCACTATAGTTGTACAGAAGGCAACTGCGGCACCCGCGTGCATGTGCAAGGTTGGGGCGAGGGGATAGCGACCCACGGCTACGGCCTACTTTTCCACGGGGACAACTCCTTCAATCGAACCTACTACGCGACGTTCGACGGTACGAGTGGCGCCACGCCGTTGGTCACCGCCACCGCTCTGCTTACGCAACAGCGGGCAAAGTCGGCACTGGGTGGCGTGATGACGCCTCGAGAACTGCGAAGCTACTTGGTGGCGACAGGCACGCCACAGGCACCGCACGCGCGCAAGATTGGTCCGCTGCCCGACATGCGGGATGCCATCGATCGAATCCTCGAGGCGGATGTCGGTGTTGGCGCAGGTATCGCCGGTTCGGTCGTCACCATTCCGGTCACCAACTTGGGACCCAGCAGGGCTCGGCAGCTGGTAGTCGACATTGATCTTTATTCTGCGAGTGTCGTGAGCCTCACGTTCACGAGCACTGGGGGAGCCATGTGCACCGGAAGGCCACCACCTCCCGGCATCGAGTGCGCTGGCCAGTGCAGTTATCTACGCTGTAATTACCCGGCGCTGCCGGCCGGTGAGAGCTTCCTGACGTGGTCTTGCGAAAGCGGCGCGTCGTCGCCTACGTTCACCGCCACTGCAACAATTGTGAGCGGATCGCATTTCGACCCAAACCCTGCCAACAGGGTGGCGACACATACCGGTCCGCTCGCGTGTAGTCCCCTGATGTGATGGGCGGATCCGTTCCCCGTCTGCGGATGCAGCGAGCGGCTTGGCACCGCTTGCTGCATCTATGGGTTGTGGCTTCGATCTTGCTCAGTAGCACGGTTCTAGCCCAGCCCTTTGGTTCGCTACTTGGGTACCGCGCGGTCGAATACCCCGGTCCCGGCTTTGACTTCAACACCCCAGGCGACGTGGTGCGAGAGCTCGGGGACACCGATGGCGACGGCTTCACCGACTATGCGATCGGCTCGCCGCAGGCGACTTTTCGCGGGCGGGGCGGAGTGGGCGTGATTTATGTGATTTATGGCTCACGCGAACCACTTGGCTTTCCGCTGGAGAGCCTCTCGCTGGCCCAAGGCGGCGACGGGCGTCGCGGCTTCGTCATTGGCAACGCGGTTGTTCACGGTTCCACGCAGGGCGGGGCCACCGTAGGCAGTCTGGCTCCGCTCGGCGATGTCGATGGCGACGGATACGACGACTTTGCGCTCGGCGATTCCGCGCAGCCCCGCCCTGGAAGTGGGGCTGGCGTCCTTTACCTTTTCTACGGCGGCCCCCGAACGCCGACCGCGGTGCCGTTTCCGGCCGAGATCGACTTGCTTGAAGCGGCGAACGGTGCATTTGGTGATCGCGTTGTGCGCATACCTGGACGAGAGGGTGTTGGCTTGTATACCAAGAACGTGACCGGGATCGGCGACTTCAACGGCGATGGCAAAACCGACTTCGCCGTGGGGAATTCGGGGCTGCCACCGTACGAGGCAGGCGCCATCGACATCCATTACGGACGCGACCAGCGTGGCATCGGCGAGCCCGACATGGTGCTACGGGGCGAGCCGGATCCCGCAGGCAGTTTCGCTTTTTTCGGCTTCAACGGACTCGTCGGGGGGAGCGACTACAACGGCGATGGCGTTCCGGACCTCATGGCATGCAGCAAGCTTTCGCGTTTCGCGGCGCAAGGTGGAGCCTGCTACGTCGTCTTTGGAAGCGCCGATCTTGCGCTCGGCGCCGAGTTCAACGTGGGTAGATTGCGCGCGGGACAAGGTGGTAACGGCACCCTTGGATTCGTGGTCGACGGAGGTCCCAGATACTTGCTCGGATTCGGGGACACGATTCACGCGGAGACAGATTTAAATGCCGACGGCATCGTTGATCTGGTGTTCGGTTCGCCGCGCTTCGAGCCCGTGGGGACAGCCGGGGATGACAGGGGACGGGTATCAGTGCTGTACGGTCGCCGCAATGTTGCATTTGCCGAATTCGATCTGACTGATCTGCTGCCGCAAAACGGCGGCAATGGCAGTTTCGGCTTTGTGCTGGAGGGGCGGCCACCGCTTCCTCCGCGACCTGGCCCGCGCACGGAGCTGGGCGATTCCTTAACACGCGCAGGCGACGTCAACGGCGATGGCATCGACGATCTGGCGATCGGGACCGGCCTCGCCCACTTCGAAGACGGAATCCACGGTCGCGTGTACCTCGTGTATGGCCGCAATGCCGCTGCGGGGCACACGTTCCCCCCCTATACGGTTATGACCCGTGCGACCCTGGAAAACGGCTTCGCCACCTCCATCGACGGGTTTCCCGAGTTCCGTTACTTTGGCGCGTCCATTGGAGCGGTGGCCGATCTCAACAGTGATGGGCGCGACGAGATCCTAATCGGAGCGCCCAACGCACGCGTGAACGGCGCCACGGTTGGGATGGGGGTGCTTTACGTGAGCCGGAGCCCACAGGGCAGTCCGGGGTTTGCGGTGGCGGTACCGGTTTCGGATAGAAAATTTGTCGCACTGCTAGTGTTGCTGACCGTGCTGGGTGCTACTTCAGCGATGGTGCGCGGTCGGGTCGCTCGCTGATATAGCGGCAGAGCGAAAGATCTCGCGTACTTCCCAGCCAACTATGCTGGGCCTGGATCAGGCTAGAGGAGATCTGGGTGCTCAAGGGCGGAACTGAGACTGCCCACTGCATGGAGATGCGCCGAGTGGGCAGACGAGGCCGGTACCGAACTCGTGAGTGCCCGCGCTCCTCCTTGGCTAGTCCTACAGCTAACGGTTGACGAATTGACTTCTGGCTCGGGGGGCCTGGGCGCGCGAGGGCACAATGTCGATGTCGTGTCGCAGCCGTTCGGAGAAGAACATAACCTCTGAGCCCTCGTAGCGATCTTGGGTGTTGCCGCGCGTTGAAAATTGACCAGGAAATGGCGGTTCTGCGCGCTGAAAATTGACCAGGGTGTTCAACCTAACCTGCCGGGGAATTGAGCCTGGCGGGAGACGAGGTGCACACCATGGCGGTATACGCGAAAGTCCGGAGACTGCGTTTCCGGGAGGGGTTATCGATCAGCGAGATTGCGCGGCGGACGAGTCTGCCGCGCAACACGATCAAGGCGTGGCTTAAGGACCCGGTGCGGCGCGAGATGAAGTACGCGCGGTCTGGTGGTCCCAGGAAGCTGGATGGGTTTGTGGGCTGGCTGCGTCAGGCGCTGGAGACGGATGCGCGGCGTCCGCGCAAGGAACGACGGACGGCCCTGCGCTTGTTCGAGCAGCTTCAGGCCGAGGGTTTCGCCGGCCACTACTCGCGCGTGACGGAGTTCATCCGGGCCCGGCGCGCCGAGGCAGGCGCGGTGACGGCGCGAGCTGCCTACGTACCGTTGAGCTTTGCGTGGGGCGAGGCGTTCCAGTTCGACTGGAGCGAGGAAGGGATCGTCATTGGCGGGGTCTGGCGCAAGATCCAGCTGGCGCACATGAAGCTGTGCGCGAGTCGCGCGACGTGGCTGGTGGCATACCCGGGCCAGGGCCACGAGATGCTGTTCGACGCCCATGCGCGGTGTTTTGCGGGGCTGGGGGGCGTGGCCCGGCGCGGCATCTACGA
>JBGTBX010000241.1:0-3199 GCA_041749115.1 Gemmatimonadaceae bacterium
CACAGTGAGCAATCGTCCATCTCCGGGATCGAAATAGAGATGATTCTCGTCCGGCTTCCCCAGGTTGGGCTGCTCGAGAACGAAGGGCATTCCGAGAAGACCCTGCCAGAAATCCACCGCCACCTGCTTCGTCGAACCAACGATCGTAATGTGATGAATCCCCTGAACCTGTATCCTCTTCACACCCGGCTCCTCGGAAAGGGACTGCGATCGCCGCTCGTCGAGTATGCGACGTTACCCGGCGGGGAGCAAGCGACGGATCAGCGCCCGGCGTCGCCGTACGGGTAAAGGCCCGCGCAAATGTCTAACGAGGCTCCGCCTCAGACCGACCAGTCGTGTAAACAGGGTGAGGGGTGGCGGAGCTCCAGCGTGAGCGTACAACGTGGGGTGCTTGCGCACCGCGATAACACCGCCGAGCGGTGTGGTGTCCCGAAGGACCGTCACGTGGAGCCCGCCAATGCCCTCCCTCTCTTCGCCCTCAGTCGCTGAGATTCTCCGCTCACACGTCGCGCTTGAGCTGGAAGGCCTCGATCGGATCTATCTGAACGTCTACGTGCCGAAGCTGCAATACCCGAGTGGAGTCGCCACGTTTCTGCGGTATCATCGCGGAGCCCAGTACGCCTCGTCGGTGTTGCTCCAGCCGATCAGTGACGCCTTCCTCGCGAAGATGGACGCCTTCACCACGGCACGCCAGATCCCGGTCGCCACCTTTCGGAAGGGCCAGCGGAAAGACGATCTGGCGAAGGAAGCCCTCGCGCACTTCACCAAAGCCGGGGGGACCGAAGGCGTGCTGTTCGTGGGAAAGGCGCAAGAGAAGACGCCGGTGATTCGCACGGAGAAACGACACAACCCGCGCACCGGACGTCCGTACCCGTGGCTCGTCTGGAGCACGGCCATGGTGAATCACTGGTACTGGTACGCCGTGGATCGAGACTTCGGGCCCTTCTTCCTCAAGGTGTGCACCTACTTTCCGTACACCGTGAAGGTCTGCCTGAACGGCCACGAGTATCTCAAGCGCCAATTGACCCAGGCGGGCATCGCCCACGAGGCGCTCGATAACGGACTGCTTTCCTGCGCCGACCCGAAGCGGGCACAAACTCTCTGCAACCGATTGTCCGCGGAGAAAATCGAAGGGCTCGTCCGGAAGTGGCTGCGGGTCCTGCCGTCGCCGTTTACCCCGTCCGACACGCGTGAGGGATACCGCTATGTGGTCTCGGTCCTGCAAGCGGAGTTTTCGCTCACCCAGGTGTTCGATCGCCCCGCGACGGGGCGGCTGTTCTTCGAAGAAGTGATTCGGGAGAATCTCGATCTCGGTCGGCCCTCGCACGTCTCCCTCATCTTCCATCGTCGCATCACGCGACAGACGCCCGGGCGCTTTCGCACCCGCGTCATCACGGAGGGCGTGACCCCCTCGCTCCACCTCGACTACAAGCACAATCGCATCAAACAGTACCACAAAGAAGGCCGGGCGCTCCGGACGGAGACCACTATCAACGATACCCGCGACTTCAACATCGGGCGACGACTCACCGGCGAGAATCTCACGGCGTTGCGACGCGTGGGCTTTGCCATCAACCGCCGGCTCCTCGCGGTGGAACGCCTCAGTCACGATTGCGCCGTGGGCGACACGGTGTTCACGCAGCTCCACCGACCGATCGTGGTCCACCACCAGCGCGCTTCGGCGCTCCGCTTCGGCGAGCCACGCGTCCAGGCGCTGCTCAGCGCGCTGGTCAGTTTTCGCCTGCTGCCACGTGGGATGTCCCACGCCGAACTCAAAGCAGAACTCGCGTTGCTCTTGGGCGCGGATCCGGCCGCGATCACGGCGGGCCGAATGACATACGACTTACGACGACTCCGGCTGCACGGGCTCATCACGCGCATTCCCAAGACGCATCGCTATCTCGTGACGGACTTCGGCCTCCGCGCGGCCCTGTTCTCGACGCGCACCTATGCGCGCGTGATTCGGCCCGGTTTCGCGCTCGTCATGCCCGGCGAAGTCGCCGGTGGCGCACAGCTCCGTCGGTCGTTTCAGGCGCTCGAGCGCGCCATGGACACGTGGTGCGCCGCCGCCAAACTCGCCGCCTGACAAACTTGACTCATTTACTACAACTTTCAGTCTTCAAGTGACTAGTGGCCGGCGCGATGGACCGGCAGCGTCCCGCCCAGGAACGCGCGATACTCCGGTGCGCAGAGCTCAGGAGCCGGACCACGCAGCCGGTCCTGCCCGGTGAAGAAGCGTTGCCCCAAGTCCTGGTTCACGGCGATCGACGATGTGCTGATTCCAGTCATGATTCCATCCTGGAAGCGTCGCGATGTTGTGCGGGGGTTCTACAGGAAACGACATTGCGTAGTTTTCGTCAAGCACGTTGCCTGTCCCATGGATCCGGACGCAGGCGAGGATTTCAGTCCTGAGAAGTTCGTCCAACTTACGAGACACGAGCCAGCGCTAGAGACAAGGCATGCCCAACAGCAAGGGAACGATTGCCATTCTCACCGGCGGCGGAGACGTCCCCGGTTTAAACCCCGCCATCAGAGCGATCACGATTCGCGCTTTGCGCGAGGGATACAGTGTCGTTGGTATCCGCCACGGCTGGGCCGGGCTTGTCGATTACGTTTGCGACTCGAGCGCCGACAACACCGACAGCGTTTTGAGTCTGTCAGAGGCGATCGTGAACCGCGCCGGCCGTACCGGGGGCACTTTCCTGCACACCTCGCGCACACGCCCGAGCCATCTGCCGCGAGACCGCGTGCCCCCACATCTCAGCGGGTACGATAAGCCGATCAATGACGTCACCAAGGATGTGCTGAAGAACCTGGAGCACATCGGTGTGGACGTGCTGATCCCAATCGGTGGGGATGACACGCTCAGCTACGCCAAGCGCCTCCATGATGAAGGCGTGAACGTCGTCGCCATTCCGAAGACGATGGACAACGACGTATACGGCACGGACTACTGCATAGGCTTCAGCACCTGCGTCACGCGCACGATCGAGTTGACGCACCGCATTCGCACGTCAGCGGGCTCGCACGAGCGATTTCTGGTGATCGAAGTGTTCGGCAGGTACGCGGGGTTCACCGCGCTCCTGCCGACGATGGCCGGCGCGGCGGATCGGTGTGTCATTCCGGAGCAGGCGGTAGACGTGGCCCATCTCACGGAGCTGCTCACCTACGACCGCAATCGGAACCCGAGCCGGTATTC
>JBGTBX010000242.1:0-77729 GCA_041749115.1 Gemmatimonadaceae bacterium
TGGCCGGAACCTACGAGAAGGTTGTGGATGCTGTGGCGATACAAACTGATGGCACCGTGGGTGTGGCCGTCATGGGGTTCACCGACAGTGGCGATCGCATGCTTTACTCGGTGCGTGACGGTGGGCCGGATGAAATTTCCGTGCGTATTCGTGATCTGCGCACCATGCAGGATGTGGCGGATTCGTTGCCATGGGCGTTGTATGGCAGTGTGACGTTTGCACCTGATGGCAAGGGGCTTTACTACGTGCACCGTTCACGGACAGAGGGACCGCGCTTCAAGTACCACGCGTTCGGCAGCGACCTCGCGTCGGACTCGGTGCTGTTCGGGGAGGGGCTTGCTCCCACGGCGTTTCTAAGCGTGTCAAACGGAGCCGCCAACCGATACAGGGTATTTTCGATTGGCCACGGATGGGCGCGCAACGAAGTGGTGGTGCAGGATACACGAACCGGTGCCCTGACTGACATCACAAAAGGCCTCACCGCCCACTTTGCGCCGCAGTTTATCAATGGCGCCGTGTGGATGCGCACGGATCTCGATGCCCCTCGAGGGCGTCTGGTCAGAGTTGATTTGGCCGCACCCGCGCCGGAGCGTTGGCAGACCATTATTCCCGAGGGGGATATGGTGCTCGACAGCTACTCACAGATCGATGGAAAGCTGTTCATTACCTGGATTCAGGATGTTGCCAACCGGATCACCGTGCACGGGATGGATGGCGTTAAACAGTCGGACATCGATATTCCCCCGTATCACGCGGCGACCATCCGGGGCGCCGGTCCCGGTCAGGCCTACCTGACGCTGACTGCTTTTCAACGGCCGTCGACCACCTGGCGTGTGAATCTACGTACGAATGAGCGCACCCTGTGGGAAAGTTCGGGAATCCCATTCGATACGTCCGCGGTCGAGGTCTCGCAGGTCTGGTACACGTCGAAGGATGGCACGCGGGCGCCGATGTATCTGATGCAAAGGCGAGGCGCGGTACGGAGCGCCAACACGCCAGTCCTTATGTCCGGATATGGCGGTTTTACAGCGAGCCAGCTTCCGCGTTTCGACATTCGTGCAGCCGCATGGGTAGAACTGGGCGGGATTTATGCTCTCGCGACCTTACGAGGTGGCAACGAGTTTGGCGAAGCGTGGCATCAAGGCGGCATGCTGTTGAATAAACAGCACGTGTTCGACGATTTCATCGCGGCGGGGCAGTTCCTCGTGGATAGCGGCTACACCAGCCCGGCACACTTCGCCATTCGCGGCGTCAGTAACGCCGGACTGCTGGTAGGTGCTGCATTAACCCAGAGACCCGATTTGTATCGCGCGGTCTTTGTGGGATTGCCTGACCTGGATCTGGTACGATTTCCGGCGTTTGTCACGCACAACAACATGCCGGCATTGCTTGAGTACGGTGACGCAACCCGAGCGGAGGAATTTGCAGCAATTTACAAGTTCTCTCCATACCAGAACATTAAACAAGGCACGAAGTATCCAGCGGTTCTGGTCCAGACCGGGATGAATGATACCCGTGTGCCGCCCTGGCAGGCGCGCAAGTTTGCGGCCCGCCTGCAAGCGGCGACGACATCCGGTGAACCCGTAATTCTGTATCACGACTTGCGGTCGGGACATGCCGGAGGGCGTTCAACTGCGGACGGGATCGACATGGCAACCAAGGAGTTGGAATTTCTGTGGTCGCGGGTCGCTCCAGCGCCCACCCAGCAGTAACGCGGTTTCCGGATGAAGGTCAGACACGTATCTGCCGGAAACCGTGGTTCAAGCAGTCGTTCAAAAGAAGGGTGGCTGAACGTCGCCCGTGCCAAATCTCCGGTTCCACTGAGTCTCGCCGTTTCACTGCACAATTTCTCCCCAGCTGAATATTTCGACCATGACCATCCCGCAACGTGTGTACGCCGCCGTGCTGATCGGCCTCTTCACGGCACCCGTGTCCCTTACGGCACAGCAGGTCTCAACGCCAGGCGCGATGTCGCAGATTCGTGAGGCCGACCTGCGACGCGATCTCTTCGCGATGGCCGGCGATGCCATGCGCGGTCGCGAAGCAGGGACACTGGACGAAATGCGCGCATCAATCTGGACAGCTGAACAACTCGCGGCCATCGGCGTCAAGCCCATGGGAGACGAGGGTACATGGTTTCAATGGTTCAATGTACGGCGCACGAGAATTTCGACCATATCGAGTTCAGTGCGAATCGGTGGCCGACCGTGGGCGCTGTGGAGCGAAATCACACCAGCCTCCAACACCGAAGGCGATGTCAGCGCTGCCACGGTGTACCTCGCCGACTGGCGTGACTCCACGACGAACATCAGTGGCCAGGTCGTAGTCACACGGCTCGCTTCTACGGCGGAGGGCACGCGCAGTACAACGAACACGCCGGAGTATCGCGCCGCACGACAGGGGATCGCGCAAATCTCATCCGCACTGATGCGACGTGGCCCGGCAGCGATTATTCTGGTCGCCGACTCTCTGGGCGAATTGGCGTTCAGCGGCGTCGCGGAGCTGCAATCGCGCGGATCGTACACGGTGATCGGTGGCGCGAACCGCTTCGCTCCTGGTGCGGGGGGCAACCGCTTCGCCGCAGCACAATCGCGAGCCGTGCCGGTATTGCTCGCTCACCGAAACGCGTTGGGCACTCTGCAACAGGATGGTCAAGGCGTCGAGATCCGCATCAGGTCCGAACAGTTCGACACGCCGTCGACGAATATCATCGGTATGGTTCGAGGTACTGATCCCGTGTTGCGTGACGAATTTGTCGTGTTCAGCTCTCACCAGGATCACGACGGCGTACGGTTTAACGTCGAGGGTGACTCGATCTGGAACGGTGCCGATGACAACGGCACGACCAGCGTGGCTCTGCTCGCCATCGCCAGAGCATGGGTCAAACAACCGGCCAAGCGTTCGGCACTATTCATCTATCACGGTGCGGAAGAGCGCGGGTTGCTGGGCTCGCTCTGGCATGCGGCCCATCCGGTGGTCCCGCTCAACAAAATGGCGGCTGTGTTGAACGGGGACATGATCGGTCGCAACCATCCGGACACAGCATCGATACTCGGTGTGCAGCCCCCGCATCGGAATTCCAGTGACCTCGTGCGCATGGCGTTGGACGCGAACAATCGGACTGGCAAGTTTGCCCTGGATTCCATCTGGGATCGCCCCACGCACCCGGAAGGCTGGTACTTCCGCAGCGACCACGTCCCCTACGCTCGGCTTAATGTACCTGCGCTGTTCTTCTCTACTAATCTGCATGGGGATTACCACACGCCGCGCGACGATCCATCGCGCATCGACTACCCCAAGCTGACACGGATGACCCGCTGGATGTACATGACGGGCTGGATCGTGGCGAACAGCAAAGACCGCCCGTCGATTGATCCCGGATTTCGGTTGGAACGCTGACGCACCAGCCAGAATACCGTACGTACGCGCGCATCACGGGGTCGAGGTCTGCTTCCGTGTTGTCGTCGAGGCACCGTGTTTTAGCTGCACGCCGCCCTGGGCCGATGGCGCGACAGCCCGAGGGCTACGAGAGCCCCACGATGCCTCGCGCAATACCCATGATTGGCACGTTGAAATCAAACGCTCGCTCGACGAGCCAGATGAGCGCCAGCCCGATGAGTGCGATCGATCCGCCGCGCATGATCCAGGCGTAGGCAGCCGTCTTTCGGAGAAAAAACAGGACAGGAAATATCGCGCAGATAATCGCAACCTGTCCGAGCTCCACGCCGATGTTGAAGCCCAGAAGCGACAGTACCATGTGTTCACGGCCCAGACCGAGGTCGCCGAGCACGGTCGCAAAACCGAAGCCGTGGAAGAGGCCGAAAGCAAAAGCGATCGCGGCTTCGCGGATCCTGAGCTTCGGCATGAGGTTCGCCCAGGCGGCCACGGCAATTGAGCCGGCGATGACGGACTCGACGAAACGAGATGGCAGCCGGATCACGTCGAGGGCGGCGAGAGACAACGTTACACTGTGGGCGATCGTGAAGAATGAAACGATCACCACGATGGTGTAGAGCGCCTTTCTGAAACTGTTGACCGGCTCCCAGCGACCGTCTTTTCGTATCAGCACTGCGGGGAGAGTCAGAGCCACCAGAAAAAGGATGTGATCGAGGCCGATCCAGATGTGCCACACGCCCTGGCGAATCATCGCGACGAATCCGCGCCACGTTGCCGACTTTGTTAAGTCGAGAGTCAGCAGGGGCTGGCTCGGCGAGAAGGTACCAACGATGGTTTCACTGTTGAACGTGCCCGTCTTCCAGTTGTGCTCGATGATGAGAAAGTTGCGCCGCTGCGGGTCCGAGTCGAAGAAGACAGACAAGGAGGTGGTGAGTTCGTTGGGGATTCCGCGCGTCTCCGTGATGGCGTAGTTCAACACTACAAAGTGTGCGACCTCAAGGAACAGCACGTCGAACCCACGGAAATGGGGGGTGAGAGATCCCTCGACCGTGCTGAGCGAATAGCGGCTTTCGACGTAGGACCGGATTGAGTCGAGGTTCGCCTCCACATCGAGTCTGGTAGCAGACTTCGGATCCAGGCCGAGGTTCAGACGCTTTTCAATGTCATCAACCGTCACCTCGAGCTTTACCATCAACGAATCTTCGTAAACACGCAGGAACATGTAGCTCTGACCGACGGCATGGGCGGCTGCCACCGCCATCACGGGTCCCCCGATGGACTGGGCAACAATGGGACGTGGGGTCAGACCACTGAGGACAGCGGCGCAGGTGAGCAAGAGTGAGCTCGCAAAACGGTTCCACGAGGCCGGTTCGGGTCTCAGCATTGGGTCGGGTGGTAGCAGTGGGGCATGGACGCGGAGGCGGCGGGGGGAGATGGGGGCGGAAGGAAATCAGGAGGCAGCAACTTTCCCCATGCACAACGGAGGCCTCACACAGTCGGGTTCCAGAGTCGGAGGTCAAGGTGCCACCCCCAACCTTCGATCGCCAGAGCGCTCGCAAGCCCCTCCGGCGGTGGAAGATCGACGAGCCCCCAGGCCGCGACTTCTTCTTCGGGCCAGTCCACTCGCAGCAAACGGGGCGCTTCGTCGGGGTTTACGGTGACAGCAAACCTGTGAAGCACGTCGGTGATCCCCACGCCGGTCGCCTTCACAAAGGCCTCCTTTCGAGTCCACGTGCTGAAGAAGGCGCGCGTGCGGACTTCGGAGGGGAGTGCACGAAACTCCTGCTGCTCTTCTTCAGAGAACAGGCGTGCGACCAGCGCCTCCTCGTTGGCCAGCGGCCGGATGAGTTCGATGTCAACGCCCACCCGACGTCCACGTGACGCCGCGATAAGGGCGTGTGAACCCGTGTGGGACACGTTGAAGTCGATCCCGGTCTCTCCCGGTTGAGAAAGGAAGGGTCTGCCCGTGGAGGTTGTCTGGAATGTCAGGGCAGCGGCTGGCACGCCGACCAACTCGCTGAGAATGTGGCGGAGCGCTATTCTGGTTGCTGAGTACCTGCGTCGCGCCGCGGCCTGGAGAAAACGACTGGCCCGCTCACGTTCGGCGCCTGACAGCACGTTCTCCAGCGCATCTGTGGTAGCCCACTCAGCATCAAGGGGGATAGTCCAGACGCGGATCACGGTTTCGGAAAGAGCAGTCAAGTTGTCTTCTGATACGGATGCGGGCACGATGGGTGCTCGGCCAGGTGCTACTTTCCCTTGCCCGACGACTGGAGTCACAGAAACGCTTTGAGAACCCTTAACACCGTTGCGAATCTGCTGTCGCGCAAGGAGCGTATACAGCTGATCGCCCTGGGAACTGCCATGATGCTGGTGGGCGTGGGTGAGATGCTGAGCGTGGCATCGGTCCTCCCGTTCATGCAGCTCATCGCCGATCCTGCCGCGTTGTACCGCGACACTCAGCTCGGTCGCTTCTACCAATACTTTCAATTCGAGTCGACGCAAAGCGCCCTCTTTGCGTCCGGAATCTTCCTTCTGGCGGTCATCGCAGTCAACAACCTTTTTGCTGCAGGCACGCAGTGGATGGTGCAGCGCTATGCCTGGGGGTTGAATCACCGTCTCTCGATCGACCTGCTTAGCAGCTATCTCAAACAGCCATATGCGTTCTTTCTGGGGCGGAACACCTCAGAGCTGAATCGTACGTTGCTTGCGGCGGTGAATTCAGTGGTGACGGGGGTTGTCATCCCGGCACTGCAGGTAGCGAGCCGTGGAATCACAGCGGTGCTTATCGTCCTGGTGTTGGCGGTGGTTGACCTGAAGCTCGCGGTGCTTCTTGGTCTTGTGTTTGGTGGGGCATACGGCGCCGTGTATGCAGTGGTTCGGCGCAGTCAGCACCGACTGGGATGGGAGCAGTTCAACAACAACGGCCTTCGCTTCATGATCGCCCAGGAAGCGTTGGGCGGCATCAAAGATGTGAAGATGCTGGGGCGCGAAGCGGAGTTTATGCGTCGCTTTGGCGAGCCGTCGTTGCGCTATTCAGTCGCCGCTGCCCACAACCAGATCGTTTCCAGGATTCCGCGATACGCGCTTGAACTTGTCGTCTTCGGTGGGATCCTCGGGATCGTGCTCTTTACGATCCAGCAAGGTGAGGAGGTGAACCGACTTCTTCCACAACTCACTCTGTACGCGTTTGCGGCGTACCGACTCATGCCGGCGTTGAACGAACTGTTCGCCAGCGTCATCACGATCCGGTTCAACACTGCAGCACTTGAGAGCCTGCACGAAGATCTGACCGAGCGCTGGCGCGGACAGGAGGTGGGGGCGTTGACGCCAAACGACCACGGACGTCACTCTGCGTCACCCGGCGATGCTCCGGACGCACTGGTGCAGTTTAGTCATGTCGGTTTCACGTACCCCGGTGCCGATACGGCTACTCTGAAAGATATTTCATTCAGCGTGACTCGGCGTCAGGTGGTCGGTTTGGTTGGATCTACAGGGTCCGGGAAGACCACAATTGTTGACCTGCTCCTCGGTCTGTTGCCTCCGACCGACGGCGAGATCCGTGTTGATGGAGTCTCGTTGAACGAGGACACAAGTCGCCAGTGGCGCGCCCGGTGCGGCTACGTGCCGCAGGATGTCTTTCTTTCAGATGACACCATCGCCGCCAACATCGCGTTCGGAATCCCCCAGTCGGAGGTCAACATCGATGCCGTGCGCCGCGCCGCGCAAACGGCACAAATACACGACTTCATCGGGGGACTCAGCCACGGCTACGCGACACCCATCGGTGAACGCGGGGTGCGATTAAGTGGCGGACAGCGTCAGCGTATCGGGATCGCGCGAGCGTTGTATCACGACCCGGAAGTGCTGGTGATGGACGAAGCGACGAACGCGCTCGACTCGGTGACTGAGTCTGCCGTCATCGACACCATCCATCAGCTCGCACACCAGAAGACCTTGATCGTCATCGCTCACCGCCTGTCGACGGTTCGCGACTGTGACTGCATCTTTTTCATTGAGCAGGGCCGCGTGAGCGCACAAGGAACGTTCGCGGAGCTGTATGAGCAGAACGATCGGTTCCGGGCAATGGTTGGCCACACTGGAGCGTCCGAGCCGGCAAGCGGCTAACGGGCGACGTCACTTTGGTTGGCGGCGGACACCATGGCGGCGGCCAGGCCCGCGACATGAGGTTCGCGAAGGAGCGTTACGTGCTCGCCCGGAACGTAGATGGTTTGGAAGTCTCCGCGTGCCAGCGTTTCCACGGTCTCAACCTTCCAATCCGTGGTTCCGGGATCGTTCCCTTTCGTTCGCAGCAGGGTCAAGCGTCCCGCGTACTGACGCGGCATGTAGTCCAGCCAAGCCCGCGCCGTGCGTCGGCGTATTCTCGCTTCGCGTCTGGCGTATGGGGTGCCGGTAACCATCCGAATCGACTCACGGACGCGCCACCGGAGGCGAGTCATTTCACGCAGCGCTCGTTCCCGCGCCCTCAGCGCGATGCCCCTCGGTGCGCCGTCCTGAGAACCTCGTATAAGGTGCTCCCACGAGCTATCGATCAGCATGAGATGCGTCGGCTTGCCGACCGCGGTGCGTCTCTGCGCCATCTCGAGTCCGACCGAGACGCCAAAGCACATAGCTGCGAGCACAATCGGGGCATCGCCAAAGCGCTCGTCCAGCAGCGCAAGGTAGTGCTCAGCCATCTGCTCGACGGACTCATGGGGGTGTGCTGCCCCATCAAGCCCCACTGCCTGAAGGCCAAAGACGGGGTGGTGATGGCTGAGGCGTACGGCCAGTTCGTTGAACAGAAAGAGGTGACCCTCGAAGGAGTGAAGCAATACAAACGGCGGGCCAGGTTCGCCCCTCTGCAACTCAATCAACGATCCCGGGTCCGGTCGCCAGCCGCCGCTGAGGAGCGCCCGGGCCAACGATCTGACCGTTGGGTGCCTAACCAGAACCGAGAGGTCCATGCGTGATCCCATCTCGCGCTCGATGGTGTTGAGCAGCTGTACGGCGAGGAGAGAATGCCCCCCCAGATCGAAGAAGTTGTCATCGGGCGCGATCGGGCGGGTGTCGAGGATCCGCTCCCAGATCAGCGCGAGTTGGAGTTCAAGGGGGTCTCGGGGAAGGCCTAACACCATCTGCCCGTCGTCGGGCTCGGGACCCTCCATTCGGGCGCGGGAGGGCGCGCGCGTTTTGCGACCCGGCAGTGTCGGGACCGCCGCCCTCGATAATAGATCCGCGAGCGTGCTGTCTGGGTGAGTGCAGGCGCGTCCCAGAAAGTCGACAAAGCGAGCGAGGAAAGCCGACGGTTCGATCGGACCCAACACATCAGCGCGACTCGCAAGCGTCGCCTCACCTGCCTCGATCGACAGAGCCAGGTCGAAGTCAGACGTGCGATCGGGAACCGGCAATATCTCCACGCTGCAATCACCCAACTGCAGCGATTGCATCTGGCGCCCGCTGTAGGAAAACATGCCGCGCGTCAGTGGCACGCGTTGCGTTTCCGGCAGTGTCGCGATGTCCTGGAACGGCAGGTCCTGCATCTCCAGCGCGCTCAACATCGTGCGACGTGCTGCGCGGACCAACTCGCGGAATGTCGCATTCCGGGTGACCTTGAGTCTCAATGGGAGCACATTGTTGATGTACCCAATGATCCCCTGAAGGTCATCGCGATCTCGGCCCACCGCAGGCGTGCACAGAATTGCTTCGTCGCTGCCGGTCGTGGCGGCCACGTAGGCAGCATACGCGGCGAGACAAACTACGAAGGGACTGGTATCCTCGGCGGCTCCCAGTGACTCGCTCCGTGCGATGTCCTCGCTTGGGATCTGTGTTTTTATCCTCTGGTCAGTCGCATTCGATCGCGCTGGAAAGAGAGCCAGCGGACGAGGCGTGCCGGAGAAATGGTCTTTCCAGAATCGTTCGCACTGTTGTCGTCGCGCCGGAGTCAGCCTACCCCGCTGCCAGACGGCGACGTCTGCATACTGCAGGACCATCGGCGGCAGATGAATGCTCTGCTCTGCCCGCGCGGCGTCGTAGGTGAATGCCAACTCTGACAAAAAGATTTCGAACGACCAACCATCGGCAGCGATATGGTGCATCGTGATCATCAGGAGATGATCGTCATGACCGAGAGTCACCAGAGCGACATGAAGTAAGGGACCTGCAGATAAATCGAATAGCCGATTCGCTTCGGATTCCACGCGGTCATGGATCCAGTTCAGGTGAACGTTTGCAGGTGCCTCATGGAGCTGAAAGAACTCCTGAACGCCATGGTCCAGCACCTCGGTCCAAACGTCTGACTCATCACAACGAATCACACTGCGAAGCACATTGTGTCGGGCGACAATAGTTTCAACAGCGCGTTGCAGCGCGAGCACATCGAGGGCACCGCACACGCGAAATGCGAGGGGCAGGTTGTAACGGCGAGAGTCCGGTGCGCGCGACACAATGGCCCATACGCGCTCCTGCCCCGGCGAGAGCGGAGTGCGGCTGGTGTGGACGACGGGTTCGAGGTCAGCTACGGCGTCATTCTCCGCTGCGAGGTAGCGGAGGAGGTCTGGTTTGTGCGCCGCGATCGCGGCACGCAGTTCTGTGGTGAGCACGTCCTTCGGTGCGACGACCCGAATGCGGTCTCCGTCGGCGACGACTTGCACCCCCGCCGCCCGGAGCTGCTGGAGAAGCTCAACGAAGGTCAAAACTCCACCTCTTCCTGCTCGTCGGATCCCTCCACGCGGTGCTGGCTTCGGGAGTTCCTGGCCCATAAAATGTTCTCTATCTGAGCGGCCGCCCCCGCCACCGTAGGGTGATCAAACAGCGACGTCATGGAAAGGTCGATGTTCCACCTCTCACGGATCCGCCCCAGAAGTCGGATGCCAAGAAGTGAATCCCCACCCAGCTCAAAAAAAGAATCCTGCACATCGAGTCGGTCGACGCCGAGCACTTCCTTCCAGATGTCCAGCAGTTCGAGTTCGATGTCACTCGCGGCGTGTTTGTTGTGCTCCGAGGGCAAACTTACTTTGGGCAAAGGATCGGGCAAGGCGGATGTGTCGACCTTTCCGTGCACGGTGCGAGGCACGCTCTCGATGTGACAAAACAACGACGGAACAAGAAAGCCCGGTAACGTTTTGCTGAGGAACTGGCGCAGTTCTTCGGTCGGCACGGGGTGTCCCGTGGTCGAGACGTAATACGCCACAACGCTCGTTCGTTCAGTTGCCGCGGGAGACGTGTTGTTCTGCTCCGCAACCCCTAGTCTCGCTGCGAGTCGTTCGCGCGCCTGGGGAGTGAGTAGAGCGAGACGTTCGCGGAGGTCCACAGGACACATTTGATAGCCCCTACAACCACCATGGATGAACCCCAAAGATCGTCGCGGCTGTTGGGCGGCATGTTCAGGGGTCCGACCACCTCGATCTCCACTTTCCCGAAATGTCTGAGCAGCAAACGTTGATGAGCGCGACTCAGGGAATCGATTTCGTTGGTGAGATAGGTGAAGACTCCTCCCTCACGAAGATGAGTCGCCGCCGTCGAAAAAAAATGCTCGGCGAACGTAACACTGCCCGCTACGTACTCGAGCATCTCGTCGGTGTTCAGCGGGTAGGTGTGAAAGAAGATCGAGTCGTATTTGCTTAGCTGATCGACCGTATCCTGCCAGCGGCCGTAGATTAAGCTGATGTCCCGATCAGCGCGGGTGGGAGCCTCGCGCCACTGATTGAAACGCGCCACTACGCTCGCATTACATTCCACGATGGTGTGTGAGCGTACGTCATACTGCTGGATCATCTCCGCCGACACGCCGCGACCGAAGCCCACCTCAAGCACGTCCCCTCCCGATCGCCCGGCGATGTGAGCCATGGCCTTCATAACCGGGATCTGCCAGTCCTCCATGATGTCCGCGTCAGACAGGTCGCCTTGCGTCCGGTCCTGCGCCAGTGTCCCTTCGTTCCCGGCGACCATCTCCGCCGCCAGGATGTCCAGGTGTTCCAGATCCCATATGAACTCGGCCAACGCGCGGCTGAGCAACCAACGCCTTTGCGCGTCGCGTGGAGGCCGAATGAAGCCCGGGTTGGTCAGGTCGAGAGTGAGCTCGAAGTCCTTGTGACGGCGCACCTGACGACTCATACCGCTGCCTCCACGATCTCAAGCGCAACTGCCGGATCCATCGTTTCGAGGCGCTTCATCAATTCGTGCACCGATACCCCCTCAGTTTCGGGCGCACCAAGCGCGCGCGCAACCACCACGGCGTCGGCGATGTCAGCGTGACCCCGCAGGGCCGTCTCGATCTCGTGAGGTTCGATGCGGAACCCTCTGATCTTGAGCTGCGCATCGTTCCGACCAAGAAACGCGAGCACACCGTTGGTATCCATTCTGACGAGGTCGCCCGTTCGATACAGTCGAGTGCCGGGCGCAAAGGGATCGTCGATGAAACGCAGCGCGGTCTCCGCTGGCAGGTCGACGTAGCCACGTGCGACTCCGGGCCCCCCGATGCAAAGCTCACCTGCGACTCCGATCGGAGCGAGACGTCCGGCAGCGTCGAGGACGCGCACGATGGCACCCGGGATGGGTCGGCCTATTGGCACTTCCCGCGAGTCAGGTGAGGGGCCGAGCCTGGCATAGGTGCTCCACACGGTGCACTCAGTAGGTCCGTATTCGTTAATCAGCGCCGAGTGTGGCAAGCGCGCGAAGTGCAGCTGGACGACCTCGGGTGGGCACGCCTCGCCCGCGACAATGACCGTCGTTAGGCTGTGCAGGTCGTTCGTGTCTGACTGCTCCAGAAGGAGACGGTAAAATGACGGCACGCAGAGTGTGATGGATACGTCTGATTGGCGAAAGAGGCGGGCCAGTTCGTGAGGGGACTTCTCCAGCTCGGGGTCGGCGATGATTAAGGTGCCGCCAAGCGACAGCGGCCAGAACAGCCCTGCCACAGAACTGTCGAAGCCAACCGGAGACAGAAGAAGGAAACGCGGTGGCTCCGTGCCGTAGACCAGGCTTCGGGCCGCGTTGGAAGCCGCCAGATTCGTGCGCGACACCGACACGCCCTTGGGTATCCCCGTCGAGCCCGATGTAAAAATGACATAGGCTTCGCCGTCTGTGGGTCCTGCAGCGAGACCGGGAAGTGAGGCGGGTGCAGTGGCGGCGACCTCCGTGCTCATGGTGATGAGTGGGATCACACGCGAGCCCAATTCCAGGTCAGAGGCAGCGCGTGCGTCGCCAACCATAATGATTGAGGCACCTGAGAGTTGCAGCATCTGAGCAATGCGCGCCGACGGATAGTCCGGGTCGAGCGGGACGTACGATGCGCCGCAGCTGAGTGTTGCGAGCACGGCCGCGACAAATCCGCCGCTCTTGCGAGCCAGAATGGCGACACGATCGCCTGGGCCAACGCCGCGTTCGCGAAGTGCAGCCGCCAGGAGTCGCGCATGGCTCTGCAGATCTCGATAGGTCAACGTACCAGTGTCGCTGACAATCGCTGGTGCGTCGGGGGTGGCCGTGACATGCGTCAGGAACAATTCGAGTACGTCGATCGGCGCGCTCGCGGGTGCCCCCTCACTCGCCAGAGGTCCGAGCAACGCGTCTCGTTCCTGCGGCATCGGCGGGCCCAGATGGGCAACCGGCGTGTGGGTGTGAACAGGCAAGGATCGCAGCGTGGCGGCCATCAGATTCAGCAGCCGATGCGCGGCAGCCGGAGCGACGCGGTCCGGCCGGAACACTCCGTGTAAATCCAAGGCGTCCCGCGGGTGAGCGAGGAGTGCAAATCCGTAATTACTTTGATCGAAGTACTCTTCGTGCCGCAGCTGAATGCCTTCGTCGCCGAGGTCCCACTCTGCGTGTGGAGCGTTTTCGAACACAAGGATCGTGTCGAACAGGTCGGCCGCGGGCACTCCGGCCCAGCGGGCGACGTCACGCAGCGAACTCAGCTCGTGATCGCGCACTTCCAGTAGTTCGTTTTGCAGCGCGGCCAGCCAATCCACCAGTGACAGGTCGCCATCGGTCTGCACACGAACAGGCAGCGTGTTGATAAAGGCACCGACGATGCGGTCCACATCGGGCATGGCCGGCGGGCGGCCGGCGACAGTCGCGCCGTAGACGACATCAGGGGTGGATGCGCAGCGTGACAGCGTCAGCGCCCACGCACCGTGGACCACCGTGCTCAGCGTGAGTCGGTTGATCGAAGCAAAATCCCTGAGGCGTTGCGTTTCGTCGGGAGTCAGACTCACACGTTCTCGTTCGTGGATGCGTGAGGCGCCGGCCCGGGGACGAGCAAAACCCAACGTCAACGGCAGTGGAGCACCAGCCAGACGACTCTTCCAGAATTGTTCATCGGCAGTAGATGCCTGCGATCGCGACCAACTGACGAAGTCGCCAAACGATGTAGTCGGTGGAAGATTAATCTGCGGTCGCGTCAGATAGCGTTGCCACACTTCGTTGAGAAGCAAAACAGACGACCACCCGTCGACGGCGATATGATGGTAGGTCCATATCAAGTGATGTCGTCGGGAACTCAGGCGGATGCAGGCAAGGCGCGTCAAGGGTGCGTGGGCAAGGTCGAACCCGCGCCGCCGATCTTCGGTCAGAAACTCCCGCATTTTGCTGGTGACGGTGGCGTCAGCAGCGTTGCTCCAGTCATACTCGTACCACGGCAGTTCAACGCGCTCGCGAACGACCTGCATGGGTTCATCGAGCCCCTCAAACAGGAACGCCGTGCGAAGGGCTGCGTTGGCCGCCACTGTAGCTTCCCAGGCGGCGCGCAGGCGAGGTGTGTCCACGGGCCCGGTGAGCTCGCTGGAATATTGCACTACGTACGCGCCCTCTTCCGCCGCCCCCAACGAGTGGAACAGCATACCGCCCTGAACCGGGGTCAGCGGGTAAATGCTGGACACGTTATGCACGGCTAGTCCTTTGAAAGAAGAGAACGCGTGCTGCGATCCGCCTTCTCGAGAAGCTGCGCGATCTTGGAGAGAGTATCGCGGCTGGGAGCGGTGCTCTGGTTGGTTGCGGTGTTCGGTTCGGTTGCATTCGGTCCCCGATCCAGTCGTGACGCATCGTCAACGACTCGCGCCAGCTCCCGGATGGTCTGATGTCGGAACAAGTGGTTTGCAGTGAGACCCAGCCCTTCGGTGTTCGCGCGCGCTGCCACCCGAATTGCCGTGATGGAATCGCCTCCCGCTTCAAAGAAATTGTCGTCGATGCCACACGCCGGGACACCAAGCGCCTCTGACCACAGGCGTGCGAGCACCCGCTCGGTCGGCGTCGAGGGTGGAGCGCTGACTGACACCGGCACCGGCACGGATGATGAGGCGCGCGAGAGCGCCTCGAGCGCCGAAACGTCTGCCTTGCCGCGATCCGTGAGTGGGATGTGATCCACCTGAATGAACCTGGATGGGATCATGTACGACGGAAGGCGCGCCTCGAGAAAATGTCGGAACTCGGATGTGGTGGCGCCGCCGCGCAAGGTCACGAACGCCGTGAGGCGCGGGCCGGTTGTGCGCAGTCTGGGCCGGGGGGTGTAGCCCAGTTCGTTGAGAATGTGCTCCACGCGACTCACGTCGATCTCGTCATCAAGTTCTTCGAGGGCGGCATCGCGCTGCTTATGCCCCATGCGCACGTCCCAGCTATACGGAAGCGCATAGTTGTGAAATCCGCGCTCCAGCTGGTGGACGTGGATTCCCACGTCGTTGATGAGGCAGTTCGTTGACCTGCCTGTGTCGGAGGGTCGAATCCATGGCGCTGTTTGATCCAGATAAGCCAGCATCTCATCGAGATCGACGTCGCAGTAGCGGTAGAAGTCGACGAACTCCACACGCTCGAAGACCGCGTCGTCGGCAAAAGCTCGCGTGTCCAGCAAGCTGTTTACATAATCATCGGCGCGATGGTACGCCTTGCGGGCGTCCAGGACCACCAGCTCCAGGCCCTTGCGAGTTGTTTGTTGGCCGAAGAACAGTTCCTCGGTGAGTCGCGTCTCGAAGAACTGCCCTCGTGAGAGCCCGGTAACAATGGAAGGGATCCCGCGCGTCAGCGCGATGTTGAAGGCGAGCGTGTACAAGGTCTTGAAGCACCCCTGGCACACATTGCTGAACCGCTGGAGGCTATCGACAAAAATCTGGTTCATGACGGGGGAAGTCATGAACTCGTGAGGCACCCCCAAATGCCGAGTCACCCGACGCACGTTTTCCTTTGCGCCGTCCGAGATGTAACCGTTGTCCAACGTTACTGCGAGCACGCGGAATCCCTGTTCGACCAGTTTGCACAACGCGTAGCTGCTGTCTTTGCCTCCGCTCAAAAGCATCAGGCAGTCAAATTCACCCGGATATAATTGAGCACGTTGCGTTAGGACCGTTTTGAGCTCGTCTATGCGACCGAAATACTTGCCCGCGTGACCTCGATATCCATCGAACGCAGCGCACAACGAGCACACGTCATCTCCCTCTCCCTCCCCTGACCCGAATTTCGCCTCGGGGTGGTCGGAGGAGATCCCACAACGAATGCAACGGCGCGCAGGCCCGGCGGGCCGCTGCGTCGGTTCGTGAAGGTTCACAACAACGCAGTTGGATACATTCGGATGCTCGCCGAGCACCGCCTCGATCTCTGCTGGTTCGATGCGGACGCCGTGAATCTTTATCTGGCGATCGAGCCTTCCCAGGAATTCGAGCGTTCCATCTGGCTGCCAGCGACCAGCGTCTCCGGTGCGATACGCCGTGTTGCCGTGGTCCAGAGGATCGGGGACGAATCGTTCGGCTGTTTGGGCGGGATCGTCGAGGTACCCCTGAGCCACCCCTGGCCCGCCGATCGTGATCTCACCAACCACGCCAGTTGGCACGAGGCTACCGTCGGGACCCACGATCGCGATGGTGGCACCCGGCAGGGGGCGACCGATCGGCACTGAGGCGCTCGCGTCGGCGTCGGGCTCGAAAACGTGTAGAGTGCACGCGACTGTAGCCTCTGTCGGGCCGTACTCGTTTGCGACGCGCCCGCCCCTGCTGCCACCCACCAGCGACAATCCCGCCACTGCCAGATCCCTGCGCAGGTCCTCCCCCCCCAGAATCAGCGTTCGGATTCGCTCGGTCTGGCGGCCTCCAACGACTAGCGCCAAGTGAGACGGTGTGAGCTTAACGACATCCACCGCATCGTCTTCAAACACATCAAGGACGGCAGTATCCACGGCCTCTCCCTTATCCGGGTAGACCACGATGCTGCGTCCCGAAACGAGCGGCGCGAAAATCGACGTGACGGTCAGGTCAAACGTGAGAGGGGTGAACAGCGCGAAACGCGCGTGGCCATCGCGGTTCAGGTATTCGTCGGCAGCCCAATGCGCATAGTGAGCCAGTGACTCGTGCGTCACCATGACTCCCTTGGGCTTTCCGGTGGATCCGGACGTGAACAAGATGTACGCCAGCTCGGATGCGGTCGGTGTGGGACGCGGACTGTTCAGCTGGGCCTCGAGCGCGGCGCGATTTAGAGGCTGCGCGACTCGAGTGTCGACGATGGGCACTTCCTGCGCCGCAAGGCCGTCGGCAGACACCACCACTGCCACCGCACCTGTTTTCTTCAGGATGAACGCGTTGCGTTCAGCTGGTGCATTGGGGTCGAGCGGCACGTACGTGCCCCCTGCCTCCAGAATCCCAAGAATTGCCGCAACAGACTCGGCGGATCGCGGAATCGCCAACGCCACCCGTCGGCCACGCACACCAATCTCATCGAGCATCTCGGCGATACCGAGTGCGCGGGCGTACAGGTCGCCGTAGGTCCACATCGAGCCCGAGAACACGATGGCTTCCGCGTCAGGGTCGTGCGCCACCGACGCCCGAATCGCTTCGACAACGGTCGCGGGTGCGATAAACGAGGGGACGGTGGTTGCCTGTGCACCAGAAAATTCTTCGCGTAGCCGGTTCTCTTCTCCAGCACCCAGCAACGAGAGGCTGTTGAGCGGCGCATCCGGCGCCGTCAACGCCGCGTCGATAAACGCAAGAAAATGTCCCGCCGCCAGCGCGCGTTCACCCGCGGTGAACTTCTCAGCCGAGAAGTCCATGTGCACCGTAAAGCCGTCCGTGTCACCGAAGTTGTGCACCTGCACTCGCAAATCATGCGTGGCGTCACTGTGCCCGGAATGCACCAGACGAAAGCGCGTGCTGATCCCCGCGAAGTCGGAAAACGCGGCGGTCATGTAGTTGAGCACCACGTTCAGCGAACGGTTGAGCGTCGCGTCAGACACGCCCGGCAAAGCGTAGCGCAAAAGCGAGGTCGATTCGCTCCTGACCTTTGTCAGCAGGTGGGTGAAGGAGTCATCGCCCTCGACCTTCACTCGAAACGGGAAGAGTTCAACGAAGACGCCGATCGTTTCCTTGAGGACCGCTGTAGGTCGATTGTGGCTGAGTGTGCCGATCGCGACGTCTGTTTGTCCGCTGACTCGTGAGGCGAAGCCTGCCACCAACCCGGCGAAGACGTTGAAGGCAGAAGCGTGGGTTGTGAGACCCTGGGCAACGTGGGAGCCGAGGCTGAGGATTCGTGCCGACCGTTCAGGCCCCAGATGCAGTGTGATGCGTTCCGCGCGCGTGGATTCCGACGCTGCACGCTTTTTTCCGTACAGTGGGAGTGGAGAGAGCCCCAGTTCGCGGACGGATTGCCAATGTGCACCGGCTTTGGCGGCCGGCGACGTTCCAGCAAAATGCTCCAGATACCGTGCGAAGCCCGAGTACGGGGGAAGAGGCTCCCGATGCGCGAAACTCACGTCTGCCAACTGGACATATTCGTCAGACACTGCCTTGAACACCAAAGCCGTGGACCACGCGTCAGTGATCAGGTGGTGCTGGTTCAAATACCAGATGTGGCGATGTTCACTTAGCCGCAGCAGTGCGCAATCGAAGAGCTGCACGGCGGCGTCCAGTGATCGCCTGACCCGCGTCTTAATCCATTCATCAGACGAGGCCTGAGGATCCGGCCTGTCCGAAAAATCCACGAACTCGACAGGGGCGGAGTAGGGTTCACGAGTGCAGCGCATCGGGGACTCACCCGACGACAACGTTGTTCGCAGCGCGTCGCTGCGGTTCACCACGGACCGGAAGGCCGACTCGAAGCGTGAGACATTGATGGCGCCATCTATTTCAAACGCCAGCGCCATGTTGTAGAGTGGCGACTCCGGATGAAGGCGCTGTCCGGTCCACAGCAGCTCCTGACTCCACGTCAGCGCTGTTTCGTCAGCGGCGTTCGCAGCGGCAACCGTCTGCGGTGCCTGATGAGAACTCATGACGTCAGGGTTGCCAGGTACCGTTCGATCGCCCGCAGTGAGCGGAAGTTTTCGATCGTCACATCACCAGGGGCAATCTGTACTTTGTACTGCTGTTCAATGAAAAAGACCAGCGACATGATTCCCATCGAATCAACCAGACCCCCGGTCAGCAGATCGTCGTCCTCTCCGATAACCCGCTTCGGTTCGTTAAGTAATTCGGTGGCGATGTAGCTGGAGATAGCTGTGGTGCTCATGCGGTGTCCTGGTTTGCGTCGGCGCGACGGTTGAGGGCGCGCGCCCGAAGCGCCACGCGATCGATCTTGTCGGTGGCCGTTCGGGGAAGCGATTTCGCAATCTCGAGGCGCTGCGGAAGTGCGTAGGGCGGCAGTGCGCGAGCGGCGTGTTGCGTGAGTTCAGCGACAGTCGTGGATGACGCCGGCAGCAGCACCACCGACGCTTCAATCGCGATGTTGCCTTGTGCGTCGGGAACGGCGTACACAGCTGCGGCTTCAACGCCGACGTGCGTCATGAGCACGGATTCCACTTCGTCGAGCTCGACCCGGTGGCCGCGCGACTTGATCTGGCGGTCTTTGCGTCCAAGAAAATGAAGCACCCCGTTAGTGTCTTCCCTCACGAGGTCGCCCGTTTTATGAAACACCGTTTCCTGAGCACCCTCGTCAGGTCTGAACGCAAAAGCGCCTTCGTCCAGATCGGGGCGTCCCCAGTATCCTTGCATCATGGTAGGACTCCGGACCCAGAGCTCTCCCGCAGCGCCCGTTGCAGCGCGGTCGCCGTGCTCGTTGATGACCAGAAGGTCGACATTGTCGAAGGCGCGCCCAATGGGGATCGGGGCGTCGTCGTCCTCAGCGACGGGCGGGACAACCCAATACGTCACCCCGTTCACTTCCGTGGGCCCGTACACGTTCGAGACTTGCGCATTGGGGAGGGCTCGCATGAGCTCACGCAGATGTTTCGGGGGAAACGGTTCTCCGCCGAACAACACCCAACGTATGTGCGTGAGGTTCCGATCCTGCAGCGCGCCGTACATCGCGAGCTGAGCCAGCGCGGAGGGGACGGCGTACACAACCGACACACGTTCGTCCTCAAGCAGTTTCGATAAGCTGGCCGGGAGTTTGGTGTAGATCTCGGGAATCACGACGGTGGTTGCACCGGCCACCGCGGTCGCGAAGTAGTCCAGCGTTGAAAGATCAAAGTGAAGCGGAGCGTGATTGGTCACACGATCGCCGGGGCGAAGCCCATAGGTCTGGGCTGCGACCTGAGCGAACGCCAGCGCGCTGCGATGCGTGTGAACCACACCTTTGGGCACGCCTGTCGAACCAGACGTGTAAAGCACGTACGCGAGATCCAGTTCATTTGCATCCGGGACCGCCGCAGCGAGGGGAGCCGCAAACACCTCGTCCCACGCTATTCCGGGTACATTCGTCGACTCGCGCGCATGGCATCCAATTGCAGACCGCAGAGGAACACCCGCCGCCATCATCGCGCGCGCCGCATCACTTTTTGCGGGCTCTGACACCAGATGCTCTATCCCGCAGTCTTTCGCGATGAGCACAAGTCGATCAATCGGGGCCGAAGTGTCGAGTGGCACGTACGCTGCGCCTGCCTTCATGATGCCGTAAATGGCCGTGGCTGACTCGATGCCTTTGCGGGCGAGAATTCCCACCCGGTCTCCCCTCGACACCCCGCGTTCGCGCAACACGCGGGCGAGGCGGCTTGAACGGTCCGCCAACTCACCGTAGGTGAGCACCGACCCGCCGAAGCGGATGGCTTCGTCGTCAGGAGCACGTTCGGCCGCCCGGTCAATCGAGCGGTGGAGTAGAGACAACATTAGACACTAGCCAAGCAAATACCCACGTAGGAAAGTTCCAATGAAACACCTCCGGGGCGGCGACGCACGGCACACGCGGGGCATCGCGCCTCGAGTGTAATGCCGACGTGCCGGCCCCTGATTTGTCGCACGGCATGCCGCGATCCTCGCCCGGAAGCAACCGTTCAGACAACCGGAACGAGACATTCCTCCAGAATGATACGCGCCGGGCGGAACCGGGAGACCAGCAACCTGCGTGCCGAAACACCCTCAGGAAGGCTCAGCCATGGAATCGAAGTCGTCGGCGCTCGAAGGATCGTCGGCAGAAATGAACGGTTTGCTGCGGCGCAGCACGATCGGCAGCTTCCGGGAATATCTTTGCCGTAGCTCAGAGCGCCCCACGAACGTATGCCACGTTGGAGGTAGTGTGAATCACCGCTTCACCGACGATCAACTCGCCCTGCGCGGGCGCACGATTGAGTTTGCTCGAGATCATTTGGGAAAGGACCTCCGCGATCGCGATCGGACGGGGACGTTTCTGCGTGATGACTGGACGCGCTGCGGTACCTTTGGCGTTCTGGGGGCGCACGTGCCGACCAAGTACGGTGGCCAAGGCATGGACGCCGTGTCCACCGTACTGCTGCTCGAGGCGTTGGGCTACGGATGCCGCGACAACGGCTTGAGTCTGGCGTTGGGTGGGCACATTTGGAATGTGGTAGAGCCGCTGGTAGCGTCGGGCAGCGAAGAGCAAAAGGAGCGTTTTCTTCCCCGGCTCTGCTCGGGGGAGGCGATCGCCGTGAACGGGGTCAGCGAGGAGGAATCGGGGTCGGACGCGTTCAGCCTCAGAACTTCCGCCCGCAAGGTCGACGGCGGGTACTTGCTCACCGGTCGCAAAAGTTACGTTGGGATGGCACCAATCGCCGACGTTGCCCTGGTACTCGCGAACTCGGACCCAGCGGCGGGAAAATGGGGCGTGTCCGCATTCTTGGTGGAGCGGGGTACGGCCGGCTTTACGCAGAGCATCCCCCGTGAAAAGGCCGGTACACGAACCAATCCTATTGGGGACCTGATCTTCGAAGACTGCTTCGTGCCCGTGGCCAATCGGCTGGGCGGAGAAGGGGCCGGTGTCAGCCTGTTTTCGCGCGCGGTGAACTGGGAGCGGGCGTTCATTCTCGCGGGCCACGTGGGAGCAATGCAGGCCTTGTTCGAGCTCTGTGTCACGTACGCCACCGAACGCCAGCAATTCGGTACGTCCATCGGCAGCTTCCAATCCGTGTCCAACCGTATTGCTGACATGCGGTTGCGTCTGGAAACGTCGCGTCTCTTAATGTATCAGGCCGCGTCGATGAAGGACCGCGGTCTGGACGCGACGCTTGAGTGTTCGATGGCCAAACTTCACATCTCCGAAATGCTGTTGGAGTCAGCGACCGATGCCGTCCGCATTCACGGTGCGCGCGGCTACCTGGCTGAGTTCGAAGTGGAGCGGGATCTGCGTGATATGCTTGGCGCGGTCATTTACGCCGGTACCTCGGATATTCAGCGCAAGCTGATCGCGGGGCTTGTAGGTCTCTGATCAGGAGTTGGCGAGCGCGACGATGCGCTCCCAATGAATGACTGCTCGCCCCGGCCCGGGGATGAGTGCATTCAGCGCAATCGCGCGCCCAAGCTGCTCGACACGTATGCCGCGATACTTGCGCAGGGTGCCGAAGAGCATGGTGGAAACGACCGGCCACAGCGCCAGCGTCAAAGCCTGCGTCCATCCGTATCGATTGGTGGGCGTGAGGATCATGGACGGGCGAAACAAACTCAATCGTTCGAAGCCGAGCAACGACAGCTCATGCTCAAGTTCACCCTTCGTGCGGAGATAAAACGAGCGTGATCCTGCATCGGCGCTCACTGAACCGAGCAGCTCGAAATGGCGCACCCCTGCCTGTTTGCATTGAGTGGCAAAATCCAACGGTGTTTGTTTATCTATACGGATAAACTCCTCCTTCGACGCCTTGGAGGGTTCTCCCACCCCGACGGTACAGATCGCCACGTCATGGCCAGTCAGCAGGGGAGCGTAGGAGCCGGGCTCCATGAGATCGACGGTGTGCTGCTCCACCGTAGACCCCGACAGATCGTTCAGCGGTCGGCGACCGAGGAGCGTGAGCCGCGCAACCTGCGGTGACTTGGCAAGTGTTTTCGCCGTCACGCTCCCCACCGCGCCCGTGGCACCAATCATCACCACGGATGTCATGTGACTATCTGCTCCCCCGGTTCAATCATCTGAGATGGTCCTGTGCGCGACTCACTGCACCGCAGCGCGTCCGCGCAGAATGGCGCCCCACATCAGCGGATACGTCGCTTGACTCTGTGCCCGATACTGGGGCCGAAAACCAAACAGGATTACATGGCCGGCGCCCTTGCTGACATCAACCAGTGCGGCCTTCCCGTTGAGCTTGTCCGGGCCCAGTAGCCATCCGCTGAGCAGCGGATTCCCGGATGCCGGATATCGCGCCACCACCGCGGCTCGCGACGCATCGGTGACGTTGAACGCCGCGCTGTTCTCGAACCAGATCCCCGGTGTCGGCGCATTGAACGTTCGCGCGATCGGATGGGAGCGATCGAGTTCAACGGCCATGATTGAACCAGGGGCATAAAATTCGGTGTTGCGCACGCTGGCCAGCGCATTGGTCACCGGCAGTTCAAGTGCCTCAATCGCATAATCGGTCGCATCGTTGAATGCGATGAGCGTTCCTCCGGCCTCGACGAACGCATTTAATGCAGCCGCTCCCTGATCACCGAGGCCACCACGCAAGGAATCGGGATAGGTCTCGCCGAGTCCTCGGCTGATCCCTCTGGAAGATTGCTCGGGGAGGATGATCACGTCGTACTTCGCATTCAGATTTCCAGCACGCATCTCGGAATCATGCAGCGAAGTAAACGGAACGCGAAACGTGTCGAACACATATCGCGTCCAACCTTCATCCATGGACGCGTCGAAGCTCTTGTAGAGCCCGATCCGAACCGCGGAACTGCCGGAGAGGCCTGCCACCGTGAAAGTGGGCAGCGGAACCGGTGCGACCAGAGGGCCGGTAGGGGGCGCCGCCTCCATCACCGTGGCCACGTCAACGCCCAGCAGAAGCGGCAGCGTATGCGCGGTTACGTCGTACGGCCGCTTTGGAGGACCCCCGGGATACTCCATGAGGTTGGGGTACTTCTGACGTTCAAGCAGCGTTTTTGCATAGCTGCCAAACGGTTGACGCGTGAGAATTGCATAGCTACCGGCCGGCAGTGTCTTTCCGTCTACGGTCACCGGAGCGGTCGTTTCGCGGATCTCAACCTGCCCATGCTGCAGAGTCCAGATCATACGTTGCAGTGCGCTGGCGTCGGGCTGCGACTTGGCGATGACAAAGGCACTCGGCCATGGGTCTGTGCCCCACGCCGGCTGCGGTCCCAGCGCGCGATCACCAAGCGTGGCGTAACTCTCCAGCCATCCCTTTCGGTCGCGCGCGGCATGGACAAAAAGGGCCCACGAAGCGCTGACCTGATAGTCGACGATGTCGCCGTACGTCCACGTACCACCGGGCCACAGAACAGGAAAGTTCCAGCTGGTGACCTTGGCATCGTACCCTCGGGATGTGGTCAGCCGATCGAAAGGAATCGTGACCGGCGACGCGAGTCGTGCACTTGCGGTCTCGGTGAGAATACGAGCGCCACGATGCACCAGCGAGTATTGTCGCGCCGGGCTCCATTCGTCATAACTCGCGTTATTGGCGATTCCGGTTTTGCCATCAGCAATAAGCCGCCAGGTCATTTGCAGGCCTAATGCATTGGTGCTGGCCGTAAGGATGGGATCGATATTTGGTTCAACCGGATCCATATAAGGAGGCACAAAGAGCCGTCCGGCGTTGCCTCCCTGTTGATGCACGTCGTTCACGATCTGCGGGTTCCAGCGCGTGTACAGCGAGTCCACGGTGTAACGCGTTTCCGGCTGAGTGAAAGCGTACCAGTCCCGATTGTTGTCGTGGCCGGTGTAATGATGGTACAGCGTCGGCGGTCCGGAGCCTTCAGCAGCGGTACCAAGCGTGGAGCGATACCAGTCACCGACGATATCGACACCGTCCGGGTTCTGTGAGGGAACGAGCATGATGATGGTGTTCGCCAGGATCAATTTGGCCTCATCTTCTGCTGCGCGGGCGAGGCGATCCGCCAACACCAGCGGTGTCGTGAATCCGCCGACTTCCGTTGAATGAATGCTTGAGGTCACGAGGATGACATTTTTGCCATCTTCGATCAACTTCTCGCGCAGGTCGGCCGCGGTACGCAGGCGCGGATCCATCAGTTTTCGTTGAATGGTCCGATACCGCTCCAGATTGTTCAATGTCGCAGGGTCGGAGATGAATGCGACGATAAACGGCCTGCCGAGTACGGTTTTTCCGAGTGTGCGCACCGAGACTCTCGGGCTCGCCCTGTCCAGCGCCGTGAAGTAGTCGGTGACTTGCTTCCAGGTGGGGAGCTTGCGGTCACTACCTGGGGCGAAGCCGAGGCTCTGCTCGAGGTTGGGCAGTGGGCGCGCCTGAGCAGGTACCGATGCGGGGAGCGTCGACGAAACGGCGATGCCGAGGAGGCAGGCGAAACGCCGGAGAGAGGCCGTCATGAGTCGGAGTAGAGAGAGGACAATGCGGATGACCGAGCAGGTCGGGCGAATGTACCGCCAGTCTCCGACCCGTGCAGCACGGATTTCAACTCAAAATGAGTCATTGTGCCCGATAATTCGGGTGTGCGCGGCTCGCTTTGTTGACCTTTTGGGTGCAAGTTGCATGGGTTGCCTAGAACTAAACAATTCTTGAAAGGAGGTTTTGTATGCGTGTTTTGAAGCTTATGGCAGTTGGCGCAGTGCTCGTGGCCTGTTCACCGGCCGAAAAAGAACCAGAAGCGGAGATGGCCGCTCCAGCAATGGCAGCGATGCCCATGGTTGCAGATTTCGCGGGAACCTGGAATGGAGAGGCGATGGTCGATGGGACGCCGGATCCGGTTAAGAGCGTTCTTACGATCGCCGCGGACGGCACCGGCACGATGACTCTTGAGGGCCGTTCGGCAATTCCTGTTACGACCTCGATGTCAGGTGACAGCCTGGTGATTGTTTCGGCCGAGTATGAGAGTGTTCTGCGAAAGGGCGTGATGGTGTCGACACGAGTCGCTTCGGTGATGGTCGATGGCATGATGAAGGGCAACATGGTCGCGACGTACAAGACGCCCGACGGACCGACAGAAGTGAAGGGTACAATGACGTCTACAAAAGCGATGTAGTCGTCGGGAGCGCGCTGGTTCACAACAGTGCGGCTGCAGTATGGGCGCCGGATCGGGTTCACATCCCGTCCGGCGCTTTCGTTTGAATATCACTGGCGGGCCACTTAATGCGTTAGAGCGGCGTGCAGTTGGCGACGATGCCCTCCGTGGCGTACCTTGTGGTTTCACAGTGCTCTCTGCCCCGGCGGGATACATCAGGTGAACGGATACTCGGATCCAATCAATCACGCGTTGGCGTTTGCGGCCAAACACCACGATCAACAGGTGCGTCGCGGCACGCGAGCGCCCTATCTCACGCAGCCCGCCAACGTGGCGCTCATCCTGACGCGCTACGGAAGGGATGAGTCGACGGTTATTGCGGGAATCCTGTTCGACGTGGTGGATGATTACCGACGCGACGGGGCGGTGCGAGAGGCCCTGAACGAGCGCATGGGTGACAAATTCGGACCCGGGATGCTAGAACTGATCCTGTCGGTGACGCGGCGTCGGCACACAGATGACGGCACCGAGTTGTCACCAGCTGAGCGCAATCTGGACCTGCTCGAGCGTTTACCCGACGCGTCGGAGGAGGCGCTCTGGGTGTGTGCGGCGTATCATCTGCATAATGCGGCGTCGCTCGCTGCAGACCTGCGCCGTACGGTGGATCAGGGTGCGATCTGGTCCCGCGAAGCGGGCGGTCGCGACACAACCATTAAGTGGTACCATGACGTGCTGGATGCGCTGTCCCGCAGTGGATTCAGCGCGGCGATCATGAATGAGCTGCGCGAGGCGGTTGCGCAGCTCGGCGTCGAGGAGTAGTGGTCACCGCGCGCCTCTGGTTTGGTCTTGAGTGGGGTGTTACGGCCTACCGCCGCAGGCCAAATGCGAACGCCATAGTGCCACCAGGGAGCGTTGATCCGTCCACATATTTCATGGCACGAAAGCGCCCTTCAAGCCGGAAGAAGGTCCTTGTGCCGAGCTGGAAGTCGCGCGACACATAAGGGCTCCAGACCAAGCGTGGTTTATCGAATCGTTCCGTCTGACGACCTGCGGCGACACCGATGATCCAGTCACGACCGTTCGCTCCGCCAAACGGTGTTCCGAGACCCAGCTCCCACAACGCCACGTCGCGCAGCGCACAGCGGATGCCCGACATGCACCCGGTAAACGAGGCTCCTAATGCATTGAACGAGAGCCGCGCCTCAAGCTTGCGTACGATGAAGCCGACCTCCGCGCCCACCCCTCTGAAGGGCTCAGTGTCGACAACGCCGAGCTCAGCCCGAACGACCCCGCTAATGCGCGGTGGTTGCTGAGCCGCCGCGTGGGCGCTTGCCGCGGCCGTCGCGAAGAGCGACATCGCTGAACACAGTGCGCGGCGTAGGATGTGGCGGCGGCAGACTAACATGTTGGCATTCCACACCCCGGCGCGGGAGTGATGTGGACCGCGTTAGTGCGAATGAACGAATCTCCAAGCCCGCTGGTTGCCGTGAGTCGGAGCGTATGGACTGAAAGTTCGTTTGGTAGAATAGAGTATGTGTAGCTTGGTCCACTTCCGACGACCTGAAATGGGTGCCCGTTCCACGAGAGCTCCCACAGATACGTCCACGATCCGTTCCCGCCCACTACGTCAGCGTACCATGTCGCGTAGGTCGTATACGGCTGTGATTCGTATGTGTAGTTGCCGAGCATCTCCGCGTAAGTGTGGAGTGAATACAGGAGTCTGGGTGGTGAGCCGCTCAGGTTGGGAGGGTTGAACGGAGAGGCAGAATTGAGAATGAGCGCCTTGACATCCGCTGCACCCGCCCAGGGCCTCTGCTGCTTAATAAGAGCCGCTACACCTGCGACGAAAGGAGTGGCAGCCGAGGTACCGCTAAAGGTCGTGCTGTAAGCCGCGTCTCCGGTATGACTTGCCACCCGGATATTTTGGCCTGGCGCGAAGACGTCCACACAAGGGCCGTAATCTGCGAAGGTCGCTCGGTTGTCACCAATATCGGTGGCGGACACCCGAATGGCCCCTTGAAAGTTGCTCTCGGAGTGATGTGAGCAGGCGTCAACTCCGGGACCGCCGGTGAAGCTCTCGCCGACCGCCTTGATCATGGTCGTACCGTTTGCAACAACGGCCGCCATCCCCATGGTGATCACCAACGCGTCATACACGCTGCTCATCGTCGCTACGGCCGGCTGCTGAGCGTGTTGTGCTACCCAGTCAAGGCCGCACGCGGCGTCGGAGGTCCACGGCTGATCGTTATCGTTTATTCGTACCGAATGGATCGTGGCACCCGAGGCGACGCCAACAGTGGTCCCTGCCGCGATGCTCGCCACGCCGGTACCGTGACCAGACTGATCAATGTTTGGACTGGCTCCCAAAGAGAACATGAGACACGTATGCCCGGCACCGACGCGTCCTGCAAACTCCTGATGTCCGGCGCGAATCCCCGTGTCTATGACGTAGATGTGGACACCAGCTCCGTTCTGAAAGAACGTAAACAGATTGTCCAAGCCAGCACGCTTGTCGATACGGTCCAAACCCCAAGTGCCAGGGCCACTCATAGGCCGGGTGCCCGAGATTTCACCGCGGGTATCGGGGAACACCGCTTCAACCAGAGGGTCCTTCTTTAGGCGTTGAATTGCGGCGTCAGAGATATTGGCCACCGCATAGCCCTTGAGTGCGTGCTCATATACGTAGAACGGTGTGCCGCCAAACCTCGATACAAGATCTACCGCGGCGGTCTCCGCTCGCGGCACGGTCTTGCGCAAAACTACAATGTGACGATTCCAAGTCGAATCGATTTCCGTTACCAAGGCGAGCGAAGGTTCGTTGGGCGCAAATGGCCCACTCGGCGCGGACGGTGCATCGATACAGCCAAGCAACAAGCCCGCTAGACTGAGTCTCGCAGATAAATGAAGGCTACGAGTGTGGCGAACAAGCCGCGCGCGCTCTCTCTCTCTCTCTCTCTCTCTCCATCGTCACTGCCCTCCTGAGTAAGAAGCGAGCCTTGCACAGCATTGCGCATTGTGCTGTTTCTGTCAAGACGAAGGCTCGTGCTTGAGTCCGCCACTCCGCCGTTTGTGTGACGAAACGAGTCGACTCGTTTCAGGTTTCGGTCCCACCATCAAAATGCACTGTTCCAAAGGAAGTAATTGACGTCGCAACCTTTGGCTGCTGAGACGACACGACCAGCGTGCGAAACTTCCGTCGGTTCGTCACAACCGCCGATCCCGAGTCCCAGCAGCACCACGAGTTAGGCCAGTGAGTGCTTCATTGCTTAGCAGGTAGTAAGGTGAGGCACCGCGGACGTCGCCACGGAGTAGGCTAAACAGTTCCGGCGAACGCCGCAATGGCTCCCCAGCCAAAACCAAACCGCCGTCGACAAGGCGCCAGCGCACCGAGAATTCGGACGGTTCGTCACACCTTCGAGTAATGAGACACCACGTAAGCGTCCAGAATTTCGAGAAAATCGGGCACGATACGCTCGCCTTTTAAGGTGGTGCGCAGGGAGCCGTCCACGTAGACCGGTGCTCGGGGATCTTCAGCGGTGCCAGGCAACGAAATGCCGATGTTGGCATGCTTTGATTCACCTGGACCGTTCACGACGCAGCCCATCACTGCTACCTGCATTCCCTCCACGCCCGGATATTGCCCACGCCAGACCGGCATCTGTTCACGCAGATACGTTTCAATGTCCTGCGCCATATGCTGAAAGAATGTCGACGTGGTGCGACCACAGCCGGGGCACGCGGTAACCTGCGGCGTAAACGACCGCAGGCCCAGTGACTGCAGCACCTGTTGGGCGACCTGCACTTCCTCGGTGCGATCGCCGCCGGGGCGTGGTGTCAGCGACACCCGAATCGTGTCGCCAATTCCTTCGGCCAGCAAAATGGACAGACCGGCGGTCGATGCAATGATCCCTTTACTGCCGAGTCCGGCCTCGGTCAGGCCCAGATGCAGAGGATAGTCGCAGCGACGCGCGAGGCGACGATAGACCTCCACGAGATCCTGCACCTGCGACACTTTTGCAGACAGGATAATGCGGTCGTGCCTCAGACCAACCTCCTCGGCGGCCGCAGCTGAACGCAACGCGCTTTCGAGCATCGCTTCGATGTACACATCTTTCGCTGAACTGGGCTCTGACTGTTTCGCGTTGACGTCCATCATCTCGGTCAGCAAGTCCTGATCGAGCGATCCCCAATTCACGCCGATACGGACCGGTTTGTCGTGCTCGAGCGCGATGCCGATGATCGTTCGGAAATTTTCATCCCTGCGTTTGGCGCCGACGTTTCCCGGATTAATACGGTACTTGGCGAGGGCGCGAGCGCACTCGGGATATTGGGCCAGAAGGAGATGCCCGTTGTAATGAAAATCGCCAACAATGGGGGCAGTGACACCGCGGTCCGCGAGCTGAGCAACGATGTGCGGGACGGCCTGCGCCGAGCCTGCGTTGTTGACCGTCACCCGGACGATTTGGGAGCCCGCGTTGACCAGGGCGGCGATCTGGTCGACCGTCCCCGGGACGTCTGCCGTATCGGTGTTGGTCATGGACTGAACGACCACCGGGGCGTCCGAGCCCACAACGACCGTGCCAATCGCAACGTTTGATGTCTTGCGCCTGCTTGTGAAAGTCACTGCTGCCGTCCGCCGGAGAATGGTCTAAGTTAGCGAGTGGCCGAACCGTCGAAACATCGCTTCCCTCTCCCCGAGATTCGGGGTCCCCACCTTTTCGACAATCTCAATGACTGATCCCGAACTCCCCCCGAGGGAGCTGAACACCCAGGACGTGGCGTCGGTCGCAGCGCAGGCTGTGAGGCCGAGTTTTAAACGTCGGCATTGGGGAAAACTCACCCTGTTGACGCTGATTGGAGTGCCCGGTTTGGTGCTGACGCTGTGGTCGTACGGGGCATTGCTCTACACGTATTCATCGGGAAACAGGGTGGGCTATGTGCAAAAGTTGTCCAACAAGGGGTGGCTGTGCAAGACGTGGGAGGGTGAGTTACAGATGTCGAATATCCCCGGCAGCGCACCGATACTCTTCGATTTCAGCGTCAGGAACGATTCGATTGCTCGGGTGATCACGTCGAGTATGGGGGACAGGGTGGAGCTGGAATTTGAGCAGCACAAAGGGCTCCCGCTGGCCTGTTTTGGGGAGACAGAATACTTCATTGTGGGGGTCCGGCCTACCGAACGCCTTGGGGGGCTGATCCCCTGACCGCAAGAAATCTCGGCCCCGGTCATTGTTGACTTGGCGGGTTCGCCGTATATTCGTCCCGCTCGGTGGTCTTGGTAACAGGATCTGTGGCATCCACAGCGGATGAGTGCCTGACGAGTATCGGATTCCGCAGAACAGCTTACGTTGGGGACACGCGTTCCGCGTGCCTCGGACAAGCATCAAGATCAGGAGTGTTGGCAATGCGTACGACCGGCAAGGTAAAGTGGTTCAACGACGCGAAGGGCTTCGGCTTCGTCACACCGGACGATGGTTCGAAAGATTGCTTCGTGCACTACAGCGCCATTCAGGGGAATGGCTTCAAGACGCTCGCTGAAGGCGACGCTGTAGAGTTCGACATCGTGCAGGGTGCGAAAGGACCGGCGGCGGAGAACGTTTCCAAGCTGAGTTAAACGCAGCAACAGCCTAACGTCAGCTGTCGTCGAGGGGTGTCCTAACCAGGGCACCCCTCGTTGCATTCAGCAGGTTCGCGTTTCACTTTGTCGCATCCTCTTTATCTCAGTCCTCATGCGACCTCGAACCCTGATCCACGCCTGCCTCAGCGTTGCGCTCACCGCGACCGCTGCAATCGCTCAACAGGCCACTCCTCCTGCCGGCGCGAATGCAGCCCAAACTCCTCGGCGAGGGCCGCGGCCGTACAACCAGGTGATCACCGACAAAGCGGTCACTGATCGCGGTGGTATCACCACCCATGAGGTTGAAGGTCGACACTTCTTTGAAGTGCCCGACTCGCTCGTCGGTCGCGATCAACTCATGGTGACGCGCATCGCCGCGGTACCCGCCAACTTTTCAGGATTTACATCGGCGGGGACGTCCCTTGCTGAACGCGTGGTTCGCTGGGAGCGGCAGGGAGATCGCGTGCTCCTCCGCGTGGTGCGATTTAATGCCGTGGCCGATGACACCCTCCCCATCGCACTTTCGGTCGCGGTCAACAATCTCGGAGCTATCCTCGCATCGTTCCCCGTGCAGGCATTCACCGGCGACAGCGCAAGCACGGTGATTGATGTGACGGATTTTTTTGCGGGCGATACACCGGCGATCAGCGGCCTCGGCTCATCTGAGCGGCGGACCTATCAGGTGCGGCGGCTTGATCCCGCACGCAGTATCATCAACACGGTGCGGAGTTTCCCACTCAACGTTGAAATCCGGCATACGCAGACCTTCGATGCCGGAGCTCCTCCGTCGGACCCGGAGACCGGGACGATCACCGTCGAGATGCGACAATCGCTCATCGTGCTGCCCCGGGAGCCGATGCGACCACGGTATGCGGACCAACGCATCGGGTTCTTCAGTGTCAGTCGCGTCAACTACGGGCTGGACGAACAGAAAGCGGCCAGTCAGGAGTTCATTCGTCGCTGGCGTCTCGAACCAAAGGATCCGGCGGCGTATGCCCGCGGAGAACTGGTCGAGCCGGTGAAGCCAATTGTTTATTATCTGGATCCGGCCACTCCCGCCAAGTGGCGCAGCTATATGCGACAAGGAGTCGAGGATTGGCAGCGTGCCTTTGAAAAAGCAGGATTCAAGAACGCGATTATTGCCAAAGACGCTCCAACAAAATCCGAAGATCCGGAATGGGACCCGGAGGACATTCGTTACTCCGTCGTGCGCTGGGTCGCTTCACTGGTGCGCAATGCCGTCGGGCCAAGCACGTCCGACCCGCGAAGCGGCGAGATCATCGAAAGTGACATTACGTGGTACCACAACCACATGCGGTCGTACCGCAATCGCCTGTTGATTGAGACGGCTGCCGCGAACCCGGCCGCACGCACACTGAATATGCCCGACGAGCTCATGGGCGAAACAATGCGTAAAGTTATCACGCATGAAGTCGGTCACGCGCTCGGCCTCCCGCACAACATGATCGCATCGGCGTCATTCCCCGTCGATTCCCTTCGTAGTGCGTCGTTCACCAGGCAGTACGGTGTGTCCGCCACGATCATGGACTACGCGCGACAGAACTACGTGGCGCAGCCGGGCGATGGTCTGGAACCCCGCGACTTCGTGCGTAGGCTTGGTCCCTTTGATGATTTCATAATAAACTGGGGTTATCGGGTGATTCCCCAGGCGCAAACCCCCGAAGCCGAACGACCGATCCTGAACCGATGGATCACTGAACAAAGTGGTCCGATGGCGTACCGATACCTGCCTCAGTTCGCCGTCGGTATTGATCCGCGAGCGCAGACGGAAGACATCGGCGATGATCCGATTCGGGCGTCAACGTACGCACTCGCCAACATGCGACGTGTCATCCCGAACCTCGTCGCGTGGACAACAAAATCCGGCGAGGATTTTACTGAATTGTCCGAGATCTACAGTGAGTCACTGGGCATGTGGTCGCTATACATGGGGCACGTGACAAATCTCATCGGTGGAATGTCCATTGATCTGAAGAGTGCTGATCAAAGCGGTGCTGTATACGGCGTGGTCCCTCGAGCCAGGCAGCAGGCTGCGCTCAAGTTCCTGAGTGACAACGCGTTCACTACGCCGCATTGGTTGACGCATGCGGATATCGTCTCGCGTATTGGCCCGTCATCCCTTGCTCCTCGCCAGGCCAACGTGTTGTCGCAGCTGCTTGATGCAAGACGGCTTGGTCGTCTGGAAAGCGCAGGCGTCGTTGATGCCGGTGCCGCTTATCCCCTTCCGCAGTATCTGGAAGAATTGCGTCAGGCGGTATGGACCGGGGCCACCCCCGATGCCAACCGCCGCAGTCTGCAGCGTGTATATCTGGAACGCCTCGAAGCGCTGATGAACCCCCCAGCAGCGACTGCCGGCGGAGGCCCAGGAGGTGGACAGGGAGCGAACCTGCCACCGATTCTGCAGCCGCCTAACGTGCGGCGCAGTGACATGCCTGCTCTGGCCAGGGCTTCACTGCGTTCGATCAAGGCCGATGCACGGCGATGGTCGGCTGGGCCGAGTCCGGCGTCGATGCGACCGCACTGGCAGGATATTTCTGATCGTGTGGATGCAATCCTGGAGAAGGACAAGCAGCGGTAGCGTCGGGTCTCGAGAGGAAAGTTGAGCTGTTTGGTCTGCACGAATTGGGAGTACTTCGCCATGCAACTGTTTACCATTGAGCAAACTCGAAACTTTATGGGGAAGAAGGGGCGGTTCGTGATACTGAATGCCGTGGTGCATCTCAGTTTGGCCATCTCGGCCTACGCCCAAGTGGTTGCCGCTCAGGAGAGGGGAACAACGAGAGTCTTCGTGGTTGACAGCGTAACCGGCATCCCTCTGGCGGGCGTTCGGCTTCGTATCGACCGAGTGGCCGCGGAGGCGCGCACGGACACGATCGGTCGAGCCGTCGTCCGTCCGGCGTCGGAGTCCGGTTGGCTGTACGCAACCAAACTCGGCTATAAGCCGCAGCTGATTGTACTGGCGGACCCACGTTCGGAAATCGTTATTCAGCTGATGCGGCTACCCGAAGCGCTTGAGCAGATCAATGTGGAGAGCGATGCGCTTCCGGCATGGCTCCTGCGAAACGACAGGACCCGCAACTTGAGCGACGCGAGACGATCGGGGCGGTTGCTCCTGGAAGAAGACATAGTGCGACGGAATCGCTTCACACTGTCCGACCTTCTGGGTACGGTGCCGGGACTCCGAACCGACGGTGAATTCGTTTACGTTCCTCGCGCCGTTGGCAGCTCAATACAGGCCCCATGTCAGGGCGTCATCGTTTATCTGGATGGTGTCTCGCTGGGTGAGGTCGAAAACGTAAATCGCGTCGCGCATCCGCGGGACCTCGCCGCCGTCGAAGTGTTCCTCGGAGCCGCGACTTTGCCTCGTGTCTACGCCCGCCCCAAGGCGGGCTGCGGCGTTGTGGCACTTTGGACCAAGTAGCCGTACAACGAGCGCCACCGCCGTCGTCAATACATCGAGACCAGGCCCGTCAGGTTTGGAGTCAGCTCCCGACAGGTCAGCTTCAACGACCTTCGCTTATGTGCGCGAAGGGTCACCAACTTCCACTGGTAAATCCGACGCTTGCCACGCACCAAAACCACCCTCGACGTTCACGATGTTGCGATATCCTTGCGCGTGAAGCAGCGATGCGGCGATGCTTGATCGTCCGCCTCCCTGACAGTGCAGCGCCACCGGGCGATCGCGATCGATTTCATCGAGCCGGTCCGTCAGCGAGCCCAATACAACGTGCTGCGCACCTGGGATGTGACCCTCCTCCCATTCGCTGGAACGACGCACGTCGACAATCTGTCGACCGGACTCTTGCAGGTCGTGCACCGACATCTGCGTGATCGAACCCGTGTCACCTTCCCACGCGTCGATTACCCGCTCGTCAGTCCAGCCAGACACCCGGTCGAATCCGATAAGCGCAAGATCCCTCACCGCAGATCGGACGGCATTTTCTTCTCCGATCAACACCAGATCTTCGTCGTAGTTGAGTAAGCTGCCGGCCCAATTGGTAAAACTCTTGTTCAGAGGAATGTTGATCGTACCGGTAATAAAATGGGCGGCATACATGGCGGCGGGCCGCAGATCAAGAACGGTGCTGTCGCTCGCCAACGCCTCTGCCACGGCTGCGGGGTTCATGACCGGTGGCATCCGAAAACCATTAAGGAGATCCGGTCCAGCTTTATTAATACGTTTCATGAGCGCGAAATACCGAGGTGGTTCCGGCTGGCCCTTCAACACCTCGTCCACAAACTCGTCCTCGGTGTCGATACGAAAAGCCCAGTTGGCGATGCGTTCATAACCGATCGTGGACGACGGAATTGCGCCGAGTGCTTTGCCACAGGCAGAACCGGCGCCATGGCCGGGCCAGATTTGCAGGTGGTCGGGAAGCGTCTTGAATCGTTGAAGGCTTTGAAATAGACGCCGGGCACTTTCGCGCATGGTTCCGACCACGTTGGCTGCCTTTTCGAGCAGATCGGGGCGACCGACGTCACCAACAAAAACGAAGTCTCCCGTCACCACACCCATTGGTTCATCTGTGGCGGGGGTATCGGTGACCAGAAAGCAGATATGTTCGGGCGTGTGACCGGGTGTATGCCACACCGTCAGTCGAATGTTTCCCACCATAAACGAGTCACCGTCGTGGAGGAGTTGCGCGTTGGCACTTTTGGCGAACGCATACTTCCAATCGGCGTCTCCTTCGTCGGAGAGGAGGAGCGTGGCCCCGGTGCGCTGTGCCAGCTCGCGCGCACCCGAGGCGAAATCCGCATGAATGTGAGTCTCTGTGACGTGCGAAATTCGCACCCCTTCAGCCTGTGCGGCGGCGATGTACATCTCGGCATCGCGGAGTGGGTCAATGACGATCGCGTCGCCGCTCGCCTGACAGCCGATGATATAGCTGGCCTGCGCGAGCTTGTCGTCGTAGAGGCGCTTGAGCAGCATATCAGAAGGTGTCGTCGAGTACGGTGACGGTGCGGGTGAATTCTTTTCCGTCCACTGTCAGTGTAACCAGATACGCGCCAGGCGCTGCGACAGAGCCCACACGGCGGGTGTTGTTGCCACCCTGGCCCCCTCCTCCTCCCCCACCTTGTCCGGGGCCACCCGTCGCACAGCGGTTTCCACCGCCACCACCACCGCCCCCGAAGCCGCCGCCTCCCTGCACGGGTCGGAGATCGCTGCACAGGTCCCACTGGATACGATTGAGTCCGGCCAGCTTTGTGCCATCGATTGTTCGAGCGAACGATCCGCCGGCGAGGTCACGTACGGTGATCTTCACGTCCGACGCGGGATTCTTCAGGTAGTACGCGATGGCGGTACCAGCCGGCGCGTTTTCGCCGAGGAAGTTCTTTGCGCCGGTGATCGAGCGCCGCAGGCGAATGTCCTCGCGCCAGGCGATGGCGTTGCGAGGTTGCAGGAGCGTGGCATCCTGCTGTATCACGCCTGGAGTAAGCTGCTGCAGGGCGCTGATGTCATCCATAATCCAGACGCTGCGGCCATGGGTTGAGAGCACCAGATCATTGTCCCGTGGATGAACGATCACATCATCGATGCGCACCACGGGCAGGTTTGTCATGAACTTCTTCCACGATTTGCCTTCGTCGAGCGACGTAAAAAAGCCGAACTCGGTCCCGGCGTATAACAACGTGGGATTCCTGGGGTCTTGTCGGATGGAGTTCACGTTGCCCATCGCGGGCAAGTCGGCAGCGATTGATGTCCACGTCGCTCCGTAGTCTCGCGTCATGAAGACATACGGCTTGAGATCGTCGTGTCGGTGGCCGTCGATGGACACAAAGGCGGTCCCGGCATCGAAGTACGACGGCTCAATGCGGGAGATGTAGTATTCACGCGTACCGCCAGGAATGTTCTTGCCAACTTCGGTAAACGTGCGGCCGCCATCACGTGAGATCTGCACGTTGCCGTCGTCCGAACCGGCCCAGATGATGTCCGCCGAAATGTGTGATGCCCCGATGGCGACGATGGTACCATAAAATGAAACGCCATCGTTTCTGGCATTGATGCACGCTCCCGCCCGCACGCGGTTGCACGAAGGCAGCGAACCCTTCATGCCGAGGATCTCGCGTTCCTCGCGGTTGATTCCCTTGGTGAGTTCTTCGCTCATGGTCCATGTGGCCCCACGATCACGCGACAGGAAGACGCGATTCGCACCGACCATGACTGTACTGGCGTCGTGTGGTGACAGAACGATTGGCGTATTCCAGTTCCAACGAAATACCGTGCCGGCTTCGGGCGTGGGGACGACGTTAGGTCCGCCGCCGCCCGGCCCGCCGAAGCTTACACCGCCGTCCGGACCACGAACCGGAGCGCGTGGCCTGATGTTTGTCGACGTGCCTGTCCGCAGGTCCAGACGGTTCACGTTCCCGTTCTGCGACTCCGAATACATGATGTTCGGGTCAGTCGGATCAACGGCGGTATAGAAACCATCGCCCCCGCCGACGCGATACCAGTCCTGCAGAAGGATCGCATTGGATCGCACCGAGCTCGGGCCGCACCACGACCCATTGTCCTGCAAACCGGTGCAGACGTTGTACGGTCGGTTCATGTCGACCGAGGCGTGGTAGGGCTGTCCCACGGCCCACGAGCGACTGGACTCCCACGTCGCACCTCCATCCCACGATGTGTCGATCGATCCGTCGTTTCCGTAGATCACATGCTGGCTGTTGGCCGGATCGATCCAGATCGCATGATGGTCGACATGCCCCATGCCCTGCATGTTGGTGAACGTCCTGGCCCCGTCGGTGGATTTAGCTGCCTGCACTCCACCCACGTACACGGTGTTCTCGTCATTCGGGTCAATGCGAATTTGCGAGAAATACATCGGTCGCTGGTTTTCGTTGCTGCGAAACTGCCAGCTGCGACCACCGTCGGTAGACCGCCAGATGCCGCTGACGTTTTCATCGGGTGGGAGGTTCTGTGCGCCGCCGCCGCCGCCACCGCCGCCACCACCCCCCCCTCCTCCGCCTAACGGTTGTCCTGAGCGTGCGCCGGCCTGAATGGGCTCAGCGCTGGGACCGACTTCGATCTGCGCGTAGATCACATTGGGATTCGAGCGCGAGATGTCGAGGGCGATACGACCCATGACCCCACGCGGCAGGCCATTGCCCGACAGCTTACTCCATGTCTGTCCTGCATTCGTGCTCCGCCAGATACCGTCGTCAGGGCCGCCTGCGGCAAAGCCCCACGAAGTGCGACGTCGCGTGTACATCGCGGCGAAGAGAATGTTCGGGTCACGCGGGTGAATAATGATGTCGGTCGCCCCCGTGTTTTCATCCACATAGAGCACCCTGTTCCAGGAGCGCCCTCCGTCGGTCGTTTTGAAGACGCCGCGTTCGGTGTTTGGTCCGAACAAGTGTCCGTTGGCGGCGACCCACACGGTATTGGGGTCCCGCGGATGAACCAGAACGCGCGAGATGGACTGTGTTTCGCGCAGACCGATCTGCGTGAAGGTCTTCCCGCCGTCCGTTGTCCTGTACATGCCGTCGCCAAACGACGAGCTCTGGCGATTGTTTGGTTCACCTGTGCCCACGTACACGATGTCCGGATTCGACGGGGCGATGGCCACGTCACCGACGGAGTGTGTGGAATAGGTATCGAACACCGGCGTGAACGTGGTGCCCATATTCGTCGTTTTCCACAGACCACCGGTGGCAAATCCCACGTAAAACGTGGACGGGTTACCCTCGACCACGGCGACGTCGTTGACACGACCTCCCTGCCCGATGGGACCTATGCTTCGCCATGCGAAACCACGCAGCAGGGGGTCGCTGGCTGCATTAAGTGGTGGGGCCCCAGAGGCGGGGGCTTGCGCGGCTGTGGTGCCGGTGAGAGCTGTGGCGGCGAGGGCCACAGCGAGTCCTGCCCAGCGACGAGAGACGTGATGAGGCATGGCCGTGTGCGGAACGTGAGAAGGTGACGGTAGTGCGGAGGTGGAACGTTGTGCCGACAGCGTCGAGCGCGGTCAGGAGACGGGGCCGCGACGTGTACTTTCGTAAAACGACTTGAGGTCACGCTTCACCTGCGACAGCACGGACGGCACGATGTACATCATGTGGCCTCCCTCGTAATACTTCATGCTGACACGCTCGCGATATGTCGGTTCGTATCCGAGGTGATCGAAGGAGTGTTCCGTGCCACCAAATGGCGTGGCAAAATCGTAGTAGCCGTTTAATACCAAAACCTGAAGCGCGGGATTGCGGGCCATCGTAGCGCGCAGGGACTCGACCAGATTCAAATAGCGATTCTGGAACGGACGGTAGTCCCAGGGCTGGACCTGTCCACTCGTGAAATACTGCAGATCGTTCTCGTAGTTGAGGTCACGCTTGAGATAGTCCAGAAACAGCGACAAGTATGGTCCGCCTAACGCATGGTTCGACGGGTCGAACTCCTGAGTTTCACCGGCCTGATCAGCGTCCAGCGCCGTATAACGCCCGTCCAGCCGGCCGATCGAGACGCCACGGTCCCGCAGCAGCTCCTTGCGGAAACGCTGGTCCGAAACCCGGAGGTTTGCCCGTTCAATGAACTCCACGGACAATCCGCTGTAGCGTGCGACACGTTCAGCAATCGAGCGCCGCTCGGCCGCGGTCAGCCGATTCCCCTTCACCAGTGCAGCGAAGTAATCACCATACGCGAACTGCCGGGATTCCTGCACGGCCTTCGCCAGATCGCCCTGCAGATCGGCGGGAAGTTTCTTGTGGTAAAATGCCGTCGCGGTAAACGTCGGCAGAAACGTCGGATACGGGTAGTCGTTGCCGGAAACGTACCCCTTGCTCTGATAATCCAGAATCGACGACAGGAGGACCACGCCGTTTAACTCGATACCGTGGCGCGTCTGCAGCTCTTCCGCTACTCCAGCTGAACGCATGGTGCCATAACTTTCGCCCAGGAGGTACTTGGGTGAGCGCCACCGGTCAAACTGCGTGAGATACACGCGAATAAAGTCCGAGACCGACTCGATGTCCTGGCGGACACCATGAAAAGCGCTCGCGTTCTGCCCTTCGGCCGCGCGACTGAATCCCGTCTGTACCGGATCCAGCAGGACGATATCGGTCACGTCGAGCGGTGAATCAGAGTTGTCGACCAGTTGGTAGGGCGGGGCCGGTTGAAAGCCATTGGAGGCCATCTGCACCCGTTTGGGACCCATCAGACCCATGTGCAGCCAGATCGCCGGCGAGCCTGGGCCGCCATTGTAGGTGAATGTGATCGGGCGCGTCTTCACGTCCTGCCCATTACGCGTGTAGGCGACGAAGAAGAAGTACGCACGCGGAGCGCCCTGTGCGGTCTTGAGGGTCAGCCTCCCCGCAGTTGCCGTGTAGTTGATGTCTTCACCGCCAATCCGGACCACATGTGTGGTTTGCTTCAGCGCGTTGATGTCTGCGTCGCCCGCAACTCGGGCTGCCGCAGTGCGCTGCGTGGGAGGCGTGGTTTCAGTGCGAGTTTGCGCCTGCAGTTCCACAGAGGAAGACGGAAGGGCAAGGCCGTACAAAGCGAGGGCAGTCAGCGTAATGCGCATGGCGTCGAAAACGGGGTAAGGATGGTCGCGGGTTGCCTAGTCTACGTGTGAGACGCAAGGACCGCTAATCGTGCTTTCGCAGCCGATCCCGCGGGGGTGTCACTGGCATGGTTCTTTCATCATCTTCAGATTCGGAGAGCCCCCTCTCCCTCACGTAAGGAGTCACGGAATGCACGTCATCCAGATGGGCCTGCGCGAGATCGCACGGTTGGGTCGCGTGGGAGTGCTGTCAGTTGCGATACTGGCGCACTCATCCGGCGGAGCCGATCCGCTGCCGGAGCGGCTCAGTGACGGCGACTTCTGGGCGTTGCATACGTTCCTTTCGGAGCCGGGCGGTTACTTCAGATCCGATAATCTGGTTGGCAACGAGGTGACGATGCAGCATCCGATTCCGGAGCTGCTCACGCGCACACCGCGTGGTGGTGTGTATCTCGGAGTCGGCCCGGACCAGAATTTTACCTACATCGCGGCGATGCAGCCGCGGATGGCGTTCGTCGTCGACATTCGCCCGCTGAATGTCGTACAACACTTGTATTACAAGGCATTGTTTGAGCTGTCGCCTGATCGTGCGGCGTTTCTCGCGCGACTGCTGGCTCGCCCGCAACCTGCGACGATCGGAGCCGGAACTCCGATCGAACAGATGATCGCCGCGTATCAGAATGTGCCCGCTGACAGCGTCATGTACGCGCGCACCGTCGAGGAGATTAAAGCGCATCTCATTGAACAGCACAAGTTTCCGCTGACCGAGGAGCACCTCGCGATGCTGGACTACGTGTCTCTGGCCTTCTACGACGGAGGACCCGACCTCACGTACAACTTTGGTGCGGGTCGCCGTGGATATGGCTCGGGGCGCTATATGCCATCGTTCGGCTCGATGATGATGGAAACCGATGCGGACGGCGTGCCGCGAAGCTATCTGGCGACGGAAGCCAACTACGCGTTCGTGAAGTCGCTCCAGGAGCGGAATCTTCTGGTTCCGGTGATCGGTGACTTCGCGGGGCCCAAGGCGCTCCGTGCCGTCGGCGAATACGTGAGGCGGCACAATGCGACGATCACCGCATTCTATACGTCGAACGTGGAACAATACCTCTTTCAGTCCGAGACAGCCTGGCGCTCGTTTTTCGAGAACGTAGCCACGTTGCCGACAGAGTCACACAGCACATTTGTTCGCGCACTGTTCAACATGGGGTGGCAGTACAGTGGCCGTAGTCCCGGACCGCGCTCAATCACGGTGCTCTGTCCACTGCGCACTCACGTGGCAGACTTCCGATCGGGGCAATTGCAGGCGTACTACGACGTCGCCCGATGCCGAACGGGCGACTCTTCCTGACACGATAAAGCGCGACCCGCCTCCCTCTTCCCGCGGTGGCGCCTCGCAGGCAGAGGGGTCGCCAGCCGCAGTCTAGCCGGCCATCAGCTCGTTGCCGCGCGCTTCGGGAGAGCCATTCAGCGCAGCACGTGCGGCATCAAGCTGCGCCCGCACTGCCCGGGGTCCGGTGCCACCTTCCACGTCCCGACGCTCAATGGAATTCATGGGCGAGAGCGCATCAAAGACGTCATCGCCGAAGGCTGCGTGCGCCTGTGAGAATGCACTTTTGGGGAGTGTGTGCAGCTCAAGACCCGACACCTCAGCTTCCCGAACGAGCGTGCCCACCGCTCGATGCGCGTCCCGGAAGGTGATCCCGCGATCGACAAGATAATCCGCGAGATCGGTAGCCATCATCACGGACGTGACCGCCTCACGCATGCGCTCCCGCTGAAAAGTTATTTCCGCCAGCGTGCCGCCCACACCGGGCAGGACAAGAAGCATGGCATCGAATGCATTGAACAGCGGTCGTTTATCGTCCTGCAGATCCTTGTTGTATCCACTGGGCAGTCCCTTGAGCGTGCCAAGCAGTGATACCAAATCGCCGAGCATGCGGGCACCCGAGCCACGGGCGATCTCGAGTGCGTCGGGATTGCGTTTCTGGGGCATCATGCTGGACCCGGTGGTGAACGTGTCACCGAATTTCACGAAGCCGAACTCACTGGTGCCCAGCAGAATAAAATCTTCCGCGATGCGGGACACGTGTGCGCCGAGCAAGGCAATGGTGAACAGCAGCTCAGCGACAAAATCGCGATCAGCAACGGCGTCGATCGAGTTGCGGGAGAGCTGGGAGAAGCCCAGGCTACCCTGCAACAGCACGCGCGAAACGGGGAAGGCGCATCCGGCGATGGCGCCGGACCCTAACGGCAATGTTGAGGCGGACCGCGCCACCTGACTCAACCGCTGTCGATCACGTTCGAGCGGCCAGAAGTGCGACAGCATCCAGTGAGAGGCGGAGACGGGCTGGGCACGCTGCAGGTGCGTGTACGCCGGCATGATCGACTCCGTCAGGTCGTCCGCGTGTGTCAGCAGAACGTGTTGCAGCGCGCGGATGGATTCATCGAGCTCAGCACACGCGTCGATAACCCACATCCGCGTGCCCGTAGCCACCTGATCATTTCTCGAGCGTCCGGTATGCAGCCGCGACGCCACGTCGCCGACTTCCACATGCAACATGCGGTCGACCATCGTGTGCACATCTTCATCGGAGTCGATCGGTTGAGCACCACCGGCGATCTTCTCGGCAACGGCGTCAAGTCCGGCTTCGATCCGTTTGCATTCGTCGTGCGACAACACGCCAGCCGACCAGAGCGCCATCGCCCAGGCCTTTGACAGCTGCACGTCGTGCGGCCAGAGGCGAAAATCAACACCAATGGATTTGTTGACAGCGTCGAGTGCGGCTGCCGTTTGTGCACCGAAACGCCCGCCCCACAACCGGTGCGGGCCTGCATCGCCTGCCGCGATCGCGGCGAGTTCAGCCGGGGTCCTGGTCACGAGTTCGAGCTTCCTCACGCGAGTTCCAGCGCGGACGCTTCAGCCGTTCCTTCAAGCTTGCCCTCGTTGACAAGGATCTGATCCTTGAGGGCGCGGACGCGCTGCGGCAGGCCGAACAGCCGGATAAAGCCGGCGGCGTCGCTCTGCTGAAATACGTCGTCCTGCCCGAATGTCACGAACCGTTCATCGTACAAGGCGAAATCGCTCAGGCGAGCGCCGATTTTCATGTTGCCCTTGTACAGCTCGAGCGCTACGCTGCCGGTGACGCGCTGCTGAACTACATCGATGAATGCGTCGTACGCGCGCTTTTCGGTCGTCCACCAGCGGCCCTCGTACACGAGATCCGCATAACGAGGTGACATGGCGTCCTTGGCAGCCAACGTCCGGCGATCGAGCACCAGCATTTCCAGTTCTGACAGTGCGGTATACAGCAACGTGCCGCCCGGTGTCTCGTAAACGCCGCGGGACTTCATGCCAATCAATCGGTCTTCAACAATGTCTGCGCGGCCGACGCCATGGCGTCCGGCGATGGCGTTGAGTTCCGTCAGCAGTTCAACAGCCCCAAGCGTCACACCATTCACTGAAACGGGGGTGCCGTTCTCAAAGCCAATGGTGACGACCTCTGGAGTATCGGGTGCATCCTCGGGATCCGTCGTCAGAAGAAAGAGGTCCTTCGGTGCTCCCTGTGCCGGATCTTCGAGCACACCTCCCTCGTGCGAAATGTGCCAGAGGTTGCGGTCGCGCGAGTAGATCTTCGCGGTCGTTGCGGTGACGGGGATGTTGCGTGCGGCGGCGTAGGCGAGGGCGTCTTCGCGCGAGCGAATGTTCCAGTTGGGCTCGCGCCATGGCGCAATAACCTTGAGATCAGGCGCGAAGCTCATGTAGGTCAGCTCGAAACGGACCTGATCGTTGCCCTTGCCGGTGCACCCGTGTGAGAGCGCGTCAGCACCAACCGCGCGCGCGACGTCGACCTGTCGCTTTGCAATAAGCGGACGGGCGATCGAAGTACCCAACAGGTACTTCCGGTTGTAAATCGCGCCGGCGCGGAGTGTCGGATAAATGAAGTCCTCGACGAACTCGCGTCGAAGATCTTCGACAAAACAATCATCCGCGCCCGAAGCGAGCGCTTTTTCTCGGACGCCGCGCAGCTCGTCGACGCCTTGGCCCACGTCGGCAGCAACACAAATGACCTTGGCGTTGTAGTTCTCTTTCAGCCAGGGAACGATGATCGACGTATCAAGCCCGCCTGAGTACGCGAGCACAATGGTCTGCATAGGAAAAACTCGGTCCGGGTAATTTATTCAGTGCGCATGCATAATTTACCAAACGCGGCTGGCGTGTCAATGCCGGAAGCAATGATCGGGGAGCAGCGACCAATATGAATCGGTTGAAGTGCCCGATTCTCCCTTTTTTGGTCAGTCGCTGTGCGATGCGATCGTGAGCAGTCGCTTTTCCACCTTCTCCCTGGCGCTCACCGATCGGCAAATGACAAGTATCGTGTTCTCCCCACCGATCGTACCGACTACTTCGCTCCATCCTGCGTCGTCGATGGCCTCGGCAACCGGCTGAGCACCGCCGTAGACCGTCTTGAGCACGATCATTTCGCTCACCGAGTCGAGGGCCGAGAAGAACTGCGGCAGCACGTCCTCAATGAGCGTGCGCTCCGGACTTGAGGCGCCGAGTGACTCCTGAGTTGCATAGCGCGGTCCTTCGGGGGTTGGGGCTCTGACCACGCGCATCTCGCGCAGATCCCGGGACAACGTGGACTGGGTGACATCCCATCCCGCGTCCCCCAGGTGCCTTCGAAGGTCCTCCTGACTTCCCACCGCTTTGGTGGAAATCAGGTCGTGGATGGCTTTTTGCCGGTCGCGCTTGGTCACGTAGTGTCGGTGTTTGGAGACTTCAACGCCCGGATCCTATCCCGACCGTCTGGGTGGGGGAAGGAGTCGGGCTGGACTTGCGTGCGGGGCATTGACAGGGTGCGACTGCAATAATATGCATTCAGCGTGCATAAGATCCCTGTTGGAGTGCTTGGAGCGAGTGGGTATGCGGGCCGCGAGGTCTGCGCGCTCGTCAACGCGCATCCGAATATGAGTCTGGTGTTCGCCACGGCAAACACGCAGCGAGGAGATACGGCCTTTCTGGGAGGAAAGGACGTGTCGTTTGTGGCGCCGGACGACGCTAAGCTGGAGGCGGCGGAGCTGGTGTTCAGTGCCCTGCCCCATGGCGCGTCTGAAGCATGGGTGGACCGATGCCGCTCGCATGGCGTGCGGGCAATTGACCTGTCGTCCGATCTCCGCCCCGGGCATACAGCTAAGCGGGTTCCGTACGGTTTGCCTGAGATCGATCGCGAGCCGCTTCGTGGCGCTGAGCTGATCGCGAACCCCGGCTGTTATCCGACCGCAACGCTGCTTGCGTTGATGCCGCTGCTGGTTGAGGGGCTTCTGCGACCGGGTTCAGCGGTCGTGATAGATGCGGCGAGTGGTGTGACGGGTGCTGGCAATTCTCCAAAGCAGGAACTGCTGTTTGGTGAGGTGACGGAAAATTATCGTGCGTACGCGGTCGGAAACGAACATCGCCATCTCCCCGAAATGCGCGCGGCCGTTGCGGCGCATGAGGTGGATGTGGATCTGCAGTTTACTCCACACCTGCTGCCGGTGGCGCGTGGCATTCTGTCAACCATTACTGTTCAGCTGAAGGAACCGATCACTGATCCACTGAATCTGTGGCGCGCTCACTACGGCGGGGAGCCATTTATCGAGATCATCGACGGCTTGCCGGCACTGCGCGACGTGGTGCATCGCAACGCGGTACGCATGACCGTGCGGCAGGTGTCGGGCATGCGCGTGCCGACCCTGATACTCCTGTCCGCCATCGATAATTTAATGAAAGGTGCTGCCGGACAGGCCGTGCAAAACGCAAACCTGTCGTTGGGTCTTGCCGAAACGTCGGGGCTCGTCTGATGACCCGCGTCGTAAAGGTCGGTGGACGGGCACAGAGTGACCCGACACTTCCAGACGCAGTGGCCGCACTCCATGCGCGCGAGGCACGCCTGTGCATCGTGCACGGTGGCGGTGATGCAGTGACCGCATTGCAACGTTCGCTGGGTCAGGAGCCGCAGTTTATCAATGGTCGTCGGGCGACGCCGCCGGCGGAGCTGGAGGTTGTCCGCATGGTGCTGTCCGGCACCATCAACAAACAGCTCGTTGGTGCGCTCCTCGCCGCCGGGGTACCAGCTGCCGGCGTGTCGGGCGAGGATGGTGGGCTTCTCTCGTGCCGCCTCTTCGCAGAGGGGGCACTCGGCTCAGTTGGCGAGCCGCACGAAGTGAATCCGCGCTTGCTCAACGTCCTCATGGATGCGGACTTTGTTCCCGTGGTGTCACCGCTGGGTCGATTGCAGTCTTCGGGTGAGGGTTGCAACGTCAATGGCGACGACGCCGCCGCGGCGCTCGCGGTGGCGCTCGGTGCGACGGAACTCCTGATGATCGCTGATGTCGAAGGAGTACGCGGCAGTGATGGGCGAACGATGCCATTCCTCGAAGAGGAATCAGTGCGGGAATTGATTGCGTCAGGTGCTGCGACGGGAGGGATGATTGCCAAGCTGGAAGCCGCCATGCGCGCGCTCCACGCCGGCGTCCCCTGCGTGCGGATCGGGAGTGTTCGCGCGATCGCCTCTCCCTCGGCGGGAACGGCGATCACGGCAGGCACACCACACGCTGCTGTCGCTCGTTAGGCCCCCACGTATCATTCCCTGCTGATCATGACATCCACATCGAGTCCGTCGACCGTGACCGCGGCCTTGCTAGCTACGTATGCGCGCGCGCCCATGGAGTTCGTGGCGGGCGAAGGCGTTGAACTGATAGATGCCGATGGATTGCGCTATCTCGATTTTACCAGCGGCATCGCGGTGAATGCGCTCGGCTATGGTGACGCAGGGTTGCAGGACGCCATGCGTTCGGCGGCGTCAGGACTGATTCATGTATCCAACCTCTTTCGCACCGCGCCAGGGGAGCAACTCGCCGACTTCCTCGTAGAGCAATCCTTTGCGGACCGCGTCTTCTTTTGTAACTCCGGCGCGGAGGCCAATGAGGGAGCGTTCAAGTTCGCACGTCGATGGGCACGCACGCTGGGCGGGGCCGCAAAACACGAAATTATTTCGCTAAGAGGGTCCTTTCATGGGCGCCTTTTTGGAACGCTCGCGGCAACCGATCGCCCCTCGTACCGCATGCCGTTCCGGCCCCTGGCCGGAGGAATCGCCATTGCCGAGCGCGACTTAACTGACCTGAATCGCGCGTTAAGTGCTGAAAGTGTTGCTGCCCTCATTCTTGAACCGATTCAGGGCGAGGGTGGTGTGCGGGTGCTCGATTCCGGTTTGCTGCGCGAGCTTCGCGCAATTACCCGGGAACGAAAAATTGCGCTGATCTTCGACGAAATTCAGTGTGGACTGGGCCGTACGGGCCACCGCTTTGCCTACGAGCGCGCCGACATCGTTCCTGACGTTCTGACGCTCGCGAAGCCGCTCGCTGGAGGACTGCCGATGGGAGCCATCCTTCTGACAGAGGAGATCGCTGCGGCGACGAAGCCGGGGGATCATGGAACGACGTTTGGTGGAGGGCCCTTTGTAGCCGCGGTGGCACTACATGTGGTCCATCGTTTGCTCGATCCAGCGATGCTGCAACACGTCCGTGAGATGGCGATCGTGGTTGAACGAGGGTTGCATGCGATGGCGCAGTCCACTGGGCGGGTGCGTGCCATTCGCGGCGCCGGCCTGATGTGGGGGATCGATGTGACAGAGCCGGCCGCTCAAGTGATCGTGCGGGCGCGCGAGCGCGGCCTGCTGCTCGTATCGGCCGGCGAGCACACGCTTCGCCTCCTTCCCCCGCTGGTGATAGACGAGGAGTCCATCTCCAGAGGTTTGAATATCATGGCCGAGGCGCTCGTCCCCCAGCCACCGGCCGGAGTAGCGTAGGCGGGTCGCCACGCGCTATCATCGCAGGGTACTGTTCGTTCGCCGCGAGTCGGCGCACGTGACCACTTGTACCTCTGACATGGAATTCCGTGATGACGTCCTGGAAAGCGCGCTGGAACGAGATGCTCACCGAGCTGCAACAAGACCGCGATGAGCTGCGTGTGAAGATCAGCTTGGGCAAGGCTGAACTGAAGGATGAGCTCGACGAACTCGACAAGAAGATGGATGGCGTACGCGCGAAGGCAGCCGTCTGGATCGACAGAGCAGACGACGAGTTGGACGATGCCGTCGCCGACGCGAAGGAGAAGGCGACGGAGTGGTTAGGTGAGCTCAAGGAGGGATATGCCAGGATGAAGGACCGGGCAAAGGACTGAAATGCGCGACACACGGACTGCCGTCGTGCGAGTGGAGATGTCCACTTGAGCGTCGCGCATCCCTTTGTGCCACTGGCTTTTACCACGCGCCCCGTGGACGAAACACTTGAGCGCGCCAGGGCGTTTTACGCGGAGATGAACCGTCGGCGTACGACGCGACACTTTGCGACGACGCCGGTGCCGCGAGAATGCATTGAACTGGCCATTCGTACCGCAGGGACTGCGCCCAGTGGGGCTCATCAGCAACCGTGGACATTTGTGGCGGTCAGCGATCCCGCGCTCAAGGCCGCGATGCGGGAGGCCGCTGAGGCCGAAGAGCGTGAGTTTTATTCCGGCCGCGCGCCGGAGGAGTGGCGCGAAGCTCTGGCTCCCCTCGGCACCGATGAACACAAACCACATCTGACCGACGCACCATGGGTGGTTGTCGCCTTTCGGCAGAGCTATGGCCATCATGAGGACGGTGCACGGAAGACCTTTTATTACACGACGGAATCGGTGGGAATCGCCGTGGGGTTGTTTATCGCGGCGATCCATCACATGGGATTGGTCTCGCTCACGCACACGCCCAGTCCGATGGGATTCCTGAGCGAGCTCCTCGGCAGGCCATCCAACGAGAAGGCGTTCGTCGTGATGCCAGTGGGGTATCCAGCCGAAGGTGCTGCCGTCCCGGATATTTCTCGCAAACCGTTGTCCGATATCGCGCAGTTCAAGTGAGCGTGCCGCGCGGACGAGCTTCCGAGTATCGCCGTCTGACACTTTCGGATATGACACGTATATCCGCCGCGGTTGTCGCGTTGGCATTGGCCTGTGCACCGGCTCAGGGGCAGACGCGCCGGGCACCCACCGTGCCAACTCTCGTTGTACTGCTGACGATTGACCAACTGCTCCCCGATTATCTGGATGCGTGGCAGAGTGAGTTTCGTGGTGGGCTTGGTCGTTTATTAAAAGGCGGAGCGGTTTATCCCAACGGGTTTCAGGACCACGGTGTTACCGAGACGGCGCCGGGTCACGCGAGCATACTGTCGGGGCGATTTCCGCGATCGACCGGTGTGGTAGGCAACGCTGCCGGTGTCTTCGATCCGGAGGCACCGCTCATAGGTGCACGGGGAGATCCCGCGTCGCCGTACCGCTTCAGGGGGAGCACGCTGGCTGACTGGTTGCGATTCAAAAATGCCCGTGCGCGTGCCGTATCGGTGTCGCGGAAGGATCGTAGTGCGATACTCCCGTTAGGCAGAGCAAAGGGTGAGGCCTACTGGTATGCGTCGGGTGGTATGTTCACGACGAGCACCTATTATGCCGATACCCTCCCCGGCTGGTTAAAGGCGTTCAACGCGAGGGGTCTTACGCAGTCGTACGCAGGCACGTCGTGGTCATTGCTGCGCGACGCAGCGCAATACAACGAACCCGACTCCGTCGCGTTCGAATCGGGGGGTGCGGATTTCACCTTTCCGCATATGCTCCCGGCAGACCCTGTGGTGGCGAGTCGCGTGTTGCCGAATTATCCGATGATGGATCAGGTCACGCTCCAGCTGGCGTTGGCCGCGTTGTCGGCCCGCGAGCTTGGTGCGGAAGAAGGCCGCACCGACCTGCTCGCGATTTCACTGTCCAGTACTGACGCCATCGGACACAAGTACGGTCCCGATTCACGGGAAGTACACGATCAGCTGCTGCGGCTGGATGAATATCTCGGTTCCTTCCTCGATTCGTTGTACAAGGTGCGCGATTCGTCCCGGGTGGTGCTGGTACTCACGTCGGACCATGGGGTAGCGCCGTATCCGTTTGCGGGTTTCAAGACGCGTTTTCGTTCAGTTGAAGCGGGATTCGTGGAATTGAGACCGCTGGCGAGTGACACGTGGGCGCGTGTGATCACCGCCGGTGTTGACACGGCAGCGTTCAGCTGGGAAGGAGAATCGCTGTATCTCGATCCCGAAGCGTTCAGGCGGGCGGGGGTCAATCGCGACTCGGTGGCCCGCGAATATGCCCGCGCAGCGCGCACCGTGCCCGGGGTCCTGCGCGTCGACGTGTTCAGTGAGCTTCAGCGCAAGGATGTCTCGAACGACCCGATCGGTCGGCGTTGGCTGAACATGTTTCCGGAAGATCTGCCGATCGCTGTGGTGACTACACTCAAGCCGTACTGGTACTGGGCCGGAATTGCGCAGGCCAGCCACGGATCGCCGCACGACTACGACGCGCGGGTTCCGATCATTTTTGCTGGTGCCGGCGTTAAGCCGGGTCGCCACAGCGACGTCGTCCGGGTCGTGGATATCGCACCGACGCTCGTAGCGATTCTGCAGGTCCGTGCGCTGGAGAAGTTGGACGGTAAGGTTTTGACGGACGTGATACGATAGGCCGTGGGCGATCCACCGCGCATGTCATCACGTACGCACTGCGGGCTGCGTTTCTGAAATTGTGCCGTACCGCCGTGGGCGCCCGGTTCGGTTGTCAGCCGCCGATGTAGCGAAACACAAAGAGGATGAGCACAGTTGATGCGATAATCAACGCAACGAACAGGAGCCGGAGCCAAAGCTGTGTGCGCCGCGCCGGACCAGGCCCAGGCACACGTCGAGGTTCTCTCCCGGGACGACCTTGGGTACCCGCCGGTCTGGAGATCGTGAAGACTTCGGGCGGCCCCCACAAGACGTCATCGGACGTCAGGTCCGCCTCTTCCTCGGTTGGTGTCCCGGCGCGAGCCACAGTTTTATCAACGGCACTCGGGGGCGACACTTCGCGCGGGTCCTTCACACGCGGCGCGTCGTCGCTGTGAGGAGCGGGGGGACCAGAAGGGAGCGAGGACTGGAGCGCGGTAGCAACGTCGCGCGCGACCACTGCCGGTGCGATGGGGCTGGCAGCACCGCTCTCTACTGCGGGAAGAACACTTATGGGTGCTGGTTCGCCCGGCAATTCAGTTTGGGGTCGCAACGGGGCTGGAACGGGATGAGGCTCCCCGACCCGTTCACTCGCCTCTTCACCCGGGAGCATGGCCGCAAATGCGGTAAAGTTTTTTGGCGTACGTCGCCGGCGATCCCTGGTGTGTGACGCTGATCGCGCAACAGACCACACTTCATGAACCGCAGGCCGTGGCCTGCCGACAGCGGGGGGGGAGTCCAGGCCAGCCGAATCATCACCACTCTCATATTCAGGTGGCTCGCTCTGCTTGAGTAGCTGCACCACCGAGGCAGGGGTTACAGCGTATCGCCGTGGTGGAACGGACGTTGAGTGGTCGGAGAGTTCACCCGCCTCCGGTTCAACTAAAAGGGAAGGAATCCGGATCGGTCGTTTCAGCGCCTCGGTACCCAGTTCAAGGGCCACAACAAGATCTCCACTTACTACCGGGAGTCCTGCGCGCGGTGGTTCCATCGCCGTCACCGTTTCGCGTCCACTCGAAGCTCCAGCGCAGTGACAACCAACACTCGAGGCCAGATCGATCAGCGCACAGTCATTGGCAAGGATGCTCTCCGCGATTTCTTCCACCAAGTCCCCCGCGGGAATCTCGCGATAGACCCAAGCGCCAGCTGTCTCGCGTAGCGCTTCCAATGAAGGTGCTCCACCGGGAACTGACCAGTGTCGTCTGCGGTCGGGCGGAACAATGGACTCAAACACCGTGGGTTGATCGGCGATCACGACACCCAGTTTATCGAGGTGCCGAAGTAAGTCGGCGGGAAGCACTCGTGTATCTATGGCCGCATCCTTAGCGCCTTCGCACGCCCCTATATACGTGATTCGTATCTCGGCGTCGGGTTGGAGCGCACGAAGGAAGCGCGCTGCGGCAACAGGCGGGGCGACCCCCACAAGAACGTGCGGGTTGAGCTCCCGGCCTGCATGTACCAGGCGGTGCCGCACTTTGGGGCATACGCAGAGTATGCGGGGGCCGGTGTCCTCGTGTGCGCGCGCGAGGTTGTCGAGCGTGTACTGGGCGAGGAGTTCTTCGCCCCACGAGAGAGGAACGACCAGCTCGTAACCGCATTCGTAGAGCGCGTGCACCAGCTGCACGACGCGAGCAGGTCGCGCCGCCAGAACCATGTCGTTGCCGAGTATGGCGATCTCGTACGTATGGTGAAAGGCGACCTGATCCGCGCTCATGGGCAGGGAAGATGTGCGAGGAACACGCCAGCACAATGTGCAAGGTGAGTACCAGCCTGAGCCGCGGAGGCTGCTGCGCGTAACACGTTTCCTGGCAGCAGGTTAGCCAGAAGAGCCTGTCCGCACTCCTGGGCCAGGGTGTGGCCTGCCCGCCCAGCGTGCTCCCTCACAGAGCCGTCTCGGTCACAAGGACCGTTCGGCTCCGAGCCTCCTTTGCCGGTATCGATCCAAACGACCGCAGAACTCCCTCACACATGCGAAATGCGTGTCCGCGGAGCGTGAGCGGGGTCACGCGACGTCGGTGGCCATAATGTCTCGCCGACGGAGAGCGTGACGCTCTCGCACCTTTGCGAAACGGTTGAGGCGTGAACCGCGAATCGTGGATCCCGCCACCTGTCGTACCCTCGAAGGATAACGAACCGAGTTCGCATCGCATTGTATGGCAACAGTTTATGCGCGAAGGTGCACACCGGTTTCAATGCTTGTTGGGGGTGGTGACGCAGCGGAATCCGAACCAGTCCATGGCACGGAGCGGTGACTGTAAACAAATCTGACAGCGACCAGCTGCGTGACAGCGGCACGAATTGCTCGTCGAAACGTGGGCAGTCCGAGACTGCAATCGCGGGTTTCCGCGACGTGTCGGGGACACGCGGGAACAACCCAAACCGCACCAAACAACCAGAACCCAGGATCCATCAATGACCACGCTCCGCGCCGTACGTATTGCTGTAACCGCAGTTGCCCTTGTTTCCGGAGTTGCTTCGGCGCAATCGGGGCTGTTGTCCAATGCCGCAACCGTGACGATCAATGCGACCAAATCCGCGGCACTCACCGTCACCATCAATTCGGGCGGAACACAGACGATGGCCGCGCTGACTGACAACGCGCTCAACAATTTTGCCACACCAGTGAACATTACGACCGCTTGGGATGTGAATCCCTCTGCAGCGGCCGTGGTCCTGGTGGGTCACTTCACCACGCCTGCTCAGGCACTCGCGAACGGTACCGACTACATCACCTCGGCCCGTATGAAAGGTCGCCTTGGTACCTCAGGTGCGTTCAATGCATTCACCAATGGTGTGGTGACTGGTGGTGCGGCGTCGGTCGGTGTAGCCGGTGGTACGTTGTCGCTGTTTTCGCAGAGCATCAACGGCACCAACAAGACGTCCAGCCGCACCGATGATCTGTATCTGCAGATTGATCTCGTCGGTCAGCCGACAGTGACTGCCGGTACCTATGCAGGCACGCTTAACCTTCGCGCCATCACGCAGTAATTCACAGACCACCCGCGCGCGAGTTTGCATAGATGCGACGTTTAACTGTCATCGCGCTCATGAGCGCGGTGTGGATGTATACATCACCGTTGGGCGCACAGACCGTGCGCCCCGCGGTGGTGGAGTACAAAGCAGCCGGAAAAGGGAAGTTCGATCTCGTGAACGAGTCGCTCTTTCCGATGACGGTTGTGCTGGAGCCTCGCGGATTCCGCGTCGAGGAATCCGGTGACCTTGTTGATTTGCCATTCGATTCGACCAACGTGGAGCTCAAGCTTTCTGCGATGAGCTTCAAGATTCCGCCGTTGTCGTCGTACACGGTGTTCTACGAAGCCAAGGCCAAAACTCTGCCAGCCTGGTTCATGGTGTTGAGCGCGATGACAGGAGCGCGCACATCCACCGGACTCAATCTCCGAATTGAGCTGCCGCACGTTGTCTATCTGCTGCAGAAGCAAACGTTGCAAAAGGAAGCTGTCACTGTGACCAGCTTTGTATTCGATACAGCGACCAGAAAAGCAGTTCTCGAAATCGAGAACAACTCCGCGTTGCTCGGTCGAGTGATGGCATCGGAACTCTCGGCGCAGGGAAAGCACGCCACTGCTTTCGGCGGATTCCCCCTCTTCCCGATGAGTCGTCGACGCGTGGAAGTGCCGTGGGAGGCCAGTGACGCGCCAGACAAAGTCATGTTGCGCTTCAGCCAGTTCGCGCTTGAGGAACAGCGCGGCTCAACGCTGAAATAGGCGACCCTGATGCGTCGGGTGTTGAGTGCTCTCATGACGTTCGCCTGCAGTGTGGCCGCCTCGGCTCAGCCCGGAGTGACCTCCGCAGTGCGCACGGTGACCATGTCCGCCACAAAGCAGACTTCACTGTCTGTCAACGTAATCAGTGGGGCGACGCAGTCCCTGGCCACGTTCGCCGACAACGCGATCACCCAGTTCCCCACTCCGGTGCGTATTACCGCGGCGTGGGCTGTGGGGCCGAGCACCAACTCGGTACGTCTCGTGGCCTACTTTACGAACGCAGCGCAGGCTCTTGCGAACGGCACGAACTACCTGGTCTCATCACGAGTGCAGGGCCGCGTGTTAACGACGCCGACCACTACGTGGCAGCCAACGAACTGGCGGGCATTCACCCAGAACGGAAGTGCAGGTGTTGGAGTGAACGGCGCCACGCTGCGGATAATGCTGCAGACCATAAACGCCGCGAATCGCCAGTCCAGTCGGACCATGGATCTGGATCTGCGTCTGAATCTGGTTGGTCAACCTGCGACGACCGCTGGCACATACGCAGGAACAATTACACTGCGGGCCTTCACGACATGATGACACGCGAATGAAACGGGAACGACCACTTGTTTGCATCCGAGAGGAGGCCTCGCGCCGCGCCTCTCGATTCGTCGTTGTGGCAGCTGCCTTCATCACGATAAGTCAGGAGGTTACTGCGCAGGTTGGCGGTCTGGCAACGAGTACACCGGTGCTATCCGCGGTGGCAGCCTGGAACGCCAAAGCGGCCGCGGCCGCTATGCCTCCGAACTCGTTGACCCTCCTGATCAACTCCGGAGCGGTGCAGACGATTCCCACCATCACCGACAATCGTGTCAACTCCTTTCCGACTCCGATCAGCATCACGACGCAGTGGCAGCTGACGAGCGTCATTACGTGGGTTGATCTGGTGGGCTATTTCTCCGTTCCCTCGTCGGCACTCTCGACCGCGGCGTCGCACATTCCGTCGAGCCGCGTGGAGGGCCGCGTGACAACCGGCCGGGTAGCCAGCTTTACGCCATTCACCGGTCAACCGTTATCCGGTACCGGGACACCCGGTGGTACGCTGCACTTGTTCCGGCAGCTGATTGTTGCACCATTGAATGGAACCGACAAACGTACCGACAACCTTGAGCTCCAGCTGAATCTTCGTGGGATTCCGAAGCTCCAACCGGGTGTGTATCGAGGAACTCTGACCCTGCGGGCGCTCGCATACTGATGCTCACGCGCTGCTACCGACTCCTGATGTGCGCAACAGCTGCCAGCGTTTTGCCGGGGTTCGGTTCTGCGCGTCTGGGGGCGCAAGTATTTCAGGTACAGGCTGGGGGATCGTCGCTCTTTCAGGGGTACGGCGGTGTCGTCAACATGTGGGGAAACGGGTTCGAGGCGTCTCTTGGTATCGGCTACCTCGATGGACTGCGCGTCGGAGCCAGCGCGCGTCGGCTCATGGGAGGTCGGGATACGCTGCGTGTTGGCAACGATTTGCTGCCATTCGACCTTGCCACCGATGTATTCAGTGGTGGCGGAACCGTGTTTGCTCAGGGTGCATCGTATCAGATGCGACGCGGTCGAACCCAACTGTGGACGTTTGGCGGGGCCAGCGCGATCGCTCAGGCGGCACCGTATTTTTCGGCACAGACGCCAAGTCGAGCCATGTTCTATTCACGGGCAAAGCATGACGTGAACCGCACGTTCTCTCTCGAGGGACACGCCGTCTTCACCGAGCGGCAATCCGTGATCGCGTCAGCAGTCTGGAGGCCAACTATTGGCGTACGTTCAGCTGCATCAGCCGGACTGGGCAGCAACTCACCCTACGGGGCGATCGCGCTCGAGGCCGACCGACGGACCTGGGAGGCAAAAGTTGCGGTGGTCGGTCTGGGTAACCGCTTCCGCCGAACCTCGGTTCCTATGCCGATGCAGACGGAATTGGAACGTGAGAACGCACTCCTGATGTGGAAGCCTTATGAGGGATGGTCCCTCGGCGTGGGGCGACAACACTTCAGGCAGGACTCCGCCTTTCAGGGCATCGCACGGCGTGCAGCGTTAAATCAGGTGACAGCGACCGCACGCGTCGCCCAGACCACCCTTTCAACGGGAGTCCTCGTCTCGGAGGCGGGTAGCCATCCCAATATCAGCTCGTATCTGACTGCGCGCCGCGAAATCACCGGCCGTCTGCAAAGTGAACTGTACCTTCTGCAAGTATGGCGACCGATCCCGGCAAAAAATACCACGCCGGTGTTGATCCTCAGGGAGTTGATCTCGCCGCAGTTCTCCCTTCTGCAGTCGATCACATGGGATCAGGGCCGCACCTCCGTGGCATTCGGCGGAACCATCAACGCAGGATTAAGCTCACTGAGCCTTGACTACCAGGTCGCCCACTCTCCGTACCTTACGCAGGATCCGTTCGTGCAGTCCATGGGCGTAAACGCGCGGGTGTACATCGCCGGATTTAATCTGTCGGTTGGTTCATTCGTAACTCCCGATGGGCGGATCCACTATTCCGCACAGGGAAGTCGATTCGCGTACCGCGGTGCATCGAGCGGTGGCAACGGTTGGAACGATGGGACAAAGATCTCCGATTACGTCGTGCTCGGCCGGGTTGAGGACGAAGCCGGAAATCCCATCGATGGTGCCTCGCTGGAGATTGGTACGGACGCGGTGTACACGGACAGTCGAGGACGGTTCTTTGTTCGAAAACCGGGGACCCGCAGCGTGCCGCTGCGCGTGGTGCTCGACGATTTTCTGGCACCAGGAAACTTTGAGGTCGTTCGGGCTCCCGCGACGGTCACACCCGAGCGTGAGGGCACTGCGACGCCAGTCGTGATCGTTGTGAAGCGTGTTCCGCAACGCTCGTCGCCCGCGGGTGCCTCCATTCGTTAGCAGGCCATCCAGTCGAGGTGACGTTGGGACCCCGGCTGCGCGGCAGAACAATGCAGGCGCCTCCGGGAGGTGGGGCCTTTCTTTAACGGGCCGGACCCGCGGGACTCGATCCGGTGAGCGAAAGCACGAGGTCGGCGTGTTCACCAGCACGGGCATTTACCTGAACCTGCGAAAGATCTTTCAGCAACCCCTGGGGGCCCTGCAATCGAACCAGCACGGGTTGACCGGGATCCACGGGGATCGCACCGTCACCCAGACGCATCAGGCGACCGGTGGCGCCGCGGATGAATGCAATAACCTCCTGCGGCAAATCCCGGGCGTCGACGACCACCAGCGAGAGCTCGCCCCGAGGGGCGGGACCGCTGAAATCGCGCGTGGTACGAGCTGTTTCATCGACGCCGGGCTTCACAACAAGCAGCGTGATATGACTTGTGGCCGAGCGCAGTCCCTGGGCTTCAACACTTCCGGCGAACGCGACGGCTGCGACCACCGATAGGACGGTGGTCCAGCGCAACGTTACGGGTCCATCCAGTTTCGTGGTCATGGTCGCAAGTGTCGGCACTTCACGACCCGGAACTTCAGGATCGCGCCACTCAATCGCCAGATTCGGGGAATAACACGCCGGATGCCCGACAAGATGACTGCCCGCCGTGGTGCAAAGCCGGTAGATTTCCCGCTATGGCTGACGTGACTTGTACTCGGTGCGGGCAGAATCGCCCCGCCTTTGAGCGCCCCCCGTTTCCCGGGGCAATCGGCGCCAGAATCCTTGCTGAAAGCTGTCAGACGTGCTGGGGCGACTGGCTGAAGCAGCAAACCATGCTGATCAATCATTACGGACTGAACGTGATGGATCCACAGGCTCGCACCTTCCTGACCAAGAACATGCAGGCTTTCCTGTTCAAGGTTGAGGCGACCGAAGAGGTGGATACCTCTCAACAGGGAAAGATTTCTTGGTAGCCGCTGGTCGATGGCTGGGTGTGGCGGCGGCTCTGATGGCAGGGTGTGCGCCGCGACACGCGCCCGACACCACACCTCAAGGCGCAACGTCGCCGGTGGTGATCGAGCCGGCACGCCCTGCGCCCGTGCCGCTGCCGGATTTCTCACCGCGATCGACGCTGGCCGCCGACAGACTTCGCGACGTTTGGGTGGACTCCGTGATGCGCACGCTCCCGATGCGTGATCGGATCGCTCAACTGGTCTGGCCGTGGATTCTCGGCGACTTTGTCGCGGAGGACAGCGACGAGTGGGCGCGTATCAGCCGACAGGTGCGAGACGATCACGTAGGCGGCTATATCGTGTCGCTGGGGTCTCCGCTGGATATAGCTGCCAAGCTGAACGCGTTGCAGCGCATGAGCAAAACTCCGCTTCTGGTGAGTGCAGATCTTGAGACGGGCGTCGGATTCAGGGCTCGCGGAGGTTTTTTTGTCCCCAACGGAATCGATTTGGGCGGCGCCACGACGTTTCCGCTGCAAATGGCGTTCGGCGCTGCGCGCGATTCTGCCGCGGCGTACGAGCTGGGGCGAGTCACGGCGTTGGAAGGGCGCGCGCTAGGCATTCACATTGCGTATGGCCCCGTGCTCGATGTGAACAACAATCCCGCCAACCCCGTCATTGGCGCGCGCGCGTTCTCCGAAGATCCACATTTGACGGCGATGTTGGGGGCAGCGGTTGTGCGCGGGCTGCAGGACAACGGGATGTTGGCTACAGGTAAACACTTTCCAGGCCACGGCGACACAGAGACCAACTCGCACCTCGCACTGGCTTCGGTGACGGCGTCACGCGCGCGCCTCGATTCAGTTGAACTGATACCTTTTCGCGCCGCAGTCCGCGCGGGCGTTGGCGGCATGATGACCTTTCACGGGTTTCTTCCCGCCCTTGATTCAGCTGAAGTTCCTGCGACGCTGTCCCCGACGATCATGACGGAATTGCTGCGCAAAGAACTCGGATTTGACGGCCTGTTGGTCACCGATGCCATGGATATGCGTGGCGTCGTGGACAAGTTCGGAGCTGCCGAGGCGGCGAAGGGTGCCATCGCAGCGGGCGCCGATCTGTTGCTCATGCCCTCGGACATCAAGGGGACGATCGACGCGGTGGAGCTCGGGTTGCGTGAGCGCCGGTACACGGAAGATCGCATTAATCAATCCGTCCGTCGCGTGCTTGCGCTCAAACATCAGTTCGGCCTCAACCGTGAACGCGTTGTGCCGTTGGAACGCGTGCGACAGGTGGTCGGACGTCAGGAGCACCAGCAATCGGCAAACCGCATCGCCGAGCGAGGGTTTGTACTCGCACGCGACACCGACCGCCTGATACCGCTGCAGCAAAATGGTCGCCCGCCACGCCTGCTCTCGGTCACGTACGCACGGCGTGCGGAGCTGAGTGCTGGTGGAACGTTCAACGCGGCGCTGCGAGCGGCGGGAGCCGACGTGCGCACGGCATTCGTGAGCGCGGATGACCAGGCGCCAAGTTATGACAGGCTGCTCGCAGACGTGGGCCGGTCGGATGTCGTGGTGGTCGGAAGCTATGTGAACATTTCCTCGACAACGGCTACGGCAGATTCGCCCGTGGCTTTTACGCAGTTCGTCAATGCGCTGATCGACAGGGGCGCACGGGTCGTGCTGGTCTCGTTCGGCACCCCCTACTTGCTGATGCATGTGCCTCGAGCCGGAACGTACGCGATAGCGTGGGGCGGAAGCTCGGCGTCGCAAAGGGCTGCGGCGAGAGCGCTACTGGGCGTCACCGAAATTTCTGCGACGCTCCCCATTTCGATTCCGCCGATGCTGAAGATCGGCGATGGCCAGCGGCGATCGGCTGCCGCTGGAGGGCGCTAGGGGCCACCGGGAAGGTTTCTCAGTCCTGGAACTGCCCTGTTGGGAACTGGCGCCCGGAGTATTGAGTAAACAAACAGGATAACGGTAGGAGACATCGACCAGAGGTCCCATGCTGGCCTATCTGAACGCTCTCTGCAACGCATTGCTCGGCCGTGACCGCGAGGCCATTGGGGCACTCATGCGTCACCCGCTGGCCGTAGCCCTTCCCGAGTCGGTGCTTGCCGAGTGCAGGGCCGTTTTGAGCGGAGACATCCCCGCCCACGTGGCGCCTCTGTCAGCGCTCAAGTTGTATCATCAGACGGCCCACTTGCTGGGTCTCCGGGTCGACGCGGCGACGAGCGCGCTGGCCTCACACGACACGCTGCCGCCACGTACGGTGAGTGGCGCTGGGCAAATAGAACTCCCCCTGCCTGATCGCGTCGCCTGACGTACCAAAGAAAAAAGGCCCCGGCTGTGACGCCGGGGCCTTTCTGTTTACGGGTGAATCTGGGCCGTTACGGTTTTGAAACGTCCGCAGCCTGCGGTCCTTTCTGACCTTGGACGACTTCGAATTCAACTTTGTCGCCCTCGGCAAGGGACTTGAATCCCGCCATGCTGATTGCGCTGAAGTGAACGAAAACGTCTTTCGAGCCATCGTCCGGGGTAATGAACCCGAAGCCCTTCGCGTCGTTGAACCACTTAACGGAGCCGGTAATACGTGCCATGTGCAGCTTTCCTTTCCCTTACGGGTGAAGCGTGGTGCGGGCCCGCCGTGCGTCGAGAGAAAGTTCTGACGCCGTCGAACCTCGTGAGTACCTCAATGACTGAGGAACTCTGATAAAAGAAACTCGCGCGTCGGAGACCGAGCGCGCGAGCACAATACCGATCAAACCGACTACGAGTTCCGCTTTAAGCGGCACCCGCAATATAACGGGCCGTGCGCCCGCACGAAGAGCATGTCAACGTGACGTGCGAACGGGGGGGTGGTGGAATGTGAAGTGGCTCACGCTCGAAGGCCGCTGAACCACATGAAGGACAACTGAGGGGTGAACCGGTACGATCAGAAGCGATCAGGTGTAGCGCCTGAGCGGGATTGTAAGTAGCCGGACGGGGCTTACGCATTCTACCTCCTTAGATGGGCTCGCCGTGACAGGTGAGCCCCTGCGATGGAAACAGTGACGCTGATACTCCGTAAGCTGTTACGTGACAACTACTTACGGTTAAACTTTATGATATCACCCTCTGGGCGTCACCGCACGTAAACTAGCACATTCTGGGCGAAAACATACACGCCACAGCATTTGTGCCCATGTCGTGACTGTCTCAAGAGATTGAACGCGCAGGGCGCTCAGTCCGTTGCAACGTGCCTTTTTCGGGCTTCGGCAGGTCAGCCGCCGTAGACGATTTCACCGTGGGGGTCGAGCCCCAGTTCGGAGTCGAGGCCGCAGATCCCACAGATGCGCGTAACCACCCAGGCGGCCTTCAGCTCACGAGACACGTTCTTTGGTGCGACACCCACGTACACCTTTTTGAACGAGTACTCGAGGCAGTGCGAGCACGCGAGAGCCCGGGCGATCAACTCCGCCCGCTTGTGGGTTATGACTTTGCGAACGTGAGCATCCTCGGTCAAGAACCACCAGAAAGAGCCTTGGGTGTGGCAGGGCGGGTTGGGCGTTCCGTCTCGTCAGCGCCGACTCCGGTCTGGATAATGGACCGCAGGCCACCGAGTGCGGCGAGGACACCAGTCGCCTCGGCCGGCAGAAAGATTGTCGACCCTTTGCCCTGCGAGATCTGCGGGAGTGCATCCAGATATTTCTGGCCCAGGAGATACATTGCGGCCGAGCCGTCGGGGAGGGAATCGTTAATCTGTTTAATTGTTTCAGCCTCGGCCGCGGCCATCGCGAGACGTGCCTCCGCCAAACCCTGCGCTCTCAGCACGGCCGCATCGCGCTCACCTTGCGCCCGGAGGACCTGCGATTCACGCACACCTTCGGCTTCGAGGATGGCCGCGCGCTTCGTCGCCTCGGCGTTGGTCACCGCAGCGCGGCGCTCACGCTCTGCACGCATCTGAAGTTCCATCGACTGCTGGATGTCCCGCGGCGGTTCAATGGCTTGTAGTTCAACGCGCGTTACATCGACCCCCCATCCGATGGACGCTTCTTCGATGACTTCACGCATACGGCCGTTGATCTGATCCCGCGACGCGAGGGTGGAATCCAGTTCCATCTCGCCGACGATGTTACGAAGGGTTGTGCGGGTTAACGTTTCAAGTGCATACGGCAGATTAGCGACGGCGTATGTTGCCTTCTGCGGATCGGCTACGCGGTAGTAGAGCACGGCATCAATGTCGATCGTGACGTTGTCCTTCGTGATGACGGGCTGACTGGGAAAGTTCAGCACCTGCTCGCGAAGATCAATGCGGGCCTGCGAGATCTGCGTAACCCGCTTAATACCGCTCACGTCAGCCTCGAAGTATCGGACCTCGAGCAGCCTCGGTTTTTCAACGAACGGGATCAGAATGTTCAGCCCCGATCGTGCGACCCTGTGAAAGCGGCCCAACCGCTCAACCACCATAACTTCAGCCTGACCAATGATCTTGATCGAGCGCGAGATCAGGATGGCGGCAAGGCCAATTAGAATAAATGGGAGTAAGGGCATTTTCTCTCCTTGAAAGCACCTGCCAGCAAGCTATCCCACTATCCCGCTGGATGCACGTTGTCGAATCGCAATTGTAAAGAAGCGCGATCTATTTCCACTCAGCCACAAACACGTTGGTGTCTGTCGGCTTCTCGCTGTGTCGATTCGACGCCCACAGCAGTGACTTGCCGTCGGGACTGAACATCGGGAATCCGTCGAACACGGGGCTGAAGGTGATCTGTTCGACCTGATCTTTCGTCGCCCGGCTGGCAGTGGCATCCACGAGGAAAAGGTCGAAGTTTCCCCCCCGTGGAGTCAGGTGGTTTGAAGAGAAAACGATTTTGGTGCCGTCCGGGGTCCAGGATGGTCCAAAATTGGCACCTCCGAGGTCGGTTACCTGACGCTGATCACTCCCATCGGCGTTCATCACGAAGAGTTCGACCCTGCTGGGACGCACCATGCCGTCGGCGAGTAGCCGTTGGTGATCGGCGAGCTGCGCTGAGTCAGATGGATGGTGAGCGCGGTAGACGATCCTGGTGCCATCGGGGGACCACCAGGGTCCGCCATCATAACCAGGCGTAAAGGTGAGGCGTTTGTCGTCCGAACCGTCCAGGTTCATCGTGTAGATCTCGAGATCGCCGTCCTTGAGCGAGGTGTACACGATGCGCTTTCCGTCGGGTGACAACACTCCTTCTGCCGTATACACGTCGTTCGACGTCAGCCGCTTGAGATTTTTCCCATCCCGGTCGACCGAGTAAATGTCAAACTGATCGAGGGGCCAGACGTAGCCCTGCGACGGGTCCGGGCGCGGCGGGCAGGTCGAATCGTGCGCGTGGGACGAGGCGAAGAAAAGTGAGTTGCCTCCGGGCAGGAACCAACCGCAGGTGGTTTTGCCAAGACCGTTTGAGACCTGGCGGACGTCCGAGCCATCCGAGCGCATCACGTACTGTTGATCGCAGGTGCGACCTTCGCGTGAGGCCTGGAATGTGATCCACTCGCCGTCGCTGCTGAAGTACGCTTCGGCGTTCTCGCCGCCGAATGTAAGCTGTTGAATGGCGCCTAGATGGGTCTCTTCCGGGAGGCCCGCGTGGGTCACGCGCGGCGCCGGCTGGCTACAAGCAAACGCCGCCACGAGACATGTGGCGGCGCGTAGTGATCGGTATCTCATGCCGATAAAACTATCCTTTGGGTACGTTGCTCGCGAGGGCGATCAGGTCCCGAGTGTTCGGCTTGCCCTTGAGTATATCGATCGCCTTTTGGAGCTGCGGATCGTCGGGAAGACTGCGCCGGCGGGCGAGGGAATCACCAAACGCCAGACGTGAGATTCGCCGCTCGAGGTCGCGGTCGATGTAGCGCGACGCCTTGGTGTACATGTCGTGATCAATCTCAATGTCCCGGGCCAGGAAGCGCTTGTAGACGTCCTCGCGCCACTGAGGCTGCACCACAAAATCGTACTTTACCTTGTCCTTCATTTCGAAGGCGAATTCGTAGAGCACGACGGACATTTGCTGGTATCGCGCGGCGGTTGCGCGCAGAAACTGCTGTTCATCTGTGCTGAACGTGTCAGAGCGGACAACGATGTCCGGAGTGATGGCGCCACCTCCATACAACGGTCTGCCCGAGGTGGACTTAAAAATGGGGCGTGCCTTGAGCGCGGAGTCGCTCTCAAGTGAGTCCGGATGAAGTTCCACGTACTGTCCGTCGGCATTCATCGCACGTTCTTTCTGAATCGATCGACCGATCGGCGTATACCACTTGCCGGTGGTCATTTTAAGGGCATAACCGCCGTCCAGGTTGTACACGGTCTGCACCAGTCCCTTTCCGTAGGACGTTGAGCCGAGGACAAGCGCACGATCGTGATCCTGCAGCGCACCGGCGACAATTTCTGCTGCCGAGGCGGAGTATTGATCAATCAGAACAACGATCGGCAGATCGGGGGCGATGGGGCGTTCGCGCGCTGCGTAAACCTGCGGTTCCTGGCCTCTTCCGCGGACCGAAGCGAGCTCCTTGCCAACCGGGAGGAAAAGATTGGAGATGGAGAGCGCCTGATCGAGAAATCCACCGGGATTGCGACGCAGGTCGAGTATTAAACCACTTGCGCCCTGGCTCTGGAAATCGCGCACTGCAGCAGCGATGTCGCGGGTCGACGATTCGTTGAAGCCGTCGAGTGGCAGGTAACCGATGCTCTTCTCGAACGTGATCGCATACGGGACTGCCGGGACCCGAATGACCGCGCGGGTGAATGTAGATATGATCGGTTCGGGAACGCCCGGGCGTGCGAACGTGACCGTAACCTTGGAATTCGGTGTGCCTCGCAGTGAATCTGCGACACGGGCGTTGTTCCAGCCGCGGGTCGAAAGGGAATCAATACGGACAATGACATCGCCTTCGCGGACGCCAGCGCCTTCGGCAGGTGTGTTGTGAAATACCTTATTGACCACAGTGCCCTTGCCGAACTGTTCCTCGATTTGCATCCCGATGCCGCCGTACCGACCGCCAGTTGTTGTATTGAACTGCGTCAACTGTCGTGGCGAGAGGAGTTCGGAATACGGGTCCTGAAGCTGGCCGACGAGGCCGCGTGCGGCCTTCTCGTACAAATCAGCGTCCGGCATTGAGTCCACATAGCGGGACTGGACGAGGTCCAGGACCTGACCCAGGAGTCTGCCACCGTCCTGAGTAGCGCGGTCCTGAAGGACAAACGCCCCCGCAGCCAAAGGCGCGGCGACAGCGATACCGAGGGCGTACCAACGAAAGCGGCTCATGCGGCAATCCACGAAAAGGTGAAGATTCTCTCTTAACGAATACGCGAGGGCGCGAAGCGGGTTCCTGAGTCTAACACCGGAAGCACGTGGCTCCCCGATCTGGACGACGTGATCGTGCGCGAATCCGTCACACGATGCAGCAGGGTTCGCCTATGCGCTACGTGTAGCCAGCACATAGTCTACGTGCCATTCCCGGCCCTGTTGATGCATTTTCACATCCCGAATTATTCCTGCACTCAGGAGCATTTCGTGTGCCGGCTGCAACACCCGCTGTAAATGTGACGGATATCGCTGGACGAGCGGCATTTGTTCTGCCAGAGCTTCGAGACCGACACGCCACGTGACCGTGTCTTCGGCACGCGCCACTTCGAGCAGCCGGTACAACCGACGTGCTACGGGAGAAGAGAGCCCCATGTATAGCGACGTCGCGAGCACTGTTTCGTTGCCTTCCCGAAGATTTGTCCGGATCAACGGATTGATAACGACACGAGCGTCTCCCGGCTCGGAGGCGGTGAGGTTGGGGAAAAGTGCCAGTTGCTCACGATCGGTGGTCCGACGCCTGTCGATCGAAACGGAGGTGAGCACAGTGAAGCGTCCATCGAGCGGTTGATGGTCGGCTCCATGATGATAGGCACCGGATGATTCGAGGGTGGTACGCTCGAGGCGGTTGAGGCCGGCACGCAATTGTTCATAGGTGCGACCATCGGCGCGGCGACCGATGGTGCGCAGGAATGCATGGAGCGTAAAGGTGATGGCGCCGTTTTCCGGTGATCCCGCATCAACAAACCGGCGACAGATCTCGACGTACACATCCTGATCGAAGGTACCTGGCAGTCGATCGCCGGCACTGGGCAATACGCGCCACCGTCCGCCATCGGGCGGGGTGTACAGAATCGACGCCTCTTCCGCTGAATCACTGAGCCGGAAGAGCGGCAATGCTTCGAGCGAACGATCCAGATGAATGTACTTACCGCCCGGGCGCGAGGTGCCGGTATTCCGCTCCTTGGCGGGTGAGGGAAAGCGACGAGCGGGCATGTTCATCCCAGTTTAATAACCTGGCCGTTCACGCCGGCGTCGGAGTCACACAGCTTGAGAACCCACCCGGCGACCGTGTCGCGTTCCACATACGCCACCTTCTCGCCCATGTCGCTCAGGTTCGACGCTGTGCGAATTGCGGTCGGAGCCAACGCATTGGCGCGCACGCCGTTGTCACGTTCCTCCTGGGCGACGGCGCGCATGAGGGTGACAACCCCCGCCTTGGCAGCCGCGTAGGCCGACGTGGATGCCACACGTCCTCCGGGCAGCGCGGCGGCCGACGAAAAAAAGACAATCGCGCCGCGATTAAGCCGCACCATGGGCAGAAACGCACGGGTCGTCAGGAACGCGGTCGTGAGGTTGATCGCCATTTGTTGCTGCCAGATGTCCATCGAACTCTCGGCGACCGGTCCGGACGCGCCAAATCCGCCTGCAAGGCATACGAGTGCATGGATACCGCCCGGGTGGTTCTGCGCCACCCGTTCAGCTACGACGGCCACATCGTCTCCATTCGTTAAATCGCACGCGTGCCCTTCGGCTGGCCGACCTGTCGCCTGCAGCTCGGCAACACGCGCGTTCACTTGCTCGGCGCTTCGATCGAGAGCAACGACGTGCGCGCCGCGTAACGAGAACGCCTGCGCCACGGCTTCACCGACCTGACCAGCACGGCCGACACCCGTGATCACCACCGTCTTTGCGTGCCATGCACCCATCATGCCTTGTCGATCCTGCCAAGCGCGGAACGCAGCGCCTCGCGCAATGAAATGATCGCATCCTCGTGCGCGGAGACGACACCGTCACGGATGTGCAGTTCAACTCCTTCGGCGACGGCGACACGATGCCACGCGTAGGTCCCGTTGCTGTCAGTGCGTGCTGTTTCAGGTACCCCCGTCGACAGCGTTGCATTCAGCCATTGCGCGACGCGTCGCTCCAACGCATCACCCGTGTTCGCCCGCAGTTCACCACGAATGGCGTCGAGATTGAGGCCCTCGCGCTGCCGCATCTTAATGGCCAGCAGCTGAAGGAAATGTTTGTAATGATATGTCGCTGAGGTCCCCACACCTTCAGGCCGATCCATTAACTTCTTGGACACATAAAAACGGACAGCGCGAGCACTCGGTGCGGCTCTCGCAGCAGCATTCGTCGGGCGTACCCCCGCCGCGTCAACCAAACCCGCGACATGCGCCGCGAGTCCCCGTGCGTTCCAGGGAGCGTGAAGCGCGTGGGCGCGCACAAGAGCGATAGGAGAGTCCACCATGCTCCAACATTACGCCGGTCACCCATGCGTGGCCAGACGAGCGGGCAAGCAACTCGTCAGGCGTGTGGAAGATCAGTCGCTGGAAGTCGGTGCTGGATGCAGCGATGACGGAATGCCGTGTTTGGCAGCCAGATCAGCGATCGTCTGAAGGTCCACAGGCTTTTCGAGGAAATACGTTGCGCCGAGCCGCAATGACGCCAACCGATTGTCCTGATCGGGGAAGGCTGTGAGTGCGATAACGGTCGCATCCGGGGAGAGCAGCCCGGCGGCGGCCATTACCTGCAGCCCCCCGTCGCGCTTCCCACCCAGTCGAATGTCCGTGAGAATAAGCTCGTAGGCGGTGCTGGCGAGAGCGGCCTTCGCCTCATCCAGCATGGCCACGGCGGTGACGTCGGATCCGTGAACGCTGAATAAATCCTGCAGCGCTTCGCGTATCGATTGCTCGTCTTCGATGATCAGTACTGGATGGCTCATTTGGCAGATTTGGCTGAGGGCACGTAAACGCGAATAGCTGACCCGCCGAAAAAGTTCGCAGCCATCAATCAGTCACGAGCCAACGGCAGCAGGACCGCTATGGTCGTTCCATGTTCATCGCTGCCCTCGACGCGGATGCTCCCGCCGTGTTCCTCGAGGATGCGCTGGCAAAGTGACAAGCCGATCCCCGTTCCTAAGGGTTTCGTTGAATAAAACATCTCAAAGACTCTCGGGATTGCGTCAGGCGGAATTGGCGGGCCGCTGTTGGTGAGTCGAAAAACCCAGAACCCTGGCGTCACGCTGGAGGCGGCGCTGACCGTGCTCCCGGCCGGCGCGTGATCGACCGCATTCACCAGCAGGTTCAGAAAGACCTGGCCCAGTTGTTCAGCGTCGAATTCGCATGCCACTCCTGGGACGGCGACCTCGCGCCGAACCCTCACCGCTCGTGCGTCCAGTAAACCGTGCTGGTCGTCCACGCAGGCGTCCCAAATCGCATCCGGGTATCCCTTAGTCGCCACGAGTGGTCGCGGTCGGCCGAAATCCAGGAGTGACGTCACCATACGGTTGAGTCGATCCACTTCGCGAAGAATGCGACCCACGTTTTTCTCCACGACAGCGTCATCTCTGGCGCGAAAGAGAAGCAATTGCGCAGCTGAAGAGATGCCGAAAAGCGGGTTCCTGATCTCGTGCGCAACCCCGCTCGCCACCTCTCCGATGGCCTCGAGTCTTCGCTTGTGTCCGACCCGCGCTACCAGGGAGGAGCGCTCAATAGCAGCTCCGGTCTGAGCGGCCATTGTCGTGAGCACACGCACGATTTCATCTACTTCGTGGCGATTGAGCGCGGCCGGGCATGCCGTCGCCATAACACCGACGACGCCAGCGGGCGTGCACATCGGCGCTGCAATGAGTAACTCGCCCGATGCCTCCAGGACGGTTACTTCGCCGGCTTTCAGCGAATCTGTCGCCGCTGAAAAAAGAACGGTCGAGATCTCGGGTGAGCTTTCGTAGGCCAGTCTGGTCGTCGCGTCGGAATTGACCTGCCATACGGCGAAGGCGGTCGCCGGCGTTCCGCGCAGTGTTTGCTCGCCGACCTCCTCGAACACTCGATCGAGATCGAGTGTGCGTGACAGCGCGAGGGCGGAGTCCATCAGCGCTTCGCGCGACTTATGGCTCGGCGTTATATCAACCGTGCAGAACACGAAACCGGAGATAACGCCTGTTGCATCGCGTAACGCCGTAATCTGCATGAGGAATACTCGTTCCTCGGTCGGCGAGCTGCAGGGGAACTCCCACGTCACCATTGCTGCATCGCCCCTTTGCAACTGTTCCATGGCGCTGCGGACCTGCTCACGATAGCTGGCGTCAGAAAAAGCCTCCCAAAGCGACCGCCCGCGCACCGACGATTCCATCGCCAGGGCCGGGGCGCCGTTGAGCTGCGCGAAGTCCGACCAGGAACGATTGGCGCTCGTGATGCGACCTTCGAGGTCCGTCGTGTAGATCGTCTGTGCGAGCGAATTCAGGATGCGAAACGAGAGATCCGACATTCAGCTCCTCGGAATTGCGCGCAACAGAGAGAACAAATCGCGGCGGTAAACGACGGGTAAGGTACGCCGTGTTCCCGGCTCTCTCACCGTGTCGTCTCTTTCGATCGCAACAAGCGGCTACTTTCGCTTTACCGATTTCTTTCTAGTGCCCACTGCCGGCCGTTTCGACTTCGCAGCACTCTTGACTGGCATTTTCTTCGCCGCCACCGTTTTCGAGGCTTTTACCGGTCCCCTGGCGGCCTTTTTCGCCACTTTCTTCACCGGTTTGGCAGCAGTGGTTTTGGCTTTGACGTGTGCCTGCGTGCTTCGCACTTTCGGCGCCGGTTTCGGCGCAGCCTTGCCCGCCGATTTTGCAACGGATTTTGCGGGAACCTTGGCGCCTGCCTTCGGTGCGGATTTGACTGGTGCCTTGGGCCCTGACTTTGCCTTGGCAGTGGGTATTGCTGCGGACTTGCCCTTGGCGGTGACTCGCTCTGGAATCTTCGCTACGGCCTTCGCGTTCTTCGCCGTCGCATGCACGTCGGACTTGTGCCCCGGTTTGCCATTCACCGACGCGTTGCTGGACCTGACCACAGCGGCAGCGGCTGCGGCGCTTTGAGATGAAGACTGGGCCGGAGGCGCAGGCGCAGGCGCAATAGGCCGAGGCTTCGCCGGTCGTCCCGGGCGCATAGGAGTGACACCGAAGGTTACGGGTTCCTCCTCGTCTTCGACATCCTCCTCGAGGTCGGCTTCTTCCTCGTCCTCGGCGTCGTCGTCTTCCGGTTCGTCCCACAGGCTGTCATCCCGTTTGGTGGACCCCCAGCCATCGTCTTCATCATCATCGTCGTACGAACTGCCACCGTCGTACCCATCGTCCATGTCATCGTCATCGGAGAAACGCAGTGGCTCGCCCCTCTCGTTACTACGCAGCATTTCAGCGCCTCCATATTGGTGAAATTTGTGCAGCCCGCGGCATGGTGTCGCTCCATTCGCGTTGCGATGCGCGAAATTCGACCGCGATCAGTTCTGCCGCGTACACCTTGTACTAGACAAGGGCGTCGACGTCAAGCGGGAGGGTGCAGCTAGGCGGCGTCGATACTGCGATCGCGCTCCGCGTGGGGCAGACCGACTCGGAACGTGGTACCGACTTCCGGCTCACTCTCGACGAGAATAGTGCCTCCGTGTGCCCGGACAATGCCGTAAGAGACGCTGAGGCCCAATCCCGTGCCTTCCCCGGCAGGTTTCGTCGTAAAAAACGGCTCAAAAACACGCTGGCGCACCTCGGCAGACATTCCGCTCCCGGTGTCGACCACAGTGAGGGTTACCTGCTGATCGTCAGATCCCGTGCGAATGATGAGTCGGCGTGTGGCACGTTTCTGCAACGCGTACTCGGCGTTCACGATGAGATTCAGGATGACCTGCTGCAGGCGTTGTTCGTTCCCGAGTATCAGCGGTGTTGCGTCGTCGAGGTCAAGGCGCACGTCGATGCCGGCGGATCGCAAGCTGTAGTTGCGCAGCCGCAGCGTCGTTTCCACGAGCGAGTTTACGCTAAGCAACGTGGCGTCGGCACTTCCCTTTCTGGAGAACGTGAGGAGATCCCGAATAACACTCACGGCACGATCGGCTTCCCGCTTAATGAGTCGCACGGACTCGTCCTGTTCCTCGGTGAGAGGATCCTCAAGCAGCAGCTGAGCGAATGCCGAAATTCCGGCGAGCGGATTATTCAGCTCATGGGCGACTCCAGCCACGAGCGAGCCGATCGCGGCCAGCTTCTCACTTTGACGGAGATGTTCTTCGGTGCGACGCTCCGCAGACAAGTCTCGAATGGCCACCACTTGTCCGACCACGGTGTTTCCTTCATCACGAATGTCGCTCAGCAGCACTGCCGCGGGAAAGGTGGATCCATCCCGCCGTTTGTGCACCTGTTCAGCGACCAGCGTCGCTGTTCCGGATTGTTCCCCGTCGACCGTTTGCGGTGACGAGAGTGTCGAGTGAACCAGCATGTCGAGAGAACACCCGGCCATGTCCTCCGGCGAGTAGCCGTAGTCCCTGCACGCGGCGGTGTTTGCGAATAGCAATTCCTGTTGCAAGCCGACGATAAGCACGGGCTGATCCATGGTTTCCAGCGCTGTGGCCAGGATGCGCTCGCGCTCGCGATGCAATCGCTCTTCTTCATTCAGCTGAATAACTTCGGCCGCAAGCGCGATCGCCGGAGCCAGTCGCATCAGCGCGCCGACGTGCGCGGTCTGACGTGCCGCATTGTGCGTGGGGATCGACCACAACACACCGACGAGTCGACGGGTGGATACGAGAGGAACGAGGGTAGTGCCGGCGACGAGCCAGGGTGCTTCGGAGGAATCACCCAATGCTGCTGAAAGCGGCGTAAAGGGAAAGCTGGCCCCCTCAAACGTGCTGATGATCGTCCTGTCGATCGGGACGCGCTGATCCTGCAGCCCTGACAACTCGCCGGACGCAGCATAGTACCGCAATTCTCCGCCAGCTAAATTCACAAGCGCCAGCGCCTTGCCACGCGTGGGAATCGCGGTATGGATGGCGTCCAGAATAGCAGCTGCGGCCTCCGCAACATCGGTGGCGCCCAGCGCAGCATGCGAAATGGCGGCGGTGGCTTCGGCCACCTCGCGCGCGATTCGTTCATTGGCGAAGAACTGCGCGTTCGCAATCGCGGCACCGGCCTGCTGCGCGATCAACCGCAGCACCTCGACATCTTCACTGCTGAATGCATTAGTTTGCGTCGACTGGACGACCAGCACGCCAAGCGGTGTACTTCCGTGCCGGAGAGGCACCGCGACCTCGGAGTGCGCGGGGGGATAGTGACCAAGATCGATGACCGAATGAGCCCAACTGCGCTCAGGCGCCCCGGTTGCCACGACCGTTCCCGTGACGAGCGCTCTCGACGCGGCACACTCCGTGACGCGCACACTCTGCAATGCTGAACTCCAGTTGATTGAGCCGTCCACCACGACGAGCTGGGGCAGCAGGGTGACGGCGTCGGTCGGAGCCAGAATGAGGGCGACCAGGTTGCTGTGCGGAACCGCGAGCCGCACGGCCCGCTGCACTTCTACAAACACTTCTCTGAGCTGGGGGGTGGCAATCGCCTCCTGCATTGCGGCAACCGCGGAGAAACTCTGGGCCCGCCGCGCGCTGTCACTGTGCTGACGATCGACCGACGCATCGTGAGCCGCAGAACTTGCCTGCAGGACATCCAGCGCGATGGTTGCAGCCTCTGAGACAGCGATCGCCGCGTCCAGCTCGGCATCCGTAACGGCGGATTGATGCCGCAAGCCGACAAAGGCGCCCAGCACCGTGTCGCCTCTCGCCACCGGCACGACCAGACACCCACCGATTTGCAGGGTCCCCAGAAGGTGGTGTTCTGCAGGGTGCAGCTCGGATGCTCCTCGCGCGACCGGCGAGGTGTCTGCGAATGCGCCATCCACGAGCTGAACACCCAGCAGGGGGGCAGCGAGTCCCGCCGTTGCTACGATCTCGCGTGTCGCGCCGGCGGATACCACGAGGAATGCGCCGTCAACCTGCGTGTTCCGAAAAAAGACGTCCAGAAGCCTGACCGTGATTTCACGCTCCGCCGCCTGGAGGCTACCTCCGCGCGCTGTCGCGACGAGGTCCACATCAACGACCGAGTTCTTTTTATTGTATGCCGCGCTGTCGTCAGATCGCGTCATGGCCTCTCACTGTATGGAGACAAACTGCCCCCACTCGCTGTGATTCGAAAGGTTAGTCCCCCACAAACTCCACGACCGTTCGATGCGGGATGACTCCAGCGTCGAACCCGCGATCGAGGAGCAGCTGAACAGCTGCCCTCCCCTTGGGGCCGTAATCCAGCGTCCAATCGTTCACATACATCCCGACAAAAGTATCGGCCTTTTCCCGCTCCAACCCACGGGCATATTGCATTGCGTGATCCAGAGCCGCGCTCCGGTGCTCCAAGGCGTGGGCGATGCTGGCCCGCAGGTGCCCGGACAGGGTGTGAATGAGATCCGGTCCCAAATCTTTTCGCACGACGTTGCCGCCGAGTGGAAGGGGCAGACCCGTCTCCCCAAACCACCAGGCGCCCATGTCTTCGATCAGGATGAGCCCTCGGTCGGCGTAGGTGAGCTGGCCCTCATGAATGAGCAGCCCCGCGTCGACGTCGCCATTGATGACGGCGTCCTCAATTTCGTCAAAGGGGGTAGGTACGGCGATAAAATCCGGCTGGTATAGCCGCAAAGCGAGGTAAGCCGTCGTCATAGGGCCGGGTATCGCGATGCGTTTGCCGCGCATGCTCTCCCGCGTGAATTCTTCGCGGGCGACCAGGCGAGGGCCGTATTTGTCTCCCATGGAGGAGCCATGTGGCAGCAAAGCGTATCGGTCCGCGAGATAGGCGTAGGCGTGAATTGAAACCGCGGTGACCTCGAGCTCGCCCTTGAGGGCGCGCTGATTCAGCGATTCGATATCCTGCAGTTCATGCTCATACCGAAGGTCACCCGTTTCGACTTGCCCGGTGGCCAACGCATAAAACATGAACGCGTCATCGGAGTCGGGGGAATGGCAAACGCGAATAGTACGGGTCACGGCACACAACGTATGAGGGGAAACCGGGTTGCAATCAACGGGACGTTCGGTTCAACAACGCCGCATCGATTTCTCTTTGATGAGACGTGTATTCAGGTAGGGCCTTGGTGAGTTCGGCGGATCGTCGGGCGGTGGCGCGATTCAGCAGGCTTCGTGCCTGCGCGCTGTCACCACTCGCCAGAGAGACCTGCGCCTTCAGGATGAGCCCGAGTAAATGATCAGGGTTGGTGAGAAGCAGCGCGTCAGCCTGTTCTCCGGCAAGCGGCAGATTGCCTGTTGCCGCGGCGATCTGTCCGTACGCGTAACGCGTGTCGTTATCAAATGGAGCCAGGTTTTCGAAGGCCGCGAGAGCCATGGGGGCAAAAAACGCGGCCGAGTCGGATTTGTTCTCCGCCGCCAGGCGCATCACACGGCCATAGAGCCTTTGTGCTTGCTCGCGAGGTGACATGCTGGAAATGTCAGGAGCGCGCGGGGCCGCCTGCGGTACTCCTCCCATCGTGGCGTCGAACGGCACAGCGCTGACCGTGGCCTGCTGGGACGCTACAAAGATCAGGAGCGCGAGCACGGCGGCTCCTCCGGCTATCCATGGCATGATGCTGCGCGGAGCCGGAGCCGTCGCTTCTGTGGCGGTCGTCGCCAATCCGGACGCCGCATGGCCGCGCGCGGGTCCGGCCCCTGTTCCGCAATGGTGGCAGAACCGCGCTCCGGGGGTGAGCTCCTTTTGGCAGGTGGCGCATGCGACTGCGATCTGCGCGGCTCCGCACTCCGTGCAAAAACGGCCCGCCGCGCGGGCGCCGCAGGAGACACAGGTTGCTGACTCGGTCGGAGTGGTCATGGGCGCAAGATAATCACCCGGCGAACCAGGTACCGCCTGTGTTACGTTGAGCGTCGTGCCCTCCGACAATCATCTACTCCTGAACGGCAGACTCGCTGCCGATCCCCCGGTTCGCTGCCATGCCTAACAATTCTTCGGTGCCGACAGCGGCCGATATCCTGCACGCGGTTGCGGAGCAGCGGGTGCGGTTCCTGCGCCTGCAGTTTACCGATATTCTCGGTGTGAACAAAAATGTGGAGATTCCACGGTCGCAGTTCGAGAAGGCACTCGCTGGCGACATGCTCTTCGACGGATCCTCGATCGAGGGGTTCGTGCGCATCGAGGAGTCCGATATGCTCCTCGTTCCGGATCTCTCCACGTTCCGGGTTTTTCCATGGGGCAACGATACGAACCGGGTGGCTCGGCTCATCTGCGACATTCATCGGCCAGATGGTACGCAGTTCGACGGAGATCCGCGACGTGTTCTCAAGCGCCAGATCGAGCGCGCTGCGTCGCACGGATACGTGATGAATGCCGGGATGGAAGCGGAGTTCTTCATGTTTCGGCGGGGGCCGCAGGGAGAGGCGACGACGATCACGCATGATGTTGGGTCGTACTTCGATCTCGCGCCGGCGGATCTGGGAGAAGAAGCACGGCGCGAAATCGTCTCTGCGCTCGAGCTTATGGGTTTCGAAGTTGAAGCGACGCACCACGAAGTGGCACACGGCCAGCATGAAATCGACTTTCGTTATGCGGATGCGCTGACCACGGCCGATAATATTGCCACGTTCCGTTTTGTGGTGAAGTACGTCGCCAATCAGTTCGGTTTGCTGGCTTCGTTCATGCCCAAACCCATTTACGGACAGAACGGCAGCGGGATGCACGCGCACCAGTCGCTGTTTCGTGACGGGACCAACGCGTTCTGGTCACCGAACGATCCCTGGGAATTGAGCAGCGTTGCGTTGAACTACATCGGTGGATTGCTGAAGCACGCCAGGGGATTCTGTGCCATCACGAACCCACTGGTGAACTCCTACAAGCGACTGGTCCCGGGTTACGAGGCACCAGTGAATGTGGCCTGGTCCATGCGCAACCGTTCACCGCTGGTGCGTGTACCCGAACGTCGAGGGGCTGGTACCCGTGTTGAGGTCCGAGTGCCCGATCCCAGCGCGAATCCGTATCTCGCTCTCGCGGTCATGCTCGCGGCAGGACTGGACGGCATTGAAACGAAAGCCGATCACCGGGAGCCGGTGGATACCAACATCTTCGAAATGTCCCATCGCGAAAAGCGACGGTTGCGGATTGATGAACTGCCGCATGATCTCAACGAAGCCTGCGATGAGCTCGAAAAGAACGACGTCATACTCGGCGCGTTAGGCGAACACGTCGCGCGGCACTTCCTGGACGCCAAACGACAGGAATGGCGCAATTACATTACACAGGTTCATCAGTGGGAGCTGGACCATTACCTGCTGAAGTATTAAGACGCAGCGGTCGTGACCCCGACAGCATTACATTCGCAGGGTTCTGAGCAGGAAGCACCGCACCGTTCCAGAGCAATACGTCTTTGGGCCTCACCTGCGTGTGATTTCGGTGACCTTCCGATCACAGCCTGGATCAGGGAGCGTTCCCCTGCCGTAGCGGAAGGATCAGTTGCGCGGCGCAGCGTATTGCATGCGCGACAGGATGGTCCCTGCTCTATGGCCGGCAATGCTTCCGCGCGGGTCCCAACGCCGAGGGGCCGGCAGCACCGCCGCCAGCCGCGCGGCCTC
>JBGTBX010000243.1:0-4812 GCA_041749115.1 Gemmatimonadaceae bacterium
ACACTCAACGTTACCGGACATCTCACCGCTGCAGCGATCGCGAACCGCGGTGCGTTGCATGGTGAGATACCCGCTCGACCCTGAACCACAAGGATCATGTCAAAGCTGTCTGGCAGGAAACCGATCGTCGCCGCGCTGGCCGTCGTCTTTACCTTGACGACCATCGCTCCCACTGAATCGATCGCGCAAACAACCACGTCCAACTCGCGTTTCGCCGAACTCCCGTGGCGTCATATCGGTCCGTTCCGCGGCGGACGCACCAAAGCAGCGACGGGGGTGCGGCAACAACCCAACCTGTTTTACATCGGTGTCGTAAACGGCGGCGTTTTCAGAACCACCGATTACGGCCGTACGTGGGAGCCGATCTTTGATGATCAACCCACCGGTTCAATCGGCGCCATCGCCGTTGCACCGTCAGACCCCAACGTGATTTACGTGGGCTCGGGTGAAGGGCTGCAACGCCCCGACCTCTCAACCGGCGACGGTATCTATAAATCTGTGGACGCAGGCAAAACGTGGCGTCACCTTGGCCTGCGCGACGGTCAGCAGATTCCACAGATCGTTGTCCATCCCACTGATCCCAACATCCTGTATGTAGCCGTGCTCGGCCATCCGTACGGGCCCAACAAGGAACGCGGGCTGTACAAGTCCACCGACGGCGGCGCGTCGTTCCGGCCCGTACTGCAGCGCGACGAAAACACCGGCGCGATCGATGTCGTGATGTCGCCGGAGAATCCCAATATTCTGTACGCAGCTTTATGGGAAGCGCGTCAGGGGCCATGGGAAAATGGCGTGTGGCAGGGACCCGGCACCGGATTGCTCAAATCAACCGATGGTGGTGAGAACTGGACTTCCATCATGAACGGTTTGCCGACACCGGCCGAAGGACTTGGGCGTATCGGTATTGCCGTGGCACCGTCGCGCCCCAGTCGGCTCTTTGTCACCATCGACGCCGGGGACCGCAGCGGCATTTACCGCAGCGACAATGCCGGAGCGAGCTGGGCCAAAACCTCGACTGATGTTCGCGTGCACAACCGCGGGTCGGATTTTGCAGAAGTGAAGGTGGATCCGAAAAATCCCGACATCGTGTACAGCGGCAGCATCGTTACGTGGAAGTCGACCGATGCCGGAGTGAACTGGCACATGATCCGAGGTGCTCCTGGTGGCGACGATTATCATCGCATCTGGATCAACCCCGATAATACCGACATCATCCTGATCGCAGCAGATCAGGGCGCGATCATCACGGTGAACGGCGGTGTGACGTGGAGTTCGTGGTACAACCAGCCGACTGCTCAGCTGTACCACATAACGGCTGACAACAGCTGGCCGTACCGGGTATGTGGCGGTCAGCAGGAATCGGGATCGGCCTGCGTGCAGAGTCGTGGCAATGACGGCCAGATCACCTTCCGTGAGTGGCGACCCGTGGGTGTGGAGGAATACGGCTACGTGGCGCCCGATCCGCTTGACCCCAACATCATGTACGGCGGCAAGGTCACACGATTCGACTATCGTACCGGCCAGACGCAGAACGTCGCGCCCAAGCCGTTCCGCGATGCCAACTACCGGATGATTCGGACCGCGCCGATTCTCTTCTCGCCGATTAATCCACGTAAGTTGTACTTCGGTGCCAACACCATCTGGCAAACGATCGACGGTGGCAACAACTGGACCGAGATCTCTCCAGACCTCACACGTCGTGACTCAGTGGTGCCGGCCAACGTCGGCAAATATGCAACCGAAGCCAGCGCGACCGCGCGGCACCCCGGTGTGGTGTACACAATCGCACCCAGCTACCTGAGAGAACGCATCATCTGGGCCGGCAGTGACGACGGATTAATCCACGTCACGTTCAACGGTGGTCAATCGTGGCGTAACGTGACGCCGCCCGCGATCACACCGTGGGCCAAGGTGTCGCTGATGGATGCCTCACACTTTGATACGCTCACCGCCTACGCTGCGATCAATACCATTCGGCTCGACGATCTGCGTCCGCATATCTACAGAACGCGCGATGGCGGCAAGTCGTGGACGAGAATTGTCACCGGCATGGACAGCGGTTCGACCGTAAACGTTGTGAAAGAGGATCCGAAACGAAAGGGCCTCCTCTTCGCCGGCACGGAGAACCACGTGTGGGTGTCGTTCGATGACGGCGACCACTGGGAGTCACTGCGTGTCAACATGCCCGCGACGTCGATACGTGATCTCATCATCAAGGACGACGACCTGATTGTCGGCACACACGGCCGCGGCATCTGGATCATGGACGATATCACCTCGCTACGACAGCTGAACGCTGACATCGCTGCACGGCCTTCACATTTATTGCGCCCCCAGGTGGCCACGCGTGTGCGTTACTCGATGTACACAGACACGCCGCTCCCCGTGGACGAACCCCGCGCCCTGAACCCACCCGAAGGTGCCCTCATTCACTACCACCTCGGCGCCCGAGCCCAGAGCGTTAAGCTTGAGATCCTCGATGCGCGTGGTCGTGTGATCCGCACGTTCAATCAGGGTCCCAACCCTGAACCCGATCCGCAGAACGAAGGACATTGGCCCAGCTGGTGGGTGCGCCCCACGCAGACGCTGTCGGCTGACGCAGGGTTGCATCGTTATGCCTGGGACATGCGGTATGCGCGTCCACGCGGTGTGTCGTTCTCATATCCGATCAGTGCGATCCCCGGCCAGACCGTGCCTGAGCCTCTGGGGCCCTTTGTAGCACCGGGAACGTATCGCGTGCGGCTTACTGTAGACGGTCGTGTTGAGACGCAGCCGCTCACGATTCGGATGGATCCACGCGTCAAAACGCCGGCCCTGGGTATTCAGCAGCAGCATGCCCTGGCTGTTGATCTGTTGGACGGGATCAATCGTGCGGCCGATGCATTGGAGCGGGGCGGGGCAAACGCCGATATCCGGCGTTTGCAGGGGAATCTTGTTCAGCTGATGAACGTTGTGGACGAGGCCGATCGCGCGCCAACGTCGCAGCTGCGTCGTGCGGCGCGCGAATTGCTTGCGCAGTTGAATCGAATATCGCGACTGTAGGGGTAGCAAGACGCACCGCGAAACCCTAAAAAAAGCGTCGCACATAGGTAGTTGCGCATCTGTGGCCGACGATTCGTAGGATCGATGCGCATTGATCACTTCAAGGACTGACGTAAATGAGCAAAATGTGCGCTCGCGATAACAAGTGCTCTGCAAAGAATTTTTCAGTCTGGGAGACCCTCACGTGACAAGATTCGAACCCGATTGGGGCTTGATTCTAGAATTCACGAGGGTCCTTGCGGCACCTGTAGCTACTGTCATCACGGCGTGGATCGTTGCCACTCTCGGTCTCAGGTCCTATCGAGCGCAGAGGGCCCTCGATCGCAGGCTGACCTGGCTCGATGTGCTTCACCAAGCTCTCTCGCGCTCTGCCGACCAATTTCAAATAGCAGGTGTAGTCAGTGGCTCAAGGAACGGGAGGGCGCAGTTGGACTACATGAGAGAGGCGCTTGCGGGAAGCGTTGAGCTTCAGCGACGTGCCGCAGAGGGTTTCCTCTATGCATCGTCAGATGCTCAACAATCCCTGCGTCGCCTAGGCCTCATTTTGGAGAATGCGCACCTCGAGATCGAGGAGCGAGGTATCGTGACCCCTGACATTGGGAGCCGTGTTTCCGACGCATGCCTCAAAACGGCGAACGAGGTTGCAGCGGATGCGCGTCGCGAGCTCAGGCTGGAGCCCTTGGACCTAAGTAAGCCGATATGAATGAAGGCCTCTGCCTAGTCGCGCCTTTCCACCTCGCAGTCGCGAGGATAGGTTCTCATTGTCGCAGCGGATGTGTAGAACGGTCGGCGGTACCCGTGTAGAAATTGTTGGTAGTTTTCCTCGTTGCTTGAGTTGGCAAGCATCCCTCTTCAGCAATATTTGGATACGAGATGACGGAGCGAGAATTGCCCGCCGAAACCCTGCCGGAGTATGCTGCGCCGCCCGTGGTTGAGGTTGCTGCATCAGTTCAATTCGCGAACATCAAGGCCATGGATGCAGCGCGACTGGGACTTCTTTGGGGCCGCTTCCGTGATGCCTATCCACTTACGGAACAGCACCCTCCACTGCCACGAGCGCACGAGTCGATCAACTTGGCTGGCGGTGGACTTGTTCGGTTCTCCTTGGAGCGACCTAATTCCCCACAAAGACTGTGGTTCCTGAAATCGGATGGAACACGGCTTGTTCAAGTTCAGTCCGACAGGCTTGTGGTAAACTGGCGCAAACTTGACAGTGCAGAACCGTACCTGCGCTACTCAAGTGTGCGAGAGATGCTGCGCGAAGCTCTGACCATTTTTACGCAGTTCCTCGAGGATGAACAGCTTGGCAAGGTTGAACCCCAACACATGGAACTCACGTACGTGAATCATGTACCGGCAATCGGTCAGGACGGGAATCGCGCGCCCTTGTCGAGCTATCTTTCTTGTTGGCGTGGGGAACCCGCCTCACTGGGACTTGCCAACGCGGAGGAAACTTCGTTCCGAACACAGTACATCTTACCTTGTGGGTCGAACACGTCTGGCCGGCTTCTTGTCGAACTGGAATCCGCGTACGCGAACAAGACTCGTGCTCCGATCTACGTACTGAACATCTTGGCCCGCGGTGCTCCGGATGAACCAACGCTCGCAAGTGCGTTTGATTTCTTCGATGCTTCCCATAGATGGATCGTGCACGCGTTCACCGAGTTTACCACGACTGAGGCTCACACCCTTTGGAAGAGGCAGCTATGACTACGGCGACACGGATTAGGGATCGCGCGGACGTCTCCAGAAGCGCCACGCTGACGCGTG
>JBGTBX010000244.1:0-4624 GCA_041749115.1 Gemmatimonadaceae bacterium
TCGAAAGAAGCCGGCAATGGGATTCGCTGGTGCGGCAGAAGTCCCGGCTGTGCGTTGTAGGTGCGCACCCGCGCCGGCGAATAGAGCGTCATCGTCACCGGCTCATTGTTCCAAATCAAATTCCGGTCGCGGTTGTGTTCCCAGTCGACCCCGACGCGCACTCGATGCGCACTCGCCTGCCACGTCATCGATTGCGTGAGGTGAAACCGGCGGTCGAGGGTGTCCAGCGCGGTTGAATGTCCAATCACCAGACCGGTCTGGGCAATCGTGATCGCCGGAGCGCCGAGGCCCAGGCATCCTTCACAATCCTCGTCACGAGGGCCTCCGCTTTGGGAGCGGAGAGCGAAGGACGACACCCGGAGGTCGTTGACCAGCGTCGGGCGTAGCACGCTCGTCAAGGCAACCAGAGTTTGATCCGCTGAAGTGAGGAGGCGACTCCAGTTGGACGGGTAAGCGTTTGGGGAACCGCCGCCAACCGCCGCCCCGGGCCCGAACGCACGGCTCTCATCACGAGAATGACGGATGAAGGTGGTGTGTGCATCGCTTATCTTCCCGTCGACACGCACGCTGAACAGATTCCCGGTTAGCGGATTGCTCGTGACGCGACTCAGGTGCGCAAACTCCGGCTCGAGCAGGGTCGTCGCGGAGACCGCCCGCTGATCGTTGCGCTCCCAGCTGGCAAAAAAGAAGACGCGATTGCGGCTGATCGGTCCGCCGGCCGCAAATCCGAACTGCTCGCGCCGAAAGACCGGATCCGGATTCTCAGGATCGCGGGTGAGCACCGGGTAGGCGGCCAGGTTGTGATCGCGGAAGAAATAAAAGCCGGTCGTGCGAAGCTCGTTGCCACCCCCACGAGTGACGACGTTGATCGAGCCCGCGTCCGTCATGCCCGCCGCGAGGTCCAAGTTCACCGTTGCGATCTGGAACTCCTGCACCACCTCCTGCGAAAACGCTATTTGCGCACCGCCAAGCCCGACTGCCGTCACGCTGCCTCCGTCGACGGTGAACCGCGCGCCACCCACATTGGGCGCGGGGGCGCCCAGCACAGGTACCAACGAGCGGTTGCGATTCCCGGTGGTGGGTGCCTGAACGCCGGGCTCGAGCTTGCCGAGCTCCAGAAAACTGCGCCCGTTCAGCGGCAGGCCTTCGATTTGATCGTGCGTGATCACACCGCTGACGGCTGCGGAATCGCGATGCAACTGCGGCGACGCGCCCTCCACCATGACCGCCTGAGTCATCTCTCCAATCGTCAGCACGATGTCCGCGGTCGTGGTGGTACCCGCTTCGACCTTCGCTGCACGGAACGTCTGCTGAAAACCTGGTGCGTTCACGCTGACGTCGTAGTCGCCTGGTTGCAGCGCAGGGAAGCTGTAGTCGCCGCGGTCACCAGTGGTGGTCGTCCGCACTGCACGCGTCATACGACTGACCGCGGTGACTTGTGCTTGCTTGACCACGCCTCCGGAGGAATCGCGGACAACGCCGGCAATCGTCCCGAGGGGCAGCTGCGCGAGGCAAATGCCCGCGCTGAAGATCTGCAGCGTACAGAAAGCGACGAGCAGTTTTGCAGACACGTTGATAACGAGATTCCCCGCCGGAGAAATTAGCAGATCTGGCGGGACGATGCGAACTGTTCGCAAAATACGGTGTGAACGTGGACGTGCACCACCGCAATCGCGTCACGTCAGTGGCGTACGTGCGGCGTGAATGTCATTGAATTGGACACAGCACTTTCGCCGCATGGGTTGACGGCGCTCACACGAAGCGAGTATTCACCTGGCTCGAGAGCGGCCGTCATGCTCGTACCGCTGCCGTTCGAAGTCATCGACGGTGGGCCGGCTGGGCCGGAACCCTCGACTCGATAGTGCTGCGCGAGCGAGCTGCTCGACGCAAGCCAAGTGATGGTTGTCTCACCACGCGTCGACACCGGCAGCAGGATTGGAGCCGGCGGCTGCTCATCGGCCGGCGTCCAATGAGCAAGGTCGGCCGCGCAATTGAGAAGGGCGAAACCCAGGGCCTCATGACAATTGTCGTGGACAGCGAATCGCGCAAGATGCTCGGCGCCGCCATCCGCGGCACCGGCGGCCCCGAAGCCATCCACGGCGTGTTTGACATGATGAACGCGGGCGTGACCTACGACGTGCTCCAGCATGCGGTGCCGATTCACCCCACCGTACCAGAGCTTATTCCGACGATGCTCGGCGACTTGCGCCCGCCGGAATGAGCCCTCGAAATGCCGGCCGCTACTACGGGTGCACGGGCCGCAAGTTGTGCTTGACCACGTACTTGCCGATCGCGGTGCCTTGGCGCTCGCCCTCATCCTGATCGAACCGGAAGTGAATGCCGCCAAACACACGCGCGTCCGAGATGTCCTCGACGATCCGCTTGAAGGCGGTGTAATGCAGCGTCAAGCCCGGCACGGCCACGCTCGTGAACGTGATGTCGTGACCGGCAGGCCCATACAAACGCTCCAGGACCTCTTGCGCGGCGCTGCTCAACGTGCCGTGTGCCGAAGGATAGCTCGGAAAACACGGCGCGACGATCAACGGCATGAAAGCTGGATCCACGTCGGTCTTGTGATTGCCGTCGGCGTTCGCGCTCTTGATGGCGGTCTCGGGACGCCAGACGTTGTAGTGATACTTCGTGTCGAACACGGCAATGGCAGCGTCACTCAGAGCCATGTTCACCAATGCCAACGCACGTGCGTTCTCAGCGAGCGATCGCCCCTGTGCCGTCGCCACCTGACGCGCGGCACTGTTCGCCAACGACACCGGCGAGACCGCGGCGTAGAAGCGCGCGATGTTCTCACGATCCTCGGTTCGCTGCGCGCCGTCCGTTCCTCCAACACTCGAGACCTCATTGAAGTCCTTGACATAGTTCCCTTGAGCCAGCCCGGGCGGCGGTCCAAGACGGAACGCCGACACCGCGGGCACCCCAAACGGTGTGACATCGCGCCAATGAAAGTTGGTGCCACCGCCAGCAGGGCACGACGGCGTCCGCTGCCACTGGCCCGGGTCGGTTGATGGCGGAACGTAAAACGTCGGCGGCACCGACGGCGCCGATCCGTCGTTGGCGCGAAGCGCAATCATCGCCAAAGCAGCCGCCACGCCGGTAGCGATCCCATCGTCCTTCGCCGACCCGTCGGGAATCGCCGACAGCGACATCGCCAAGGCAGCATCAAGCGGCACCGCTTGCAGGGGAAAGTAATGCCTGAGCACCGTGTGCGCTGCCGCCGCAGTGGCCGCTTCGGCAGACGCGCCGTCGGGAGCGTCAATGGTGCCCAGGTACGGCTCGTAGGCCTTCGTTATGGCGTTAACCGCTTCAAAGACCGCGAGTTGCGTGATCGCCCCCAATCGCGCCGTCCCGAACGGGCTTTGGCCCGTGATGGTGATCAACATCCTCGCGTTCCAGTCGAGGACGACGTCCGCCTGAGCGACCAGCGGACTGAGGATTAACAGCACACAAACTGTCAACCGGCGACAGATACTCATGACTCCTCCTAGTGGGTTACCGGGACTGCGAGGCCGACGGAGCGCGTTCAAGACTCAGCTGATGTTTTGTCGATGTGCACAGCACGCCGCAACGCCGTCGGCGCAAGGGGCGCGGTGGAGTCGCAGCCAACGGCGCTGCCAAGCAAGACCAAAGCGACAAGGGCTGAACGGAATCGGCGCGTCGTAGTTCCTCCGCGATTACTCGCATGGAGGTAAAGCCCATCCCGGATTGCGCCAGGGCGTTTCCTGCCGCCACGGTGCACAGTGACATCAGCGTCAGGGCGATTCGTGCTTGTGGAACATCTTGTCTCTACGCTAGTCGTGTGTACGAGCACTCTCGTTCGTTCGTGCAGGTCACCGCCGGGTGAAAATCATGCTGGCGCGGTCAGACGTGCACACGTGGTACCTGACGATTTTCTCGACGGGTTCGTGCCAGCAGCTGTGGGCATGGCCGTTCTTCGTTTGGCAGTATTCAAAGTCGCCGCGGAACGGGACCGACACCGAGGTACCATCGACGACAGCAGGCTCCGTCGTCGGCGCCGATCCTCCAATCCGCACACTGCCGAATTCAGGCAGGGTTTCCATCAGCGGATCGTCCCACTCGAACCCGACAAATTGCCCAGCAACGCCGAACCCAAACTCGACTGGCCAATTGAGCGTGGGGTGATAGGCGAGCACGATCAGGTTGTGCTTTGCCGATGTGTACGACGCCGCCTTGATCGTCGCTCGATAGGTCCGCGAGGCGAGTTCGGCCGGATATCCTGCGCACGGCGCCCGCGCGCTCGGGCTGGTCGCGGTCGACAGGCCGATCGAGAGCGTCAGCGTGTACTCGCCGGGCTCGAGTCCCAGTGGACGATCCAACGCATCCAGCCAGAACTCGTTGAATCGATACCCGTCGCCCTGGTGCCACACCACCGCCTCGGTTCTGGTGTGAAAACCATCCCTGCTGGCGCGGATCGTGGCGGGGCCGGCGGTGTCGGTCGCGAACTCGACGCGCCCCGCCGCATCAGTCACTTTCGTGGCCCGCGCGACCGCGCCGGACATCAGCGAAACGAGAGCGTCGGCAATGGGGCGGCCGACCCTGTCGGTCACCGTCAGACGTGCGCGACTCTCACCGCCGCTGGGCCCCGTCGGTG
>JBGTBX010000245.1:0-2511 GCA_041749115.1 Gemmatimonadaceae bacterium
ACTGCATGGGGGTACTGAAGTATTCGACGAGCAAACCCAAGTTCGCTTGACTGAAATCCGGCTTGTTGGCGCAATCGACGAGGTTCTTGAGCAAGCGCGGCTGAAGAAGGAAGCAAAGGACGCAAAGAAGGCGGCACGGGATGCGGAAAGGGAGCTTAGAGCAGCGAAAAGAAAAGAAGCAGAAGGCCCAATGACGCCTGACGAATAAAGGCGATCATCGCTCTTTTATTCCGCTGGCTAGATCAGTCGTCGTGTTCCAAACGTGACGAGTCTAGGCTAGATCTTCTGGGATGGAGCAATCGGGTCGCATCTGGCACGCGGCCGTCGTGCCAGATGGAGTCGGGGAGCCTCGGCGTTAGTCGGTGCGGTGACCGTTATCGATATTATGTCGCAGTCTTTCCGCTTTCTCGAAGCAGCGTAGCGATGGCGGCGATAAGCCCCTCGACGTCGCGATCGCTATCGTTTCGTTCAAGCTTGCTACGAAGAAAACCTCGCGCCCTCGCGATAGTACTTACATCATGCGGCGGACAGACGTGAGATTCCGATGGATCATAGCCTAACGCGCAATTAGGACACCCCTGGCTGAATCTCATTCGGGCTACGCGCATCATATCGGCTTTCCTGCGTCAGTGTTGCGGATTAGGGTTGGTGCGGTCCAATGATGGGGAGCAGTTATCAGCGCATCCGCTACGCCTTGATCAGCCCATCCTCTTACGCGTCTGCACACGCAATCTGGAACAGCCTGGAGTTCGTCATCGGTTACACCTAACCACGGAGCGACGAGATTCATCTGGAGGCGCTCGAAGGGAGGATCGAAGCGGCCGGTGAGCCAACCGATCGCGTAGCCGGCTGCCATCGCGCCCGCCACTGTCGTAAGGTGGCCCACGGTATTCAGCTGAGGAGTGTTACGCCAGTACGCGCCACCCGCCCGACCCTCAGCGTTGGCGGCCGCGGCTGCCTCTTGCCTTCTACGTCGCTCTTCTTGCGACATCAGCTCCTGTGCGAGTCGAGGCGGATCTATCATTCTGCGGCATAACGCGCAGGGATCGGAAGCAAGGAATCGGACGATCTGAACGATCTGCCCAGTGACTTTTCCGTCCGAGCCTTCCATCGCGACCCCGCAATCGATCGAGGGAACCAGATACCGAACTGACAAGTCGGAAAGCGCGAGTCGGCTGTGTTGCTGGTCTGTGCAGCCGAGGCTCAAATCTGCGGTCAAGATCGCATCGACTACTTCAGTCTGTGGGACCGATCCGACGATGGCGACCACGTTGCAGTCGGGATTGATGGCGCGAACGTGCGCAGCAGCCACTACGACTTTGGAGCGCTTCGCGCTGGCATCGGCTGGAGTGCTGCCATGAACGCGCTCGAGGTTGGAACTCTCTAGAGTATCAGGGTCCACGATGAGCAGTCGTCCAACACCTGCGCGGGCAAGAACTTCAATCGCAGCTGATCCCGTTCCGCCAGCCCCAATAATAGCAACGGTGGCTCTTTGCAGCCGTTCCGCAGCAAGGTCGCCGTATGCTGCCGTGAGTCGCGCATATCGATCAAGTGGCTTCGCACGGCCGTGACTTGGTGAAGTCGGCCAAGTACGAAGAGGGACCCCTTCAGCGAGAAAGCGAGTTACGGAGTGCCAAGCCCCTTGCCAATAAACGCGACCAGACACGGTCAATTCTCCCGCGAGCTCAGATACGATTAAGGAGACGTATGGACGCTCAGGTGCAAAGCCCTCGAAGTATTCGCTGTAATACCCATCCATGTCATCATCAATCTGACTTGGAGCGGGCTGATAATCCTTCGGATGTGAATGCACAATGCCCACCCCGTGCGGGTGCGTCTCGGCCAGTAGAGCGACCCGCAGACTATAGGATTCATCGATGGCAACGTGTGGAACCGATCGGTCGAGGTCGCCCTCTTCGGGCACGTCAACGGCTGCCAGCGTTAGGGCCAATTGGCCGTTCGACTCTCGCCATCCAAACCGAACAAAAGTCGCCCATTCCTCCTCTGGATATCTCTCGAGCAACAATGCGAAGAGTTTCGACACTTCCGGGTCGGCCATCCGAACGATGATGGTTTGATCGTTTCGCACGTCGTGAAGTCGTCCCGCCCACGGCGATTTTCTTATCCTAGCTGATGAAGCCATGCCAATAGATGATCGAAGTAAGTGTGAAACCCGTGGCGATTCTGATCCCACGGTGGCCCTCCTCCCCCGTTGTGAGGGTGATAACTACCAAGCTGCCATGTCGTGCCGTCGGCTACGATGGTGCCTTGGTTATTAGTACCACCCTTCACTCGAGCGATCAGTGGAGAACCGACGGGCAAACCCGCGAGATCGATCATCGCTGCCGGATATCCGGGTGGAACCGGAACGATTACGTCGGTAGTGGTTGGAAGTTCTTGGGACGTCACCGCCACCGGAACGGAGCGATACAGCACAGCCGCTCGTGGTCCTTCGATGTACTCGGCCTTCTGACCGCCGGCCAGAAGCTGTCCAAGTTCGCGCGCAATTCG
>JBGTBX010000246.1:0-2512 GCA_041749115.1 Gemmatimonadaceae bacterium
GTACCGGCCGGCTCTGCGCGTGGGCCGCGCTCGCGTGCACGGCGGCCGCTAGTGCGCAAAGTGCGAGCGCACTCCGGTAGCCAAACGCTGCACGATTCCGCCGGTCGCTGAGACGCATAGTCATCCTGACTTTCGGTAAGAGGTCTTTTCCTGCGCGAGGCGAGACGCATGGGTGCATCGCGCTCTTGTCCGGCTAACTTGAATTATGCAGAGCTGGATAATCTGGCTATTTCTGCGCGGCCAACGTTATCCAGCGCATTCGCTGCAGCATAACGCCGATGCAGAACCGGGTCAATCAGCGCGCAAGACTAATCAGGGCAAGGGGTTACGCAGACAGGTGCCGAAAACCACTGCCAGATTATACAGCGCGCCGACTGCTGATAATCCTGCCGAGGCCGTAGCGCCTCCAGGGGTCGCAACGGCGTCGCAACGAGTCGATCCAGGAGACTCCGCTCAGTATTCACCAACGGCGACCCGCATCACACGGGCAGCATCGCCACGCGTTTAGCTGCCCTATGCCTTACCGGCCCCTTAACGCGCGCTCACGAGCCTGTTGTATTTCTGCAGGATCCCTTGCAACCGCACGTGTGGCAAAGCAAACACACGGAATCCGTCCGCCCCCGTCATTGTCTCGGCCGCCACCAGCGTATTGGTGATGGCTTCCTCGGTCGCCTGCACAGTGCTTTCGAAGAGCGGCGACAGCTGATCATTGCCGAGCATCTGAACGCTGGCCACACCCCCACCGTCCGCGGATGCGTTCGCAGTCGAGAAGGCAACGAAGATGTCACCAGACCCGTTGCTCGCTGTGCCTCCCATACGGCCGATACCAAGCGCGGCACGCTTCGCCAACCGCTGGAGTTGATGGGGCAGCAGCGGGGCGTCCGTCGCGACCACGATGATTATTGAACCGTCACCGGTAGCATCGATCGCATACGTGCCCACTGGATCCTCAGCACCGCTCGGGCTCTGCGCGCCGGCACCACCTGCGGGACAGCGTACGTTAAGCGGCCTCTCCGCAACGCCCGGGGTCGGCACGAAGCAGGGACGGAGGTCACTGATTTCCGCGCCAACCGGAACCCCGGCCACGCGGAGTTGAGCCCTGGAGCCGTAGTTACACTGCACGAGCACCCCAACGGTGTATGTGGCACTTGTCGTCGAAACCCGCCTCGACGCCGTGCCCGTACCACCCTTGAATTGATGGCACACCATCCCCGTCCCACCGCCGACGTTGCCCTCGGCAATCGCGCCGGTCTTCGCGTTGTCCAGCGCCGCGAATGTGTGCTCCTTCGTCACATGGAAACCGTTGATGTCATTCAGGTTGCCATCATAGGTCTCGGCGACGACCGGTGTGATCCAGCTGAACGTCCAGCCGTTTCGCAGCATCCAGTCGATGGCGGCATCACGCACAACCCCGACACTGTGTGTGTTGGTAATCAGGATTGGACCTTCCAAAAATCCGCGTTCCTCAAGCCAGGTCGTACCCGTCATTTCTCCTGCTGCGTTCAACGTGAACCACGCACCGAACACCGGGTCCTGATTCGCTTTACCGCGTGGGAGGATCGCGGTGACCCCGGTTCGCACAGGACCCTGTCCCTTTCGGAGCGCGCCCTCGCCACGGTTTAACGTCGTGTATCCCACCTCAATGCCAGCGACGTCTGTGATCGAGTTCAATGGCCCGGGAGAACCCTCAAAAGGAATGCCCAGAGCGCGCGCGCGAGGGCGGTCCTGGCCGTGCGCGAAAAGTCCGCTAGCAGTAGCGAATACACAAAGAGCCAATGTCACGACACTTTTCAGCACATGTCCTCCTTTTGCTGTTCAACCCAATAATTTGTTGTGCATCTATCGCGGAAACGAAACGAGGCTCTCATTGCCATCCCGATCAACCGCCGCAACACCGAAGAAGTAATTGTCGATGATCACATCCTTCACCGTGTACTCGGTCACGTTCCCCACAAAGCGCGACCTCGTCCAGTTCACCTCACTCGGCTTTCTCCAGTACACACGATAACCTGCAAGATCGGGAGCACTAACCGCACGCCAGGTCAATTTCGGCGATGGCTGAACAGCTCCAGCAATAGTAACCGAGTCCGGCGACGGTGGCGCCATGGCGAGTGAGCCTAACGTGGCCGCATCAAGCGCGGTGATACTCGCCGCATACGCAAAATCAACACGTTCGATCACGTCCCCATATTCCACACCATTCACGGTGCGCAAATCCTGATGCTGCCGAGTGTAGTCCTCGTGCGCCTCCATTAAACGGACGGCGGGATAGCCGACGTTAAAAAACGGCGTGTGATGGCCACCGCGACCGTAGCGATCGAGCCGGTAAATGATCTCGACGTCAAGATTGGGGAAATACACATCAGCAACACGATCGATATAGCGAGCAAGTTGACGCGACGGCGTGTCCAGTTCACCACCGTTCCGCAGCAAACGACCCAGTTCGGCGGCGTTCGTGCTCGGTGAAATGCCGGGCGCAAAGACGCGCGCCATCGTGTTCTCATGCACGCCA